>JACQEX010000095.1 GCA_016200345.1 Nitrospinota bacterium
GTCAGAGCGTGCATCACCGCTACTTTGATGAAGGTTGCCGACGGCGGTTTGAGACTTTATGAGGGTTGACGAAGGCGGGGCGCAAGGCAGGCCGCAGTGAATGGTTTGCACTTTTGGGTTCCAAGTCAGAGAGATAAAGCAGGCAACTTGATAAAGGTTGACGAAAGCTACCATAGCGTAAAGATATTACTGGGACACTACAATAGTAACGCTTTCCAAAGCCGGACATGACTCCACAGAATAGGGGCTTTGGAATAGCCGCGCCGGGACTATAGGAAGGAGGGGGCGTCGATTCTGCGCATAACCCATTCACGGTTTTCGCGCTCTAAGTCTCGAATCACCTCGTTGATTACATCGGCTGGAAATATGCCGGAAAAATTGGAACTTACGATGTCTTTGGGGCAGTACGGCCCTCCGCAGGAATACAAATACTTATCTTCCGACGGCTCGTTTCCGCCCTCCGGGCTTGGAACCGCGAAACGCTCGTGGAACCAATCGTACATCTCCTGCTTTCTGGCGTCTTTGTACATCATAAGAAATCCAACTCCCTTCGGTGGTATTCTAACACCAGCGTGGGACAATTAATTGTTTTTCTTATGTACTGCGGTACAAAAAACAATATTTTTTAATCGTAGTTTGCTCCAACTTGAAAGCGGGTTATTATTCCGACATGGGCAAAGGGGTCGAAAATTCGGAAAAAAACGTAGTGCTGGCTCCTTGCCTGGTCATTCTTGGAACCGGCTCCGAGGTCGGCAAAAGCATGGTGACGGCCGCGCTTTGCAGAATTTTCAGCGACTTGGGCATAAGGGTGGCCCCCTTCAAGGCCCAGAATATGTCCAACAATTCCTTCGTCACTCTTGAGGGCGGCGAGATAGGGCGGGCTCAGGCCGTACAGGCGCAGTGCGCACGGCTGGAGCCTCGGATGGACATGAATCCACTTTTGCTAAAACCGCAGGGACAAAACCGATCGCAGGTGGTTCTGCACGGAAAGGTCGCGGGGGAGGCATCGTCTTCCGAATTTAGGACGAACAGGGACGCGACTTTTGCAAAAACTCAGGAAAGTTTGGCGAGACTGAGGAACGAGTTTGAATTGGTCGTCATCGAGGGAGCCGGTTCGTGCGTCGAGGTGAATTTGCGTGACTTCGACCTGGCGAATTTTCGCACCGCCCTCTCCTGCTCCGCACCCGTGATAATTGTGGCGGATATTTCCAAAGGCGGGGTTTTCGCCCAAATTTTGGGGACGTTGGATCTTCTTACCCACGCGGAACGAGCCTTGGTCAAGGGATTTGTCATAAACCGGTTTCGGGGGGACGTCTCGCTTTTCAAAACCGGGATAGATTTTATCGAGGAAAAATCCGGCCTGCCGGTGCTGGGGGTGGTGCCGTATTTCGATAACATCAACGTGGAACAGGAGGACGGGGTGTCGCTTGAAAACCTCACCGACCACGGGGAGACGGTAAAAAAGGATAAGATAAACATCGCCGTTTTGCGCCTTCCGCATATTTCAAACTTCACCGACTTTCAACCGCTCGCGAGGGACGCCTCGGTAAACCTAAGCTATCTGTCGCGTCCTTGCAGTTTGGAGGGGATTGACCTTCTGATTATTCCAGGCAGTAAAAACACAAGGGGGGATCTGGCGTGGATGGGGGAAACCGGCTGGGACATGCGCGTGGCGCAATACGCCGACAAGGGGGGGCGGATAGCCGGGATCTGCGGCGGGTTCCAGATGCTGGGTAAATCGGCGGACGACCCGCACGGAGTGGAGGGGACGCCCGGCTTTTCGTTCGGCCTTGGACTCTTGAACCTAAGGACGGTTTTTGACAAGGAAAAAAAGCTGGCCCGCGTGGAGGCAAAAACCGCGCAAGGGGGGCACAAACTCGTCGGCTACGAAATCCACATGGGCGTGACCGATGGGGAAATTTTCGCGCCGTTTGCGACCGTTTTGGGCGCGGACGGGAGGGAGCACCCGGACGGCGCGGTTTCGGAGGACGGCAAAATTTGGGGCACGTATATTCACGGACTGTTTGACGAGCCGGGTTTTAGAGCCGCAATGTTGCGGTCGCTAAACCCGGACCTCGCCGATAAAAGCGGGGCCGTGGATGCGGACGGCCCCGCCTACCGCGAGGCGGAGTACGACAAACTAGCCGCCTTTTTTTCCCGCCACCTCGACGTTGAAAAAATCTTGAGGATTATCGGGATGAAAAAAACTTAATCAAACAAAACCAAAAATTGTGGCAGAGGAATCATAAAAAAGTTTTCAACCCAACCGACATCTTTCCATAGTTTTGTAATTACTAGACCAAAGGTGCCCTTTTTCTTTGAAAAATGTCCGATTGTTTTTAATTCCCCCGTCGGCACTTTATTTCTGTATTTCACCTCGATTGGAAGATACTTTCCTGCGGCCAAGTGCATTATAAAATCTATCTCGGAATCTTTTTCTCTGTAATAAGTTACGTCAATTTTCCCGCGCCATTTATCCAAGGCGTTGAAAACCAAGTTTTCCGCATAAAGACCGATAATGCCGTTCTCTCCTGTGACGGCTTCTTCATCCACGCGCATTACGGCGTTACGTGTAAAAGATGTTCCTTTTGACTTCGGGCTTCTCTTCATCCACGCGCATTACGGCGTTACGCAATGCCAAATCCACCAAATAACATTTTATATTCCCCTTCCTCACCCTGATTCCCCCCTTGGAAAATTTACCCACATGACGTATTAAATCCGTCATTTCCAGCAACGGAAAAAATTTTTCTATCACGCCAAGGCTTATCCCCAAGTTACCCGCAATCTGGCCGAAATTAATCTCCCGACCGGGCCGCTCGAGAAGGGAGATAAAAAAATTTTTCAAATTTTCTGGCTTCCGAAGTTCGGTCGCCAAAACAAGATCCTCCATAATGACCTTTTTAATCTGGTTGTCGTAAAGATATGCCTGCTTCGTCTCCCAGTCAGGAAGACTCCAAACCTCCGGGAACCCTCCCTCCAACAGGTAGAGCGGAAAGAGATTGTCAATTTTCCCCCTTAGGTTTTCAGAAACAAACGGCATGACGGCGGTTTGTTTTTCCCCATAACTTGGATGCAAGGTCAAC
>JACQEX010000093.1 GCA_016200345.1 Nitrospinota bacterium
ACTCTAAACCCGTTCGTCCTGAAAAAAGAGATTGAGAAAAAGCTCAGGAGGTTCTTTAATGATCTAAGGTCACATGAGTCGTGAGGCTGTTGATTCAAAATCAATCCCTCCTTCGGTTACCTTTTCCCATGAGGCAACAGGAACATGGGTTAAAAAAACATCCGCTAGTGTAGTGTCCCAGTAAAATAACTACGCTATGGTAGCGGCGGGCTTTAGCCTGCCTTGCGCCCTACGGGCGCAACAACAGGATGAATCCCGTTGCTACCAATTCGTGTTGGTGCATGCACCGCCTGTAGAGGAGATACTGGGACACTACACTAGAATGTTTCCTGCCGAGAATAGAGAATGACCTGGCTACCCAAATTTTCGAACGCGAAAGGAACGTGCAACACCCCTTTTAGGGCCTCCTTGATTTTATATTTCACGCTTGGGTCAGCGTAAAAAAGCATAAACCCCCCTCCCCCCGCGCCTATAAGCTTGCCGCCCAACGCCCCGGCCTTTAAGCCCCTTTCGTAAATGTCGTCAATCTGGCCGGTCGTCACGGAGCCGGACATCATTTTTTTTAGTCGCCACCCTTCGTGTAAAAGTTTTCCAAAATCCTTGTAGCCGTGATCCGGCCCGTTGAGAATTGAAACTGCGGAATCCACCATTGCGCGCATCTCGGTAAGCTCCGCCTTTCTTGAGGGGGTGTTCTTAACCTGCTCGGCGGCTATTTCGTTTGCGTTGCGGGTGAAGCCTGTAAAAAAAAGTATCAGGTTGTCCTGAAGATGGTGGAGTTTTTGGGCCGGTATGGTTATCGGGCTGACGTAAAATTCTCCGGCCCCGCCAAACTCTATCCTGTTAAATCCGCCAAAGGCCGCCGCCACCTGGTCTTGGGAGCCGACGTTTTCCTTTAAAATGTCCTGCTCCAGATGCATCGCCTCGCGACCCAGCTGGCGCTTGGACGACATCTTGCCCATAAGCGCGTAAAGCGCGTGCAAAAAACCGACGGAAAAAGCGGAGCTGGAGCCAACGCCAGATTGGGCCGGTATGTCCGCCGCATAAATCATCTCTATCCCCTTTGTCACACCCAGCATTTTTAGCGCCTCGCGAACCACGGGATGTTTTATTTCGTCAACGGTTCCCGTCTCCTCGCGTTGGATGTACCTCAAAAGATATTTGTACTTAAAATACGGGGGGAGAAATCTGGCGCTGACGTAACAGTACTTGTCTATGGTGGTGCTGAGCACCGCCCCGCCGTTCTCCCGGTACCAGGCCGGGTAGTCCGTTCCTCCGCCAAAAAAGGAAATCCTAAAAGGCGTGCGCGTGATAATCATTGAATGACCGTATTAAACATAATGCCCTTCCTCGTCCCTTCTTGAAATCATGGGGTTTTTAACCGGCCACCAAATATTGAACTTGGGGTCGTTCCAAAGATATGTAAACTGCCCCTCGGGGTTGTAATACTCGGACTGTTTGTAGTGGAAAATTGCGGATTCGCTGATCACGAGGTGGGCGTTCCCGTGTTTGGGCGGGACGAGCACCATGTTTCGGTTTCGCGCGGATAGGGTGAAGGAGTCCCACTTGCCGAAATCAGGCGACTGCTGGTCGCAGTTCACGACGATGAAATAAAATTTTCCGTGGGGACAGGATATTAGCTTCCACGTTCTCTGGTCTCCGTGTATTCCGCGCAAGACGTGGCGGGAAGACATGGAAATGTCGTCCTCGACGAACTTTACGTTTATCCCGTTCTCCGCAAACACTTTTTCGCTGTACGTCATGGTGTATTCGCCGCGAAAATCCTCGAACACTTCCGGCTCGATGAGCCAGCAGTCCTTTAACTTCGTCTTTTTAAATCTCACTTTCCTACCCCCACTTTTTTCGGCGTTTTGCCGTGTATAAATCCTTTGGCGACCCCGGCGGGCTAATACTTTGGCGCGTCCCCCTGTCGGAAGTGCCATGACGACAGCGTGTCAAGGCCGGGCGCGTCCCCGTTCAACGCCTTGAACCCAAAATAACTCTTAAACCCGGGTTTGAACCCCAAACCTTCCAGCGTCCTCCTCACAACGCTTCCGGGCGTGGCCCAAGTTGCGATTTGGGTCGCCCCGCTTTTAGCCAGAAATGCCACAGCACCGGAGAGCAGAACCTTTGCCCCTTCCGCGTCTTCCGAGTCGCACTCCAAATCCACTATGTCACCGTACATTCCGGCGCCGTCCGCCATGGGAACGGTCTTGACGATTGTAAATGCGTTTTCATCAAGGGTCAATTTTTTGTACTTGTAAACGGGGGCGCGGCCAAACCGCCACCGCCTAAAGCCCCGCGTCGCGGCCAGCCCAAGCCTTGCGCCATGCGCGGAGCCTGCCTCCGGAAAAGCGGTCACGTCCGTCACCTCCTCGGCCCCGAGGCTCGTCGCCGACACAAAACCCCGCGCGTCCAGCTCCATAGATGACAACGGCTCGGGAAACGTCAGGCCGAACGCGGCGCGGCCCGGGCCGACCGACTTTTCGTTATGCACAAAAATGCAGACGAAATCCAAATCGTCGAACGCGGCGAGCGCCGGCGCGGAGATTTTTTTCAGAAGCCCCCTCCCCGCCCAACCGGGGTGGATGTTCATGCTGATAATCTGGCCCGCCGTGCGCCCGTCGGTCATAGTCCGTTTTTGAACCGCGAACATACCGACTAGCCGCCCGTCCGCAAAGGCTCCGAAACAGACGACCGGAAACACGTTTTCAAACAACTGCCATATAAAATATCCGTCGGGCCGCCGGTTGGAAAATAACGCGGCAATCAAATCCACGCACCCCGGGACATCCCCGCGCTCCATCGGCCTTATTAAAATATTCTCGGACATTTGGTTATTTTCCCCTGGCGGAATAAATATAGTCCCCTTTTTTGTACCCGTACCACACCACTTTTTGCGCCCATTCCCGCCAACTTTCCCATCGTTGCGAACTTCTGTCAACCACGACCTTAAAGTCCCCCTTTCTTACGGCGAACTCCCCGCCCTTGAGACAGGCGTTGTAAATCTCCCAGACATTGTAGTCCGTCCTCACCTCGACATCCTGCGAGAAAAACGGCTGTTTCAGCAAACTGCGGCTAAGTAAAACGGCCTGCGACACGATGCCCGGATATTTCGCCTCCATTCCGACCGAAAATTGTTTCAGCAGACCCTCCGCCTCGGCGTAGAACTCACCCAAAAGCCCGTCTACGCAGACGTTGATGAAAGCCAGCTCGTCCGAGTGCCATGTTATGTCCAACCACTCCTTGGACGCGCTAAATTCGCCCCCCCCCGCCTGGATGTCCCGCGCCTTTTGCTCGAACACGGATATGATTTTAGTCAGCACGGGACGGGACGAATCCTTCACGGTGAAGGCCTCGATAAGCTCGCGGTACGAGGAGCCGCCGAGCGCGTGGATGAGCACAAAGGGGGCCTGGAGCAGTTTGCCAAAATGCGTGAGCGAGGCCATCCAAGCGAACACCTTGGCCCTAACCCAGTCCTCCGGCGGCATGGAGGCCGTGGCGACAACAAGATTGTGGGTCTCTGGCGGGCCGTCTTCCCCGCGCAGGGTGGTGTGGTGCGACTCAAACCTGGCCTCTACGGTCTTAAGGCCGTATCGTAGCCGGTACGACTCCTCCGCCATTTCCGTGTTCTCCAAAATCTCGAGGTTGGCAAATTGTATTCGGTTGTGCTGGCCGTTTAGGATGACCTCGGATATTCCGTTTACGAAGGTGTCGTACGTCTCGCCGGGCAGACCGAGGATGATGTCGGTAAACGTGGTGATGTTGCTCTCGGTGAACATTTTTTGAAGCTCGCCGTAGGTTTTGTTGTCTATGTTGCTTCGCTCGATGTATCGCAGGGTCTTTTCGTTCGTCGATTGCAGGGCCAGGTTCACCCCTTTTTGAAGACCCGACTCGTTTAATATTTTGTGCAACTCAAATATTTTCTTTTTGGAGTTCTTCGTGTTCTGGACAGAGAAGGCGTTTGGGCAGCCGTTTCCCTTTTTGTTTTCGGCCACTTTTCGCACTATCTCAAAATCCCTGGCCATCATTCCAAAGTTGGCGTCACAACAGAATATAAACTCGACTTTGTTTTTGCTAAACCAGTCTATCTCGTCATAAACGCGGGACAGCTCGAAAGTCTTCACCTTTCGCTCGGTCTTTTTACCCCAATAGCAGAAGGCGCAGGTATAAGGACAGCCCCGGTTCGTCTCCAACATCCCCTGCCATTTTTCGCCGGGATTTTGCGCCATGATGCCGTCAAAAACCCCCGAAAGGTAGGGGGACGGGATGTCGTTCACGTCCGGCACCGTCTCGGACGGTTCCGAGTAAACGAACGCCCCGTCCTTTCCCAAATATCCGACAGACGGAACTCCGTCCCAGTTTCCGTCCCCAAGTTTCTCGGCCATCCGTAAAAATGGAAGCTCCCCCTCTCCGTAGCTTGCCACATCCACGTGGGACGCATTGCGAAGAAACGATTCCATCCTCCCGGGTTTTTCAGGAATCTGAGGGCCGCCGAAGACGTTAATTATCTTAGGATTTGCAAGCTTTACCCTTCTGGCTATTTCCAGGCTAACGCGGTAATTCCAAAGGTAGACGCTGTAGAACACCACGTCGGCCGCCAAAAGCATTTTTACCATGTCGTCCACTGGCTCTCGTTTATACAAGATGGTGGAAAACTCAACGCCGCTGTTTTCGCCAAGCCGCTTTTTCGCGTAAGCGACAAGCAGGCCGACGGAATACGGAAAGTAATACTGGCCGCCGAACGAATCCCCTATCTGAACCAGCCCGACTTTTTTAACGCCCATTTTTTCCGGCGAAGCCATCTTCAAAATAATTCTGTTTCTTTTTGTGGTCTTCGGGATGGGCCGAGAACCATTCCCAGGTCTTCCGCAGACCAGCCTGTAAATCCACGGACGGCTCAAACCCAAGCAGTTTACGGGCCTTCGATATGTCCATAACCCTTCGAGGCTCCCCGGATGGCTTGGTGGAGTCAAATTCATATTTGAAATCCAGAAACGACCCAAGGGCCGCCACCACGTCGCGTATCGAAGTTCCCGCGCCGCTGGCGATATTTACCATTTCGCCGTCCGTGCCGAAGTGCAGGGCGCGCAACAAGCCTTCCGCCGCGTCGGTGCTGTACATGAAATCGCGCACGGCGCTTCCGTCGCCCCATACCACCAACGGGTTTTCCTTGTCGTAAATTCTGGATATTAGCGCCGGTATAACCATCGCCGTCTCCTTGTCAAAATTATCACCCGGCCCGTATATGGCTCCAAGCCGCACGGCGGAATAATTGTGCAGATCGTATTGCATTTTGTAAGAATAAATTTGCAACTCCGTCATCCGCTTGGCCCATCCCGCAAACGACATCGGAATTGTGTCCAGCTTTGCATTTCCCTCGGTCAGAAACTCCGCGTCGGCGTACGCGCCGATGGAGCTTGAGAAAACAAGCTTTTGCGCTTTGTTTACCCTGGCGGCCTCCAAAACGTTTGTATTGACCATAAGCGTGGGAACGAAATGACTCGCCATTTTCGACACGGATGTGGCCACGGTTCCCTGAACGCCGGCAAGATGAAAAACAAAGTCGGCCCCTTTGGTAACTTCCTTGCAATAGTCCAAATTTGAAAGGTCGCCAACCAAATGCTCGGCCTTTTCGTCCACCTTGAAATTGTCGAGCGAGACGATTCTGACGCACGCGCCGGCGTCGCACAAAATAGAAACCACCTGGCGGCCTATAAGCCCGGTGCCGCCGGTGACAAGGACGTTTTTCCCTTTAAAGGAGACGAGAATCTTGTCCTCCAGCACGGGCTACAAGCCTCGGATTATGTTTTCAGGGTTGCGACCGGCTGTCATACTGGCCTCCACACAATCAAAGACGCCTCGTGGACCACCCCGCCCAGGTAGGGCCTCCGCTTTTCCAGAATCTCGATTCTCCCCTGTTTTTCCAACTCCAACAGCGCGGTTAGAAACCCGGACAGGTAGTTTCTTTTTTCGGTGTAGGTGATTGCCAAATAATCCAAAAGGTTGTTCGGGTCGTAAAACTCCAGAATTGGCTCGCAGTGCACCACGATTCCCGGTTTGGAGTTAAGCAAGAAAGATATGAGCTTCCCGTGGTCTTTTCCTATCTGTTCCAAGGCGTGGATGGTTATGATTGCCGCGCCTGGTTTAAGCGTTGTCGAGGGGTCTGGATTCAGCATGTCCAGAAACCGGCCGTCCACTTTTTTGCCGAACTTACCGGCAAGTGTCTCGATTATCCCCATGGACGGGCGCGCCCAGTCGAACCCGTGCAAACTCTTTTCCGGGAACATCTCCGACAACATAAGGAGGTTCTGGCAACTTCCGCAACCAAACTCGTAGACGTCGTCAAATTTTAAAAGGTATTTCCTAAAAAGAATTATTCTCATCAGAACGAAGAGGTCGTGCTCCAGATTTATGTTGTCGGTCACGATGAGCTTGTTCTTGTACCTAAGGAATTTCGACCCTCGATAATATCTTGGCTTCAAGGCGTCGGCGGTTTTATTCCCGGGGGAAAGCGCGTCCAAGTTTTCCTTCCACCCCTTTTCCCAAGCGTCATGGTTTTCTTCCTTGGCCCTGAAAATTTCAGGAGAGTTGATTTTTTTCAGAAGCGCGAGAACATATTCCTCCAGCTCCTTATTATTCGCATCCCGGTGCCGCGTGTCCATCCTAGCCAGAACGGCGAAGAAATCAGGCGGAAGTCCGCCCGGCCCGCAGTCGAACATCTCCAAAAAATCGTCGGCCCCGACCTTAAAAGTTTCCATCACTTTCTTTCAAAACAAATTCATCACAATGCCGCGACCGACCGGCGGTAGCGGCAACTCAACCACACCCGTGCGCCCCACTATACCATTCAACGGCGTCTCGCAGGCCCTCCTCGAGGGATATGAGCGGCTCAAAACCGAGCAGTCGTCTCGCCTTGGATATGTCCACAGAACGAATCGAGATTGTGGACGGCTTTGCGGAGTCGAAGACCACCTTGGCGTTCTCGTGCCCCGCCGCCTTTAAAATAATCATCAGCGCCTCCTTTATGGAGACCGTCGCCCCATAACCGAGGTTCACCGGGTCGCCGGTCGCGTGTTTTTCCAACAATAGAAGACAGCCGCGCACGAGGTCGTCAACATGGAGAAAATCCCTCTCCTCGTCCCCCGTTCCCCACGCGATGAAGGGGTTCTCCTTCTCCACGGCCTTGCGAATGAGCGCGGGAAGGACATGGCTTGTCTTCGGGTCGAAGTTGTCGTGGCGGCCGTAAATGGCCGTGGGCCGGCAGATGGCCACGCCGACCTCCGATTTTTTTTCCACGAACTGCCCCAGCAATTCCATGTACCTTCGCATCCAGCCGTATCCGAAATAGGCATCGGTGGGGGGGCCGTCCCACATCTCCTCCTCCTTGACCGGGTGGTTCGCCGCCGGATAAACCGTGGCGCCGCTTGAAAAAATCAAAACCCGTTTTACGTCCGACATCCACGCGGCCTCCAGGGTTCGCGCCGTCAAAATTAGGTTCGTGGAAATGCCGGACATCTGACCCGCGCCACCGACCCCCGCGCCGAACACAACGCCGGCGGCGTGAAAAACATAGTCAACGCCACTGAAAGCCTTTAAACAATCGTTCAGGTTTGCAAGGTCGCAGGCGACGATCTCGACCCTGGGATCTTTTTCCAGCATGGGCCGGATATGAAGCGGCACTCGGACATCGGCCCCCCGCCCCAAAAGCTGGCGGACAAAATGCGTTCCGACAAAACCGCTTCCCCCGGTTACAAGAACCTTTTTGCCCTCGTAGAATCCCCCGGTCGTCAAACCATTTCCCGCGTCATTTGCAATTGAGAAATCCCCGCGCCTTTTCTCTAATGCCCTTCACGTCCAACCCCACGTCCTGGCGAATCTGTTCCAACGTCCCGTAGGTGTCGCAAAATTTATCCTCCGGCAGGCCGTAATATTCCGCCGAGAGGCCGCCTACTCTGCTAATCGCCTCGAAAAGGCCGAATGCATCGTGAACCACAAGGATTTTGGTCTCCTTGAATTTTATAATCGCGTTGCGGTCTATCGGTTTTATAGTGTGGAAATAAACCAGATTCACGTCCAAATCCTGCACCGCCGGAAGCACGTTGGCCAAAATGGGGCCGGCGGTCATAATCGTCATTTTTGCGCCGACGTCCTTTAGGACGACCGCCTTTCCAAACTCCGCCGGCAGGTCGATTGCGTGCGGCTTGTCTGAGAGCCGGTAATAAGTGCATTTGTCGTTGGCGTACTGGCTTCGGAGCAATACGTCCAGCTCCTTTCGGGAGCCTGGCTGTATGACTTCCAGATTCGGCAACATCGAAAGAATCGCCAAATCAGTGTAGCACTGGTGCGTTGCGCCGTCCCAGGCGTAGTCGAACGTCGCCCCGCAGGTGAGGATGTTTCCGGAGAGTCTGTTGTAGGACATGTCCAGCTTTATCTGCTCGAAGCTTCTCTCGGTAAGAAACGGGGTTATGGTGTGGATGAACGGAATCAGCCCCTGCGAGGACATCCCGGCGCCGGCGCTTATCATGGTGTTTTCGCATATGCCGAGGTTGTAGAACCTGTCCGGGTATTTGTCCTGAAACTCCTTGAAGAGATAGACGCTCACGTCGCCAAAGAGCATTACCGTCCTGTCGTCTCGGAGGCTTAGATCCATCGCCGTGTCCCTAAATTGTTTTCTCATTTTTTCTCAAACCGCCATTTCGTCAATTTCTTTCAGCAGAATCGGGTATTCCGCGTCACTCGGCGACCTTCTATGCCAGGCGTAGACGTCGCTCATCATCGTCTTGGAGCCGCACCCCTTTATCGTGTCCGCCACCACCACCCTGGGTTTTCCGTGGTTGGGAGAACAAATCGCCTTGGAAAGCTCGTTCAAATCGTGCCCCGGCACCCTCGACACCGAACATCCAAATGCGGCGAATTTCTCGGATGGATTTGTAATTTGAAGTCCCCTCGGATGAGAGCGGTTGTCGTCGTAAATTATCGTCAGGTTGTCCAGCTTTTGGCTTTCCGCCGCAAGAACCGCCTCCCAAACCGTCCCCTCGTTGGATTCCCCGTCCCCTATCACCACGTAGACCTGTCTCGCGCTCTTTTTAATTTTTAGGGCGAGCGCCATCCCCACCGCCACGCCTATGCCGTGCCCTAGCGAGCCGGTGGAGACCTCCACCCCGGGCACCTTAAGCCGGTTTGCATGACAACCGAAAATCGTCTTAAAGGATCCGAATTTTTCCACGTCCTTTATGTCGAAGTATCCGAAACGGGCCATAACCGCATAAAGCGCCAGAGCGCCGTGTCCCTTGCTGAGAACTACGAGGTCGCGTTCCTCCCATTTTGGTTTTTTGGGGTCGTGTCTGACGGTCGAATAGAGGGCCACGAGTATCTCGACAATGGAAAAACAGGTGGGTATGTGGCCGTGCCCGCTCGCCTTGGAAATATGCAGGATGTCCTTTCGGATTGCCTTGCACATCCCTCCGAGGTTTTTTTCCATCACTCCACAACCATTCAAAACGCCTATTTTTTCCAAACGCGCCCGTTCTCGCGCCACCATTCGACGGTCGCGGCAATCCCGTCCCGCAACGAAAACTTGGGGGTCCATCCCGTCGCATCGAAAAGTTTCGAGCAGTCAAGGACTCGTTGCCGGACGACGGCTCCAACCGGCCCGGAATAGACGATTTTGGATGGCTTGTGTTCGGCCGCTCCCAACGCGGCGAGAACCACCTGGTTCACGGTCACTGGCATTCCGGTGCCGAGATTGAAAACATTGTATTTTACCCCCCCGGCGTTGTAAAGAGCCAAAACCGCCGAGCCAAAATCCTCGGAAAAAATAACGTCCCTGCTCACGTCAGGGCTCCCCCAAACCTCGAACGGATCCATCCCGTCCACCGCTTTTCGCACTATGGCGGGAATAAAATTGGACGTGGCGGGGTTGAATTTCGCAAACGGGCCGTAGATGTTGGACGCACGCGCGACGACTATTTCCATCCCGTATTTTGAGTGCCAAAACCAGCAGAGCTTTTCCGCGGAGCGCTTGGCCCAGCCGACGCCTAGATAGGCCGGATGGGGATCCTTGTTCCAATCCAAATCCCCCTCCTTTATGCGCCCTTCCGTCTCCTGGTAAACAGTGGCGCTGGATACGTAAACTACGCGCGACACCCCGGCTTCGTGAAGGGACTCTAGAAGAAGCGCGTCCATTACGATGTTGTCCGTCACCTGGTGGGCGGGGTTCGCCATTGCCGCCGACGCGCCGCCGGTGTTTGCCGCAACCAGTATCGCGGAGCCGCATCCCCACACGGCCTTTTTACAACCCTCGCGCGTGGTCAGATCGGCCTTGACCCATTCCGTGCCGGGAAAAATTCCCGCCGGAGCCGTGGAGTTGTAAGTAGCCCTTACCGAAGCCGAGGGCAACCCCTTTTCAATCGCGCCCAAAACGCCCAGCCCCGCCATGCCGCTACCGCCGGCCACCAAAATAGGCCCGGCGCTCATTTCCCCCGCCTCCCGGCGCGAGTCTCCGGGTTGTCGAGGAACCGGAGGATTATGGCAATTGGCACGGCTACGTACATCTCCCCGCTTCTTATCATTTTACGAATCTCGTCGAAGGAGTAGAGGTGCACACTCTCCACCTCGTGGTCGTGCGGGCCGCGGTTTTCAAACTCCCCGGCCGTAATGACGACTTTGTAGACATAAAACAGCATCGGGTTTCGATTGGTGGAATGCGACAAAGGGGGCAACATCTCAAACCTGGAAAGATCCCCTATCCGGACGCCCGTCTCCTCGGCAAGCTCTCTCGACGCCCCGGCGCGCGGCTCCTCGTCGTCCCCAATTCCCCCGGCTGGAATCTCCAACGGGGTGTCGTTTACCACCGGGCGGCGGGATCGTATTAGGACTATCCCCCGCCCCTCGACCACCGGCAGAACCGCCAAACCCCTTTGAACCGGCTCGGTCGTGAAGTAGCCTCCGCGATTGCAGACTCTGAACCATGGGTTTTCATGAACCAGTTCCGGCTTCCCAAGGCCGTCGCACGCGGCCTCCCGAAGCCTTCTGTCCTCGCCGTTTTTTTTCAAAGTCATTTAACCCCGCCTTGAAAACACTTTTCAAACTCCGCCCGCGCCCTTTTGTAATCCTCCGGGACGCCGATGTCTATAAAATACCCGTTTCCCACATATGCGGCCACCTTCAGTTCGAGGCATTTTTTTTGCAAAAAATCGGCCTCCAAAGAAAACGGAGTCTTGTACTCTTCCAATAATTCGGCGAGTTTTTTACGAACCACATAAACTCCGGCGTTTATCAGGCCCGATTTAACAAGGGCCTTCTCGCGAAATCCGACAATCATCCCGCCTTCGACCTCGACGGAGCCATACCTTTCAAAATCCAACATGGGCTTTAACGCCATTGTCATCATTGATTTTTTCTCCAGATGGAACGCGAAAAGCTTTTTGGGGTCAACATCAAAAAAACTGTCCCCGTTTAAGACCAGGACGTCCCCCGAC
The DNA here is from genome assembly GCA_016200345.1 of Nitrospinota bacterium. GTDB lineage: Bacteria > Nitrospinota_A > UBA7883 > JACRGQ01 > JACRGQ01 > JACQEX01. Next base: position 11,481 of record JACQEX010000093.1, read on the forward strand.
TTTGCCAGCGCGAGAGCCCGGCGCACGGCGCCGCCGGTTCCAAGCGGTTCGTCCTCGGACGAATAAGCGATCTCAACTCCGCAAAATGAGGCCCCGAAATAATTTACAATCACCTCGCTCCTGTACCCGACGGATAAAATTACCCTGCTGACTCCCGACTTTAAAAGCCATTCGAAGATATGTCTTAGAAACGGCTTTCCGCCCACGTCCGCCATCGGTTTTGGAACGTCTTTTACCACGTCCTTAAGACGCGTGCCAAAGCCGCCCGCAAGTATTATCGCCTCCAAGAGTCCGCCGGTAGTGTTGTATGCACGGCATTAAGATATCAAATGGGGGTCGAGAAAGAAATAGCCCCGGAGTTCCTTTCCACCTCCTTTCTTTTTGGGCGTTGTGGTAAGCTTTTGGCGTATGAAAGGTTCTGGTGGACTGACGCTTTCCCTTATTCTCTGCGGGAGAAACGACAACTACGCGGGAGATTTTAAATATCGCGTTTCCACCTCCATAAATTATTTTTGCAGACACGCCGCCGAACTTGGCGTCTTAAAAAAAATGGAGGTGGTGTTCGTGGACTGGAACAGCGACGTTCCGGTGGCGGAGGAGCTACGCCTCTCGCCAGAGTCCGCGGAAACAACCCGCTTTATAATGGTTCCGCCAAACGTGGCCTCGAAATACAACAGCCCCGGAAGGGGATACCACAACTCGCTTCCCCTCAACGTCGGCCTAAGGCGCGCGAGGGGAGAATTCATTGCTTTTGCCCCGGCCGACGTAATTTTTTCCAAGCCGTCCGTTCGAAATATATTTGAACTTATGGAGGGAGGGGTAACCGCCCCTTTCGACCCTCGAAAGGCGTTCTTGTGCGTCGGAAGAAAGTTTGTGCCGTGGCAATTTTGGGAAAGGAAACCCGGCTTGGAAGAATGGGACAGATACATAAAACTCCACAGCCACCACCTTGTCTACGAAAACCACCTCTTCCACGGAATCTGCGGCGGGTACGGCGCCTTACTTGCCTCCAGAGAATTATTTTTTGAGACGCAGGGAGTGCGCGAGGACGTGTCGGGATGGGGCGCGACGGACATCGACCTAGGCATAAGAATGAATTTGAAATACCCCACCGTCCCCCTCGCAGGCTTTGGGATAGATGCTTACGACATGCAGACCAAACCGGAATCCAACGCCTACCGGCATTTGCCGGAACACGAGATTCCGAGGGGAACGCCGGGGGAAATTAAGGCAAACGCCGAAGACTGGGGTCTGAAGGGTTATGATTTCGAAGAATTAAAATCGCATTTCTCGGGTGATTTCGACTACCCTTCGGAATATGGGATGGTAAAATCCATAACCTTGGACAACGGCTCAACAATTGCCTTAAGCAGGGGCGTGCTGATCGAGCTTCTTACAAACATCTACAAGACAAACGAACAAAATTTCCATAAGCTGTTTCTCTCGTGGTATTCCAAGCACTTCCTGCCAAAAAATTATTTGGACTACGGAATCAGCAGTGAAGACGTCCTGTTTACGTTTTCCGCCGCACAAGTGAATAGCATGGAGATTTACGGAATAGACCCGTTTAAAGAGCCAAGGAGGAACTTCGAGGCCCAGACGATGGTGGCCGCGCTACTTGCCAAAATAAACCACACGGGATTTGTCCACTTGGTTAGCGGAGACCCTGAAACGGCGTTTGATAGATTGAGAAAAGCGTTTATGGGGCCGATGTCGTTTGAGTTGGTCGTTTTTAGGCCGGAACTGTTCGGGCCGTCGTTTCAAAAACAGCTTATCCAAGCCGCAAAATGTTTGGAAGTAAACGGCGCGCTTTTACTCGTATCAACCGACCCCGGCCTTTACACGCTCGCCTGCGAGACTCTTGAAAGGGAGTTCGCTGAACGCCTGCTAGTCTTCGGCTCCCACAACGCGGGTGTAATGATAAATATCCTGTAATTGCGCGTTAACGGGTCAGGAAGTTGCGACCGGAGGCTATTCGCCCCCTCCAGTACTCCAAAAGGTCGCGCATCGTCTCCTCAAACGTTATCCTGGGTTCCCAGCCGGTGTGTTTTCTAAACTTCGACGTGTCCGGCACCTGAAGGTCGGCGTCAATCGGCCTCAACCTTTCGGAATCCATCTCGACCTTTATTCCCTTGGTCTTGGAAATTGACGTCAAATGTCCCAGCATGTCTCCGACTGAACAGGTGAACGAGCCGCCTATGTTGTAATATTCGCCGGGGACGGGGTTTATCGTCACAAGCATATGGTAGGCGCGGACGGCGTCCCGAACGTCCGCCCAGGTCCTTAGGGACTCCAAGTTGCCCGTTTTCACCACCGGCGGAATAAGCCCCGCCTCGATCATGGCAATCTGCTTTGCGAAAGTGGACTCCGCAAAAACGTCGCCACGCCTCGGCCCGGTGTGCGTGAACATTCTCGTCGTCACCGCCTTAATTCCATACGCCTCGCCGTAGTACCTTCCAAGCAGGTCGGTTCCAACTTTTGAAATGGCGTAGGGCGACGCAGGGTGAAACGTGCAGTCCTCGGCTATCGGCAATTTTTCCCTGGGCACCCTGCCGAACACCTCGGACGAAGCGCACACATGCACGACCGGATCCATCTCCCCCCTCGACCTATAGTGCCGCACCGCCTCGAGAAGGCTTGCAGTCCCCGTAATGTTCGTCTCCAGCGTTTCCAGCGGCGAGTTAAAACTTACCTGCGGGTAACTCTGCGCCGCAAGATGAAAAATATAATCCGGTTTGGATTTACCCAGCACGTCCATAAGCGACACGGCGTCGCGCAAATCTCCGTAAAGAAAAAAGAGCCTCTCCTTTTTATTGGCCCTTTGAAGCAGGTGCTCCACGTTGTCCTGCGCGCTCCGCCACCTGCACATCCCATAAACATCCCAGTCCGTTTTTTCGAGCAGGTAGTCGGCCAAGTGGGAGCCGACCATTCCCGTAACGCCCGTAATTAACGCCCTCTTTTTGGTCATGCCTTTCTCGCCTCCATTCACGGCCTTAAAAAACTTCCCTTTTTATAAACGCCGGAACGCACGGTGAAGTTTGGATAAACTTTGCAATCCGAATACAGCAGGCTTGCAGGCGAGCAAACGGCGTTGCACCCCACCTCGCAATAATCGCCCAATATTGTGCCGAATTTCGCGACGCCGGAACGAACCTTTTCCCCGTCGTGAACGAACGTTATCTCCGGGAACGATCCCTTTTTCTTTTCCTCGGCGGTTCTGAACTTTAGGTTGGCGAGCTTCGTGCCCGCCCCGAGGTTGACGTAGGAGCCGATTACGGAATCACCGATGTAGTTAAAATGCCCGGCCTCGCTGTGGTTCATCAATATCGAGTTTTTAATTTCGGTTGTGTGTCCCAGAGTGCACCCGTCGCCCGCAAGAACCCCGCCGCGCAGATACGCCCCCTGCCGTATTTCGCAACCGCCTCCTATCAACGCCGGGCCTTTTATAATGGCCGACGGCTCGATTTTCGTCCCCGCCCCGATAAAAACCCTCATAAGACGGTTCGAGAAATTCTTTTCAAGAACCACGGGAGCTGTGCAATAAAGAATCCAATCCGCACCGAACGCCTGCAACTCCAAGCCCTCCGGCCTTGCCGTCTCGGCCTCACCGCCGACAAACTCGGAAATGTATCCGTTAATTTTCGCCAATACGTCCCAAGGCCGTTCCAGCCCGGCAAACAATCCCTTGTGCGCGAAATGTCCCATCTCCGGGAAAAAATCCAAAACACTCATTTTATCCAACGCACCCCTCCCCAAGCCTGGTCAGCCCGTAATTTCCGCCCCGAAGTACGATGAGTTTTTCCTTAACCTCGGTCTCGTACAACAAGCGCTCAAAATCCACGCCGGCAAACGCCCCCGCGTCGGGCCGTTCGTTTTGTGAAATCATTTTTATAAGCCTTGCCTGGGCGGAGGCCATTGCGTCCCCCTTGTCCTTCATACGTTTTATTATAAGGGCTATTGCGACCTCGCAGATATTTTTTAGGCCATTTTGCATGCCGACGCCACCTCTGGCGTTCACGCTGGTTTTGTTCTCCGTCCCGGAGTTGCGAACAAACACTGCCCCGACCAGCCTCCCGTCGTCGTCCTCAATCCTGGCGTAAAGCATGTCTGCCTCCCCGTCTATCTCAACGAAGGAAAGTCTGTGCGTAGTCGAAAAGGAGTCCGAAAACCCCCTGCGAACCGTCTCCTCCACCTCGCCCCATAATTTGCTTCCTCGAAAAAATAGGGATTTGTTTACGTAGTATGCGTAGGAGGTGTGCCTGAAACCGGCCTCGAACGGCTCCCTCGCCACTTTCAAAACGTCCCCGTCCACGGCAAGTTTGTGCAGGGCAAGAAAGGTGTTTATCGCACCTTTCAACCCGTTTCCGGTAAAAATCTGCTTTTCCTCCCTGCAGGCCAGGGTCGTGACCCCACAGCTGATGCTGTGTCCGGTCTCCTCGCCGCCGATGCCGAAAGTTGCCTCGGACTCGTTGGCCTTTTGAAGAATCCATTTGTCGCCGACGGCGGTCACAATTGGCGCAAACCCCACGGATTCCGCGTGGCGGGCCAGATTAATGTCGCTTTCGACCGTGAACGCAAGCGTCCGCCCATTCCACCGCCCTGGATTTGTCGCCATTAGGTATGAGGACTGTAGGGCCAGCGAGTCGTCGCCCGTAAGCACCCTTACGGCGTCGGCGGACTTGTCGTAAATCAAAAGAAGAAATCTGTCCCCGTCCGCGTCGAAGGAGGCGCCCAACAACGGGCGCGTCCCGGCGTTTGACGGACTTCTCCCGGCGGCGAACATTTTTTGTATGAGTTTGTGGCGCGAGATTCCGGAGCCGGAGTCGAATGACGACCCGGTTATGACCCCGACTCCCTCAAAATAAGCCACACCGGAGTCCTTGTTCACGTCGCCGTTTTGTTCGGAGGCAACCTCGGACACCTTTCCGAAACCGAGCTCCGAGAACACCTTGGGGGCGACCCACGCAAGCGCGCCGTGCGCCGAGTCCACAATCAGGTCGGAGCGTGAAAATGTGCGCTCCGAAATGTTCACCCACGAATTGCGCTCGTCCAGGTGAAAATGAAGGAAGCTGTTTCGCTCGTGCTCGGACGCGTCGAACGGGTGAAATTTTTCCTCCGCCTTTCTTACGACCTCGTAATCGGTCGCGTAAATTTTTTGGGTAAGTCGCCTGTCATCGTCCGGCATGAGCTTGGCGGCGTTCGGCCCCATGAATATTTTAATTCCGTTGTTGTCCCTTGGGTTGTGCGACGCGGTTATTACGATTGCCGTTGCAACCTCCAAACACACGGTTGAAATCGCAATACCGGGCGTCGGGAACACGCCCAGCAACACCGGCCTCCCCCCCGCTTTTGCCACGCCAGAAACAGCCCGCGAGACATAAAATTTCTCCACGTCCCTGGGATCCCATCCCACCAATACGTCGTCCCCCTCTGAAAGCCTGCCGTCTTCAATAAGGTCTCGCGTATGGGCGTAGCAATAAAGCTCGAAAAACTCCTCGGTCATCACGCCGTGCCTTAGAAAAACCTCCAAAGGCCCCTCGGTGAACTCACTTGCCGGACGAACCGGCCTTCTAACCCCGTCGGTTCCCTGCAGTCGTTCCGGGCGGTGGAGGGAATCCGAACTCACGCCACCGTCACTGATTTGGCGAGGGAGCGCGGCTTGTCCACGTTTCTCCCCAGCGTTGTCGCCAGAAAATAAGAGAAGAGCTGGCCGGCCAAAAGCGCGATTATCGGGCTGACCAGCGGCGGACACGCCGGTAGCAAAACCTGGTCGTCGAATAATTTTGACCCGCGGAGCGACTTGGAGAAATGAAAGGCGATAAGCTTGCCGCCGCGCGCCTTTATCTCCTCCACCGAGCTCATCGTCATTCTAAACAATTCCTTCTCGGCCTCGGTCGGCACGAACATCATTGACTTCAAATTGTCGTCCACCAAGGCAAGCGCGCCATGTTTTAAAAACCCGGCCGGCATACCCTCGGCGTGAAGGTACGCAACCTCCTTCACCTTAAGCGCGGTTTCCAATGCGATTGGGTAATATCTTCCGCGGCCCATAAAAAGCCAGTTGTGGCTGGTTGCGTGCTTTTCCGCAATCGTGTGAAACAGGCCGGAGTATTCGTTTAAAAAGTCGGAGATCAGCGCGGGGAGCGAGTTCAACTGGGCCACCTTTTGCCTTTTGGCCGAATTTGTAAGATTGCCGGTTAAAACCCCGGCCTCAAGCGAAACGCGAATAAGCGCAATCATCTGCGCCACGGCGGCTTTTGTGCTTATCACGCTTATTTCCGGCCCGGAACCCTGCATCACCGCCTGGTCCACCAGCCTGCTAAGCGTCGAACCTACCACGTTCACGATGGCCGCCGTTTTGGCCTTTCTGGCCTTCGCTTCCCTCACGAGTCTTAACGTGTCGTACGTCTCGCCGGATTGCGATACGGCAAGCACAAAGTCGTCCTTGGTGAGGGGGAAATTTTCCAAGAACTCGTCCGAGCTAACGGCGGGAACGCTAAGCGCCGCCTCGGACGCAAAATAATACTGCCCGATTTGTGCGGCGTAAAACGTCGTCCCTATCCCGGTGACGTAGGCCCTGTTCGCCTTAATCATTCCTTTTGCCAGGGATTTAATCCCATCATCGCCTATTGCCATCGCCTTTTTCACGGTCTCGGACTGCTCGTAAATTTCCTTCAGCATGTAATGCGGAAACCCGCCCTTGCGCGACATTTCGGCGTCCCAGTCTATCAGCATTATCTTTTTTTGAACCGGGCGCCCGTCGCGAATGTTTCGCGTTATGTAACCGTCGTTCGTAATAATCGCGTATTCCCCGTCGTCCATTACGACCGCGTCCTTCGTGTACTCTATGAACGCGTTAAAATCCGAACCGACGTAATTCTCCCCCTTGCCCAGCCCGATGATGCAAACGCCCCGTCCAAATCCTTTAGTGCCGCCACAAACGCGCGCTCCAAAGAAAGGCCCCTTGCCCGATAATCCTCTATTAAATGCGGGATTACCTCGGAGTCGGTGTCCGACAGAAAGCGATGCCGCTTTTTAATCAATATTTTTTTAAGCTCTGCGTAGTTTGAAATAATGCCGTTGTGCACCACCGCTATGCCTTTGTCGCAACTGGAATGCGGGTGCGCGTTTTCCGGCGTGACCCCGCCGTGGGTCGCCCAGCGCGTGTGGGCTATGCCCAAAACACCGTCCATGGAAAGAAAAAGCTCCTTTTCCGCCACGTCCGCCACGTGGCCGATGTTTTTTCTAACAATCGGCCCGCGCGAGTTCATAACCGCGACTCCGCACGAATCGTAACCGCGATACTCCAGGTTCTGGATGCTGTCCAGAAGTTTTCGCGCCACGCCTTTCTTGGATATAATTCCGCTAATTCCGCACATTATTACCGGCCCTTTTTGGGGTTGGTAATATTGTGGGCTATCACGCATCCGGGCTCTATCACATGGCCGGGGGCCACGCAGTGGCCGCTTCCTATCCGCGCACCGTCCCCGATAAAAGCCCCGACTTTTTTCATGCCGGTGTCAAAAACCTTTTTCCCCAAGCCGACCTTTATGTTGGAGTCGTCGAGGTTCGAGTTAATTGTCATGGTTCCGGAGCCGATCTCCACGTTCTCCCCCACGACGCTGTCGCCTATGAAAGAGAGCCTGCCAATTCTAGTTTTGCCGAAAAGCACGCAGTTTTTAAGCTCGGCGGCGAACCCGACAACGCACCCGGCCCCGATTGAGGTAAATTTCCTCACCAGAACGTTATGGCCGATGTAGCTACCGCGCCCTATGAACGCCGGGCCTTCAATCGCAACTCCGGGGCGAATCTCAACGTCCTCCTCGATATGCACCGGGCCGGTCAGCTTCGCTCCGCCGATGTTCACCGATTCGTGAATCATCGAGGAGTCCCACTTTCCCATCACCATCTTGTTCGCCGAAAGAACGTCCCACGGATATGAAATGTCCAGCCACCCCTTTTCCCAAATGGATCCCTTCAATCCCTCGCTCCTAATGAGCGCGGCCAGGGCCTTTACCATGTCCCCCCCGTGTTTTTCCAAAATGCCGAAGAAAGTGTACGGAAGCACAAACGTCCCCGCAAGCACGTAGTTGCCCATGTCCTTGCGCTCCGGCTTCTCTATTATCTTTGTTATGTTCATCGCCTGGTCCAGATAGACGTTGCCAAAATCACCGGATTTTTTTGTAAGACAGATGCTGGCGGACGGCTTGTTGGAGAGAAAAAACGCCTGCATGACGCTTGATATCTGGTTTTCCTCGGCTATTACGTCCGAATAGGAAAGTATGAAGTGCTCCCCCGGCACAAACTTGCCCTTGGCGAGCAAAATGGCCCTGCCTATGCCGTCCGTTTTTCTTTGAGTCACGTAGCTTATTCCGACTCCGGCATTTCTGCCGGACTCGAAATAATCCGTTATGGCCTTCCCGTTCTGGCCTATGACCGTTACGACCTCGCTACAACCCGACTCGCGCAACATATGGAGCGTTCTGTCCAAAATAGGCCTTCCGGCGACGTGCGACATGGATTTGGGCCTCGTTGCGGAAAAAGGCGTCATGTCACTTCCGCTACCCGCCGCCAATACTAGAGCTTTCATCCGAAGTCCTCCTAAACTGTCACGCTTTTTGCCACGTTACGCGGGCGATCAACGTCCTTCTTGTTGTACAGCCCCATATAATAAATGAAAAGTTGCGCCGGAACAATCGCCAACACCGGGGCAAGAGGATCCGGGGCGGGGTCGGCTGAAATAAATTCGTCGCAATGCGCCGCCGCCTCGGGAAACGCCGACGAACCAGCGGCTATGAGGGACGCGCCGCGCGCCCTCAGCTCGTCCATGTCGTTTAACGCCTCGGACATAAACGTCTCGTGGTTGGCAAAATACATCACCGGCGTGCCCTTTTCGACAAGGCTGATGGTCCCGTGTTTCATCTCCCCTCCCACAAGCCCCTCTGCGTGGATGTTGGCGACCTCCTTCATCATCAGCGCCGCGTACATCGTCGCGGGATAGTGAAGCCCCCTGCCAATGAAAAAAAACGATTTGCTTTGGGCTAACCTCTCGGCAAGCTGGCGAAGGCGCGGCTCGTAAGTCACCATCATCTCCATCTGGCCGGGGAGGGCTAAAAGGGCGTCAAGCAGTTTTTGCTGGTCTTCCGGGGTTGTTGTTTTTCGCGCCCTGCCTATGTGTACGGCCAGCAACGCCATTGCCGCCACGAGCGCGGAAAACGTCTTCGTGGAGGCTACCGATATTTCCGGGCCAGCTTTGATTAGAAAAACGTCGTGCGACAAACGGGCAAGGGAGCTTGACGGGTTGTTGGTTATCCCCAAAACCCTGGCTCCGTTTTTACGGGCAAGCCGGACGGACTCCAGCGTGTCCAGCGTCTCGCCGGACTGGGACACGGCGACAAACAGCGTGTTTGGCTCGATAATCCTACGCGCAAAACTGTGTTCCGAGGCTATCAGCCGCCCGGACGGAACGCCAGCGACGGACTCGCAAATCCACTGCCCAAGATTGGCCGCTATGTAAGAGGAGCCGCTCCCGGCGTAAATCACCTTTTTTATCTTTTCCAAACCACGACACGGAAAATTAAAATTCTCCACCAACAACCTTTCGCTTTTTTGCGGAAAACACCCGGCGACGGTGTCCCTTACCGCGCGCGGCGACTCGACAATCTCTTTTAGCAAAAAATGCCGGTACCCCCTTTTTTCGGCCATAACGGGATTCCATGAAATTTTTTGCGGGGCATGGTCAATCCGTCCGCCCGAGAAATCCATAAACTGCGCCCCCTCGCGCGTCAGCAGAGCCACCTCGCCGTCCCGCAGGTGCACAATCATATCCGTGTAAGGGGCGACCGCCGTCGCGTCCGAGGCCGCCAGATATTCGCCGTGCCCAAACCCAATGACCATTGGGTTCCCTTTGCACACCGCCACTAACTGGCCGGGATCGCGCGAACAAATGACGCAAAACGTAAGACCGCCCCCGACGTGCCCCAACGCGGATAAAACGGACTCGATCAACGACCCCTTCCAGTTTATGTTTATAAGGTGCGGCAAAATTTCGGTGTCGGTTTGGGATTTGAACCTCTCTCCCCCGGCCACGAGCGATTCCTTTATGGCAACCGCGTCGTCTATTATACCGTTGTGGACGACCGCAATGGAGTGGGCGACCTGCGGATGGGCGTTTCTTATAGAAGGACTGCCGTGGGAGGCCCAGCGCGTGTGCCCTATTCCAACGTCGCCCGAAATGGCCTTGCCGCGAAGTTTTTCCGCAAGATCCGCCGGACGGCCGAGGGAGCGGAACAACTTTAACTCCCCGTCGCTTATCACGGATATGCCGGAAGAGTCGTAACCGCGATACTCAAGGCGCGCAAGCGCGTCCAGCAACACTTTTCTTGCGTCGCGATGACCCATGTATCCCGCAATGCCGGACATTAAATCCCCTTGCCGGTTGAAAGAGTCCTGTTAAGCGTCTCCAACTCCTCGGGCCTGTTGACCCCCGTGACCTTTATATAGTCTTCGGTTTTAAAGGCGGAAACTCCAACGCCGGATTCCAACGCAATCCGCGCCACGTCCGGAAGATAATATTCCTTCTGAGCATTGTCCGGCCTTATCTTCTCCAATGCGACAAATAAAAAATCGGCGTCAAAAACATACACGCCGGCGTTCATCTCTTTGACGCGCTTTTGCGCCGCGTCCGCGTCGTACTCCTCCACTATGGCCGTCACCCGCCCGTCAACGCGAATTATCCTGCCGTAGCCCGTGGGATTATCCACCTCGGCGGAAAGAAGGGCGACGCCAGCCCCGGTTCTTTCCCTTAACTCAACAAGCTCCCTCAACGTGCCTGCGTCTATCAAGGGAACGTCGCCGGACAAAACAATTACCGCCCCCTTAAACCCCTCCAAGAGCTTTCTTGCGCTCGCCACCGCGTGGGCCGTTCCCAACTGCTCCGCTTGCTCCGCAAAAAGAACCGCCTTGCCCGCCAGCGATTCCCTCACCAAATCACCTTTGTAGCCGACAACGACAATTATTTTGTCGGGCGACAATTTTTCGGCGGTCTCCACGACATGGCTGACAAGCGGGCGACCCGCAAGCTTGTGCAGAACTTTCGGAAGGTCGGATTTCATCCTTGTTCCCTTGCCCGCCGCGAGTATCACCACGGCCAGCCCGGATTTCGCCGCATCTTTTGTAGTCATGCGGCAATTCTAACCCGCTTTGTTGAAGGAATAAAATAAGTATGACCAAAGTTATCGTATAATCGCCCTGTCTGCATTATTATTGGCATCATCCCTAAAAAATGGACGGATTTATATTTATGACGGAATCGGAAATTCTCGCTGAGTTAAAGCAGGTGATTGACGCGGAGGTCGGCGTCAACATCGTGGATCTCGGCTTGGTCTATAAGGTGGAGTTTATCCCCGACGGGGTGCGCGTTCTTATGACAATGACAACACAGTCCTGCCCAATGGGGGACTTGATGACAAGGCAGGCGGAAGAGGCGATTCGCGCCAAATTCCCCAATTTAAAAGACGTGAAGATAGAGCTGACTTGGGAACCGGCGTGGTCGCCGTCCATGATGTCTCCATCCGCAAAAAAACAGATGGGCACGGCCTGACACATGATGGAAAAGACGCTGACGAGGATTCGTTATCCGCTTATGGCGGCGGGAATGGCCTGCCTTCTAGCCGGAATTGTCGCCGGTCTACTCCGTCTCAACATGAGCCTGTTTCTAATCACACCGGGACTGGCCGTCATACACGGGCCGCTAATGGTCTGCGGTTTTGTCGGAACCGTCATAAGCCTCGAAAGGGCGGTCGCGCTTGGAAAGCCGTGGGGCTACTTGGCGCCGCTTCTTTCGGCCCTCGGGGGGCTTTCCACATTGTTCGGATTCGCCGATTCGGCCGGGGTCGTTCTTTTCCTTTTAGCATCCGTATTTTTGACGGCAATATACGCCGTGATTCTCCGACGACAGATGGAGATGTTCAACGTGACAATGGCGCTCGGGGCGGTGGCGTGGGGAGGCGCCTCAATATTTTGGTTTTTTCAATACCCCGTTTCGTATTTCGTCCTTTGGTGGGGCGGTTTTTTAATTCTCACCATCGGCGGGGAAAGGCTGGAGCTAAGTCGCTTCGTACAACCGCCACAATCGGCTCGGACGCTTTTCACGGCGCTCCTGGGGATTTTTCTCGCCGGGATGATAATCGTCCCCTTCAACCATACGGTCGGGGCGAAGGCTTACGGAGCATCCATGTTTTGCATGGCGGTCTGGTTTTTTATTTACGACATACCAAGAAGAACCGTGACTCAAAAAGGGCTCACACGATACGTCGCCGTAAGTCTTCTTGCCGGTTATTTTTCGCTCGCCATGTCCGGCCTCCTTTTGGCCACCCAGCCGGGATGGCCCGACAACGATTTTTACGACCCGGTGCTTCACTCGCTTTTTCTCGGATTTGCGTTCAGCATGATATTCGGCCACGCGCCGATAATTTTTCCGGCGGTGCTAAAGCTGGCCGTCCCTTATTCGCCCGCATTTTACGTCCATCTGGGGCTTTTGCACATCTCGCTTGCGCTTCGGGTCATGGCCTCCATCTTTGACTTTTCCTTCACGCACGCCGTTGGGGGCGCGTTGAACGCGCTGGCAATAATCATATTTTTGCTGAACACCGTTGTGGCCATAATCAGGGGAATCATTTTAAAACCGGGTGTAGAAAATGTCAGATAAAACCAAATCATTCACCGTATGCCTTGTCGGCAGGCCGAACGTGGGAAAATCGACCCTTTTTAACAAACTCACAAAATCCAGAAACGCGATAGTGGACGACATGCCCGGCGTAACGCGCGACAGATTGTTCGGCAAGGCGGACCTGCGCGGGGTTCCCTCCTACATTATAGACACCGGCGGCATAATTATGGGGCCGGAAGACATAATTAACGACCAGGTGCGCGAACAGGCGCTTCTTGCGATAGAAGAGGCCGACGTAATCTGTTTTCTGGTGGACGGCAGGGCCGGCCCGACAATAATAGACAGACAGATTGGCGACATCCTTCGGAAAAGCGGCAAAAAAACCGTCGTCGTAGTAAACAAAATGGACACCCCCAAACTGGAAAACGAAATCGGCGACTTTTTCTCGCTTGGATTCAACGACGTAATCCCGCTTTCCGCGGAACACTCGCACGGACTTTGGGAGTTGGAAAGCGCGCTAATCGAGGGCGTGGCGGTTCCCGAGGAGGAGCCGGAAGACGCAATGAAAGTGGACAAGCCGCTGACGGTCGCGGTGGTCGGCAGGCCGAACGTCGGCAAGTCGTCGCTCGTGAACAAACTGCTCGGTGAAAGCAGGCTGATGGTCTCCGACATTCCCGGCACGACAAGAGACTCCATAGACACCTCCGTAAAATGGCACGGCAAGGAGTTTGTCTTTATTGACACCGCCGGAATCAGGCGCAAAAACCGCGTCGTCCAGCGGTTGGAAAAATATTCCGTCATAATGTCGCTAAAGAGCATCGAACGGGCGCAGTTGGTTCTGCTGGTTCTGGACGCCACTCAGGGAATACAGGGACAGGACGAGCGCGTGGCTGGGATAATAAACGAGGAAAAACGGGCGTGCATAATTGTCGTGAACAAATGGGACCTTTTGGAAAAGGACTCCAACTCCACCGCGCGGTTCGAGCAGGAGATGGAGGAAAAATTAAAGTTCATATCGTGGGCCCCCGTCGTGTTCGTTTCCGCCGTGACGGGACAACGTCTGCACAGAATTTTTGAGGAAATCGCCAAGGTAAGGGACGAGTTCAGAAAACATCTCGACACCGGGCCGTTGAATAGAAAGCTTGAATACTGGACCAGCAAACAACCGCCACCGATAGTTAAGGGGCACCGCGTAAAATTCTTTTACGTATCCCAGACAACAAAGCCGCCGCCAACGTTTACCTTTGTCGTCAGCCGCACGGGGATGGTAGGCGAGACCTACGAGCGATATTTGGTTAACCGAATCCGCGAGGAGTACGGGTTTGCCGGAGTGCCGATTAGACTCGTCTACCTGCCGCGCTCGGGCAGACACGAGGTGGAAAAAACGACGGAGAAACCAAGACTTGGCAAAAAGAAAACCCCCGCCGGAAGAAACTCAGGCGGAAAGAAAACTGCCGGGAGGAAACAAGGTGGAAGTGCTCGCCGTAAAAAACATTAGCATCGAGGGGCCGGGCACGCTCGGCAAGTTTCTAAAGGGGAAAGGGTGCAACTTTACGGTTGTGGATTTCGAAAAAGGGGGCAAGCTTCCCCCGTCACCGGAGAAGTTCTCGCTAATTCTTTTCTTGGGCGGCCCGATGAACGTTTACGAGGAGGACAAATATCCATTCTTAAAGGACGAGTTGGCGTTCATCGAGAAATGCGTTAAAAGCGGGACGAAAATAATCGGGCTTTGCCTCGGTGCGCAGATGTTCGCCCGCGCGCTTGGAACAAGGGTTAAAAAAAATCACAAGAAGGAAATCGGCTGGCTGGATATTTCTCTTACCAAGGAAGGGGTGAAGGAGCCGTTGTTCAAGGGACTGCCGGAAAAATTCCTGGTCTTCCAATGGCACGGCGACACGTTCGACATCCCGGATGGGGCGACGCGGCTCGCCGGCTCCGATGACTGCGCGAACCAGGCCTTTATATACAAGAACGCGCTCGGCCTCCAATACCATATGGAGATTGACGGCGAAAACGAGGTGCGCGAGTGGTCGGAGTTGTACTTGGAGGAACTGACCCGCGAAAGGGGGGCGAAGGGGATGGAGCAGATTTTGGCGGAGACAAGGCGCGGGATGCCGGTTTTGAGGCCGCTTGCGGACAAGTTCTACGAAAACGTCTATTCTTGGATTTCCGCCTGACTTATTTTTCATCTTATAATTTCCCTTTCCCGCCGCGTTAGCGGCTAATTTTTATTCCCCGCATTCAATCTGCGTTAATCCGCGAAATCTGTGGATTAATTTCCCTGATTAATTCAGAATTTATTTCCAATGGATTTTTCGCCCGTTTCTGTTAGACTTTCACTTCCTTTACGAACGACCGATTTTATCCGGTCTTTGATATGGGGCAGTAGCTCAGCTGGGAGAGCGCCGCGTTCGCAATGCGGAGGCCAGGGGTTCGATCCCCCTCTGCTCCACCAATATATAAAACCACACCCAAAGGGTGTTGTTTTATATATTGATGCTGTTGGTGGGGATCGAAGGTGAGCTTGCGGCGCGACCAATAGGGAGCGTAAAACGAACACGACGTTCGTTTTAGCAAGCGAAGTGAGGTTACGCAGAAAAAAACACGATGTTTTTTTCGTAGTAACCGCTAGCCCCCTCTGCTCCACCAATATATAAAACCACACCCTTTGGGTGTTGTTTTATATATTGATGCTGTTGGTGGGGATCGAAGGTGAGCGAACGACGCAACCGGTAGGGAGCGTAAAACGAACAGGACGTTCGTTTTAGCAAGCGAAGTGAGGTTACGCAGAAAAAAACACGATGTTTTTTTCGTAGTAACCGCTAGCCCCCTCTGCTCCACCATAAACATAAATATCCCCATAGGGGATATTTTTCTTATTACTGAGATAATTCTTTAAGGTCGCAATTTTTAGGGGGGGTCAGACCTTGACATTGGACATTAAGGCTAGATTCTAAATCTATTTGTCAAATGTCAAGAAAGTGGCCTAAAGTTAGTTGAAATTTAAGTATGACCTCACCTGCTAAAATGTTTTTATGAAGAAACAATCAAAG
>JACQEX010000094.1 GCA_016200345.1 Nitrospinota bacterium
CTCCAGCATCCCCGGCTTGCCCTTCATCACTACTTCGGTTACTCTCTTCACATGACCTCCTTGCTTTGATTGTTTCTTCTATAAAAACATTTTAGCAGGTGAGGTCATACTTAAATTTCAACTAACTTTAGGCCACTTTCTCTTGTAAGGAAGTAAATACCCGAGCTTCATCTTCATATTTCCAGCCTACATATTTTGTCCGATAGACTTCCATCATTTTTTCATTTTGAGCTTTGTTATCAGGATTTTTTTGGTATAACCTGGAATCAAACAATACTTTGACCTCGTTATAGGGGATTGGGCTGTCACGATATATTATTTCTTTCAAATCCCCTGAAATCTCGAACCCCAGACAAATCCCTTTGTGTTTATCTGCGTAATGGCTCCAAAGAAGTGGGTTCTGCCAGCCTTTGCTGAAACACATAACTCCAAATTTGTTTGAAATTTCTTCAATCATTTGTTTCCAAGCAAGCCCTTCATTTTGATTCGCATTTTCAAAATTTGATAATTCAAACGGATCGTTTAAATCGTTCAATATAGATATTTTAAGCCTTCTCTTAAATAAAGCCTCCAAAGCCCATTGCTCGGGTAAAAAATGGTAGGCTCTCTCCCCCTTCGCCATTCTCCCCCCTTTCCGCCGGTCAAGGGGCCGGCGGCCGGTTTTCCTGCTGAATGTTCGCGCTCATGTGCCCGATGAGCGAGGTGATGACGTTTTTCAAATCCGCCCTTTTCGATATCACGTCCACAAATCCGTGATCCAGCAAAAACTCCGAGCGTTGGAACCCCTCCGGCAGTTTTTGGCGTATCGTCTGCTCTATCACGCGCGGCCCGGCAAAACAGATTAGCGCCTCCGGCTCGGCGATTATCACGTCCCCCAGCATGGCGAAAGACGCAGTAACGCCCCCCGCCGTCGGGTGCGCAAGCACCGAGATGTACGGAAGCTTCGCCTCGTGCATCTCCTCCACCGCCACGGAGGTCTTCGCCATCTGCATCAGCGAAAAAGTCCCCTCCTGCATTCTCGCACCGCCGGAGCACGATACGATGATAAGCGGACACCCGTTCTTAACCGCCCTCTCCGCCGCGCGCGCGATTTTCTCGCCCACTACGACGCCCATGCTTCCGCCCATGAACCCGAACTCGAACGCGGCCAGCTCGACCCGCCATCCGTTCATTCTTCCCTCGCCGCAGATTATGGCGTCCATCTCGCCGGACTGTTTTTGCGCTGACTTTATGCGGTCGCGGTATTTTTTCGTATCCTTGAACTTCAGCACGTCCATCGCCTGCATCGCCTCGTCCCTCTCGACGAAGGTGCCGCCGTCCACCAGAAGCCCTATTCTCCGCCTCGACGGGAGCGTGTGGTGCTTGCCGCATTTTTTGCAGACGCGCCAAGACGCCTCGAACTCGCCGGCGTACATCATCTCGCCGCACCCCTCGCATTTTACGAACAGCCCCTCGGGCACGCCCCTCTTCTCCCCTTTTCCAAGGGGAGTTTTCTCGCGGTTATACCAAGTCATGTCGTCCTCCGCTCCGCCAACACCCTGTTAAGCGCCGAAATATAGGCCAGCGTGCTCGCCTCCACGGTGTCGGTGGATGCCGCCCGGCCCCTGGCGCTCGCGCGGTTAGCGCCATTTTTCGACCCGCCCTTCGACCGGCCGCGCAAATCAAACTCCACCTGGACGGTGACCTCGCCGACGGCGTCCTTGTCGCCCGTCACGGCCCGCACCTGGTAGTTTGCGAGCCTTCCTTTGACGCCGGTTATTTTGTCAATCGCGTTGTAAAGGGCGTCGATCGGCCCGTCGCCGTTCGCCGCTGACATATGAACCTCGCCATTTTTTTCAAGCTTCACCGTGGCCGTGGGAACCGTGGAGTTCCCCGTCGTGGTGTGGAAATATACGAGAGTGTAGGTGCGGCTCGGCCCCGCTATGTCGTCGCCTATCACCGCCTCCAAATCGTCGTCGAACACCTCTTTTTTCTTGTCGGCCAAATCCTTGAACCGTTTGAACGCCACGTCCAACTGCGCCTTTGAAAGCCTGAACCCAAGCTCCGCCATCCGCGCGGAAAACGCGTGGCGACCCGAATGTTTGCCGAGCACCATCTTGTTTTGCGAAAGGCCGATGGACTGCGGCGTCATTATCTCGTAAGTCTCGCGCCGTTTTAGAACGCCGTCCTGGTGTATGCCCGCCTCGTGCGCGAAGGCGTTGGCCCCGACTATCGCCTTGTTCGGTTGCACCGGAATTCCGGTGAGGGACGACAACAGCTTGCTCGTCTTGTATATCTCCTTGGTGCGGACGCCGGTGGTGTGGCGCATGAAGTCCCCGCGCGTCTTGATGGCCATCACTATCTCCTCGAGCGACGCGTTTCCGGCGCGCTCCCCTATTCCGTTCACCGTGCACTCAACCTGCCGCGCACCGTGCATTATTGCCGAAACGGAGTTGGCGACGCCCAGCCCGAGGTCGTTGTGGCAATGGACGCTTATAATGGCGTCGCGTATGTTCGGCACGTTCGAGAAAAAGCCGTCCATCAACCGCCCATACTCGTCCGGCACCGTGTATCCGACCGTGTCCGGTAGGTTTATCGTCGTCGCGCCCGCCTTAATGGCGGCGGTAACGACCTCGTACATGAACTCCGGCTCGGAGCGCGTGGCGTCCTCGCAAGAGAACTCCACGTCCTTGGTGAATTTTGTTGCAAGCGCAACCCCGGCGCTGGACATCTCCAGCACCTCTTTGCGCGTTTTGCGAAGCTTGTATTTCATGTGGATGTCGGAGGTGCTGATGAAGACGTGAATTCGCCGTTTTTTTGCCGCCTTAATCGCCTCGCCAGCGGCCCGTATGTCCCCCTCCGTCATGCGGGCAAGACCGCAGATTACGGGGCCATGCACCTTTTTGGCAATGGCGCGGACGGATTCAAAGTCGCCGGGGGAGGACGCGGGAAAACCGGCCTCAAGCACGTCCACGTTTAAAGCGGCCAATTGAAAGGCCATTTGTAGTTTTTCCTCCATGTTCATGGAAAAACCGGGGGACTGCTCGCCGTCCCTCAAAGTAGTATCGAAAATCGTTATTTTCGCCATTTTAAAGTCACCTCAAATTTCAACGGTTATATTAACCCGCTTTACTCCGCGAATAAAGCGCGTAGTTGAAGGAATGTTGGTTTGGTCGTGATAAAAGATTATTTGGCCCGGCGGCCAAGCAGGTTCACAAGCGCAGGAAGGGCGACGATTCGATTGTCGCGCGACTGCCGACCTATGTTTCGAGGAAACTTATTTTCCATGCGAGTATTCTATTACACCAGCCCTTAATTTCAAAATCCCCGCTATTTGGCGATGAGGCGGGCGAGGGATTTTTGAATCTCCCTGTCGTCGGGCCGTTTTCCAAGCGCCTTGAAAAAGGCCGAGACAGCCGCGTCCTTGTCGCCCCGCTTCTCCTGTATATTCCCCAGCAGTTTAAAGTTTCTGAAGCTTTTTTGCGCGACAAGGGCCTCGTTGATTTTTCCGAGGGCCTTGTCATAATTTCCCGTTCTAAAAAAAACTCGCGCCATCCTATGCGGCACGTCCGGGTCGTTCGGGTATTGTCGTACCGCCGCCTCGTAAAATTCCAGGGCCTTTGCGTACTCCCCCTTGTATTCGTGGCACGAGGCAAGGTTAAACAGCGTGTTTCTGTGGGCCGGTTCCTTCAGCAGTGTTTTTTCGAACTCCCCAATCGCAAGGTCGTACTTGTCCCTATCCAGATATTGGAAGCCAAGCTGGTGATGGGCCTCCCCGGTGTCGAGCTTTTCCGCGATGGTCTGGTAAATCCCCAGCGTCGCATCGTCCATGCGCCTGTCGAAATCTGAAATATAAATTCGTCCGTCGCGCCTTAATTTGGCGGCTATGGACGAACCTTTCATCGAAAAATTTGCCTCGGCCGCCTGCTCCACGGGGTCGTATTTCATCGCCGGCTCTATGGCGTCGCGGATTTTTTCGAACCCTATGGACTCGACCAGCTTTTTCTTGAACGAGACAAAACCCTTTTCGTTCATCCGGGCTATGGCAAATTCCAGCGTCGGAATGTCCAGCGTGTTCACCCTTGCGGTCGAGTCTTCCGCCAGCCGTGCGACGTCGGTGTTTGTGAGGTGGTAGGCCAGCAGTCTCGGCACGCGGGTGTGGTTCGCCATGAGGTCGGTTTTAACCGGGGCGGCGTCTTCGCCGAGTTCGGGGCGTTGCAGACGCACCGGCTGGTCGGAAGCAATCAAAAGAAAATAGCTGGACTTGATATAAAACAGCGCGCAGTGCCCCCACGTCTTATTGATGGTTTTAAGGATTATTTCTGCCCCCTCGTCCCCTATCCTCGCGTCTATCCACGTCACGTAAATTCCGTCCGGCCTCAGGCGTTTTTTAACTGACTTAAAAAAATCCAGCGTGTAAAGTTTCGCGGAACTGAAGTAGAGGGGGGAGGTAACGGTGCTGAGTATCATGTCGTACTCTTTTTTGCCCGACTTGACGTGGTGGATGGCGTCGTCTATGAAAATGCTCACCTTCGGGTTGTGCTCTATGTCGAAGTTCCACCTTTTCATCCTGAACAGGTTTTCGCGCACCACGGGGTTGATTTCCACCACGTCCGTGTGGCCGAAGACCATTCCCGGCACCGAGGCCGTAGTTCCGCTTCCCAATCCGAGGACAAGCGCGTCGGCGATTTTTGGGGAGTACATCGCGCCCAACGCGCCGACAATTTTCTCCGACGGGTTGTCCATCGGAAAGCTTATGTACCCGTTGATGAAAAAATAAGGGTGCCCGCCCACCCAGTTGATGGAAAAGACGTCCTGGTTTCCCTTGAATTTTTCCGGAAATTGAAACGCGGCGCGATTTTCCCTCATGTCGTCGCCGGAGTGAAACGAGGTGTAGCTTAAATAAAGCAGGTCTTCGTCCCAAACCAAACGATGGGAGAAAATGATTAAGACCGTCAGAACAACGGAGGCGACCGCGTACCGCGCGTTCCTGCCGACAAACACCGCCGTAGCCGCCAGAACGAGCACGGCCACGACCAGCGCTATGACCCCGTAGTCCAAATGCCGGTGCAAGACAAACGCCATCGCCAAAAAACCGCCGACGTTCGCAAGCGAGGAGACAAAAAGCAATCCGCCAGATTCCGCCGTCACCTCGCCGTCGCCTTTTACCAAGGCGGGAATCACCGCTCCGAAAGTAACCGCCGGA
This sequence comes from Nitrospinota bacterium, assembly GCA_016200345.1. Classification (GTDB taxonomy): domain Bacteria; phylum Nitrospinota_A; class UBA7883; order JACRGQ01; family JACRGQ01; genus JACQEX01. The sequence goes on from JACQEX010000094.1 coordinate 5,186, forward strand.
ACGCCCATGAGAAGCGTAAGCACGGCCCCCTTTAACAAAATAAGCGTCGTCCCCTGCTCAACCGCGGCCTTGTAATGCAACGCATAAAAATGCATGGCGGGTTGAAGCAGAAGGAGAAACAGGAGAAGGCCCGCTAGGTTGGCGAACAAAAGACCGGAGTAACCGGCGTTGAATCGTTTTACGATGAAGGAGCCGAGCGCGATTCCGAAAAGCACGATGGCGAGCACAAGCGCGAATGTCTCGCGGAACGGGCCGAACAACATCTCCGAGATTTTTATCATAAAAAGCTGAAAAATCGCCGACGCGATTCCGACCAGCACGAGCGATAAAATCCTGCGGTCAAATCTCAACGATTTTCCGCCCTTCTCCGAAACGGGCGGGGCCGATGCTATGCCCCTTCCGAACAGAAGCAGTAGCGCGGCGGTGAGGACGTTTAGGACGCCGAAAAAAATAACGGCGCCCGAAATGCCGAAGCGGCGGATTATCAGGAACTCTATCAAAATGGCGGTGAGGCCGGCTGAGGCGTTGTAAACGGAGTAAACGCGGGAGAAGGCGCCCCCCTCGACCACCCTAGAAAAATAGCCGGCGAAAAGCGGCACGCTACACCCGATTAGAAAGGCGGGAAAAATAAGAATTAGGACGCCGAACAACACCGGGCCGGCAAGCCCCGGCAGAAGGGCCGCGCCGCCGTAAACGACGCGTCCGAGGGCGTCCCCGGCAACCGCCACGCCCATTCCGTACAGGCCTATCAATAATTCCACGAGCCAGAGAAAGCCCCAGAGCCTGCGCGCGTATCTCGAACCAAGCCCGATGCCGAGAAGGAACGTGATTAGGACGGCGGACGAAACCGCGAACTGGTCCCCGATGAGCCCGCCCAATATTCTCCCGTATAGAATCTCGTACGAAATTCCGGCCAGACCGGAAAAAATCAGCGCGACCCCCAAAAATATATTTACCACCGGCTTATTTTAACCGATATTTCCGGTACGACCCCGATTAATCCGCTCACGGCGACTGGAATGATAATCTCAACCGCATAAAGCGGAAAGATATATAATCTTCCCGGTGAGAAAATTATTTTTACACAAACAAAACATCCGGCCAGGCTGATTTGATACGGTTTAAACTGCTTGCCGAGCATGAGAGTCTGCCCGCCCACAACAAGGGGACGGGCGTGTGGTTTGGCGCCGGCGCCTTAAACGTAGACATAGGCCAAAACCCGGTTTTACTCCTTCGGTCGCCGGACGGCTCCGTCGGCGCGGCTTTGTGCTCGAACGACGCCGCAAACTCGTACAAGCAGTCCATTGACGACCTTTTGAAAACCGTGCTGGAAAAATTTGAGCGAAAAGGGTTTCAGCCGTCGTCGTTGGAGTCGGCCATGCTTGGCGGGGCGGAGAACTCGAAATGGAAATGGGTCCACTTGCAAAAAATCGCCAAAAAAGCGTTTGCAAACCTGCAAGAGGGGGAGAACGGCGGCCTTTATTACCGCACAATTTCCTTTGAGACAAAATCAGGCGTAGTAACCGTCGCCCGGAAAAAGGCGAATCCGAACGATTGGAACCCGGCCTCCGCGAACCTGTCGCTGGAGTCCGGCACCAAGGGGTTTAGCGAGGGAAACGCCGGCGGGGTGGTCGCAAACGCAACGCGGTTTTTTAGGCAGGAATCCACGTTCAAGGCCCTGCGCGAGGAGGTCATCCCGACCCACCTGCGCGAAACGCCGGATCAGCCGTTTCTTTTCTGGAGCGCCGCCTGTAGCGCCGGGGCCGAGGCGTATTCCTACGCGATGTACATCCACCGAACGCTCGCCCGCGCCGGGGCCACCTGCCCGTTTAGGGTGTATGCGACCGACATAAACCAAACGCTCGTGGAGGGGGCGAAGTCGGGCGAGTACAAGGTGAGCAAAAGCGACATAGCAAATTTTAAGGCGTATTTTCAGAGGTACGGGACGCTCGAGGGGGACACGGTCGTCTTTGGGAAAGAGATTAAGCAGTTTATAACGTTCGGCACGTTCGACCTTAAGCAGAGGCCGCGCAAAACCGGATTTCGAATGGTAGTCTGCGCGAACGTGTTCCAGTATTACGACGACGACGCACGAATGCATTTCCTTGAAAATTTCATCTCCGCCGTAACACGCCCGGGCTACATATTCGTAGGTCCCACAAGGGACTCCACCCTGCGGGAACTGGGCCTAAGGAAACTCGCAAAGTACAACGTCCTATTGGCGGAATAAGCCAGATCAAAATCGTCCCGTCGTCAAACGGGAAACCTAGTGTGGTGTCCCAGTATCTCCTGGGCCCGCCTTTGGTGGGCACGGCCTTTAGGCTGTGCTTTGCCGCGCCATGCGGCAACAATTCTGGATATTGGCGCTCCGCGCCAAGGTACACCCTAAAGGGCGTACCCACCGCGGCAACAATTCTGGATATTGGCGCTCCGCGCCAAGGTACACCCTAAAGGGCGTACCCACCGGGGCCGTCGGCTCGCCTTCGAATCCTTGCCGTAGCGAACGCGAAGGTACGCCGGGGAGCCGGACAAACTATCTCCTTTACGGCGGAGCGGCGCCTCCTTACAAAACAACCTTCCCCCACGGGGAGGTTTGTTTATTTATGGCGGAGGGGAAGGGATTCGAACCCCCGGAACTTTCGTTCAACGGTTTTCAAGACCGCCGCCATAGACCACTCGGCCACCCCTCCGCGCAGTATCATATCCCCATTCGATTCTTTAAAAAAGCGGGATAAACGGGGGTTACAAATATCGTTTTACGCGGGGGACGAACTCCACGGGGATTATCGGCTTCATTATGAAATCGTTGGCCCCAAGCTCGAACGCGACCGACTTGTTATCTATCGCCGTGCCTGCCGAGGGACTGCTGGAGCCGCTGATGGCGGTGCTTATTATCACCGGAAGCTCGTCCTGAGTGTGCAACTTTCGCACTTCCTTTAAAAACTCGAAGCCGTTCATATCCGGCATGTTGATGTCGCTTATTATCAACACGGGGTTGCAGTTCTTCAGCTTGGCGAGCGCCTCCACACCGGTGGAGGCCTCCACAAAATCCACGGGGCAAATTTTTTCTATCTGCTCCCTCATCAAAACGCGGTGCACCTCCTGGTCGTCCACCAGCATGACCACCGGCTTTTCGTCCGGGAACTCCGCGAAAAACACGGCGCCGTTTTGGCCGTTCTCCACCCGGAGTTTCCCGCCGTGCGCCGACATGATGTCCTGGCAAAACGGAAGCCCGAGGCCGGTCCCCACCTCGCCCGACGTCCCCACCCCGATGGTCTTCACGTCGTGCCGAAACAAGTCCGGCAACAGTTTTTCCGGGACGCCCCCGCCCGTGTCGCTCACCGCGAATATGGCCTTCCCGGGGGAGTAAACGGTTATCGTCCCCCCCGCCGGTGTAAATTTTATCGCGTTTGTCAGAAGGTTTAAAAGAACCTCGCCAACAAGCGTCTTGTCCGCAAACAGCCGCATGTCGCTTGGAGTCTGGTTGACCAGCGATATCCCCTTGTCGATGGCGAGTTGCGAAACCTTCGCCACGGTGGTTATCGAGAGGCTATAAAAATCCACGCCCGTCTTGTCCGGCCTTATAGCCCCCGTCTGCAACCTGCTTATGTCGAGCAGTTTGTCTATCATCTCCAAAAGGCCGACCGCGCTTTCGTAGCAATGTCGCGAGCAGTTAGTAACCTCGTCCGGCGTCGTGTCGGGCAGCATGGAGACCTGCATCAGCCCCTTCATGGCCCCGATCGGCCCCTTAAGGTCGTGCGAGACGAGCGACATAAATTTGTCCTTAAGCTTCGTGGCCTGCTCCGCCTTCTCCTTTGCGAAGCGCAGTTCCCCCGTCCGCTTCTCCACCTGCGCCTCGAGCTCCGCCTTTGCGTTCTCCAGATAGCCGCTGAGTTTGCGCTGGTTTTCGAGCGCAAGGCCCTGTGCCTCGGCGCGCTCCGCCTGTATCAGGGTAATCCTGTCTGCAAGGGCCAGCGAGAGCAGGACTATCTCCAGCAGGAACCCGGACTCGAGCGAGTTGTCGGCAAAAAATCCGTACGGAAAAATTCCAAGAACGCCGAGTATGAAAATTGCCATGCCAAAGATGGTAAAAAGGCTCGACACGACAAAATATCTCGCCGCCCTCTGCCCCTTTTGGAGGGCCGAAAAACCCGCGTAAAACAGGAGTATGTCGAACACCAGCGGGGAGGCCTCGGTAAACGCGCTGGCCGGCGCGAACACCGCCGCGGGCCACGGGTAAACAAACGGAAGATAGACCGCGTGTATGAGGGCGTACCCCTTTAAAATCTTGTCCAACCCCGGGTTCTGCTCCTTGGTGGAAAGAAAATATCTTGCGAACATCAACCCGGTTATCTGCACCAGGCTCCCGAAAAGGTGGTTGAACCGCTTGGACCAGTCCGGCCAGTCCGGCCATAAATATTGGAACGCGAACCCCTTCAGGGAAAGCACCAACAGGGTCATGCACGTTATGTACAACACATACCAAAGGTAGGATTTGTCGCGAAGGCTGACGTACAACAGAAGGTTGTAGAACAACATCGCCAGCGCCGCGCCGACAAATACGGCGATGAAAAGCCTGTTGTAAAAGTTTACCTTTGCAAACGACTCCTTAGACAAAAGCACGAACGGAATCTGAAAAAGGTCCTCCGACATTGCGCGGACGTAAAACGTGGCCCCGCCGCCCGCAGGAGCCTTGAAGGGAAAAGTGGGGAGCGGACTGTCCACGGCCCACTCGCCGTGGGGGATGGCGTTGCCGGCGCGAGCCGTGGAAAATCCGCCGGACTCGTTCGGGGCGTAAAACTCCACGCTCGTCACCCAGGGGTGGAAAATCTGGAGGTTTAGCTCCGACGGCGTCGGGGCCGGATTGTTGACCGTAAGACGGTACCAAACCGCCCCGCTGGTCCACCCTATCCAATGATTTGGCAAAAAAGTGGAGGCGACCTCCGGCTTTTGAACGTCGCCGATGGAAAGCGTTTTTTCCTTGTCCACAATTATCTCAAAATGGGACTCCGGGAAAAAAACCCCGCCGTCGTTCAGGGCCAAAACCCTGGCCACGGCGCCGACCGCCCCGCAAAGGACGATTCCGACGACGAGCCAAAGCGAGGCCGTTATCTTGCGGCGCGGAAGCCAAGCCCTCATCCACAAACCCCAAATTTAAGAAATTATAATATACCTAACCATCCCTAACCCTTCCTATGGTACCCATTACCAAAGCGTAGCGCAACACCGGTATAAAGGGGGGGGCCGTTAATCTCCCCCTTTGCGCGACCGGATGGTAAGATGGTCGCCGGACGAAATTTTGCGATTATTAGCCCGCATTATTCATTGAATAAAGCGGGCAAAGTCGCAAGTTTGCGTTGAGAACGCGACGGCGAAGGATTTTTTGAGGGAAACATACGATGATAGTATGTTGACCGATAAAAATTTGAGACGGTGCGTAAATCAGCGCAAAATCGCGGCTTTAGGATTATTCGCGGTTTTGACCGTGAATAATCCGGGTTAGGAGTTTAAAAAAGAATGTCGTCAAAACTCACCGCAAGCGTGGCGGTTTTTAGGCCGGTCAGGGGGCTTTACTCCTACTCCTTCGCCAATATTCCCCGCGAAAAACTGCAACCGGGCGTCCGCGTGGTGGTTCCCTTCGGCAGACGCGAGGAGGCGGGGGTTTTTATCAAGTTCGCCGACTCGGATATGGAGACGAAGGAAATAAAAGCGGTGCTGGACGACAAGCCCATTTTCCCAAAAAAATTGCTCGAGCTGGCCCTTTGGTGCGCCGACTACTATATGGCCTCGCCGGGGGACGTTTTGCGGATGATCTCACCGCGCGAGTCTCTCAACAAAAAAACCGTCTACAAAAAAATTTCCGACGCCCCGGACGAAAAGGGAAAACGCGCAATGAGCGCGGAGAACAGGGCGGTTTTGGACGCCCTAAAAGGGGAGCTTAGCCAGCAGGTGTTGATGGAAAAGACCGGGCTGTCCGCCAAGGAGTTGGACAAAATCGCAAAACGGCTTAAAAAGCGCGGTTGCGTCGAAATCACCGAGGAATACTATTTCATAAAGCCAAAGGCGAAAGGCGCGGCGACGGACGGGACAACCCGGGAGAAGGAAAAGCCCCCCCCGGTGGTGTGGACAGAACGGCAAAAAGAGGCGATAGAAAAAATATCCGCCCGCATCGAGGCGCGCGACGGCTCCACGACGCTCCTGCACGGCGTGACCGGCTCCGGCAAGACCGAGGTGTTCATGGCCCTTTGCGAAAAAGCCCTGGCCGACGGCGGGGGGGCCATCGTCTTGGTGCCGGAAATAGCGATAACCTACCAGTTCGTCAGGCGTTTTAAATCCAGGTTCGGCGACAAGACCGCCGTTTTGCACTCCGGCCTAACCCCGGCTCAAAGGCGGGTGGAGTGGACGCGCACGAGCGACGGCTCGGCACGGCTTGTAATCGGCGCGCGCTCGGCAATATTCGCGCCGATGGCGGACCCGCGGCTCGTGGTGGTGGACGAGGAGCACGACGGCTCCTACAAACAGGGGGAATACCCGTACTACAACGCGAGGGACGTGGCGGTCGTTTTGGGCAAACTGACAGGCGCCGCAGTGGTGCTCGGCTCCGCCACTCCGTCGGTCGAGACATATTTTAACGCGCAAAACGGCAAGTACTCAATCTGCGCCATGCCGGAGCGGATTGACCACAGGCCGATGCCGACGATAACCTGGGCGAAGGCGGACGAAGAGCAACAAAATCCGATGCCGACCAGCGCGCTGGAAAAAATATCCGAAAAACTCGCCAAAGGGGAGCAGGCTCTTGTGTTTATAAACCGGCGCGGCGCGTCGGCAAGCGCAAAGTGCAAAGTCTGCGGGGAGATCGCCATGTGTCCGAACTGCTCCATCTCGCTTACGCACCACTCCGCCGGGGGCAAGCTTATGTGCCATTACTGCGGATATGAAATTCCAATCCATAAATGCCCCTCGTGCAAATCCGGCTCTTTGTTCGGCTTTCGGGGGGTGGGAACGCAAAAGGTGGAGGCGGTTTTGAAAGATTTCTTCCCGAGGGCCAGAATCGCAAGGCTGGACCACGACACCGCCGGAACAAGGGAAAAAACGTTCGCCATTCTGGAGCGTTTCGAAAAGGGGGAGGCCGACATATTGGTGGGGACGCAGATGACCGCGAAGGGGCACGATTTCCCGAACCTCACCTTCACCGCCATCGTGGGCGCCGACGACTACCTCTTAATGCCGGATTTTCGCTCCGGCGAGCGGGCGTTTTCGCTCGTCACCCAGGCGGCGGGAAGAACCGGCAGGGGCGACAAACCTGGCGAGGTAATTATTTCCACCAAGGGCGGGGACAACGCCATCTTGTCCGCCGCGAACAACGACTACGCCGGCTTTTTTAAACACGAGATAGAAAACAGGAGAAAGACGGGATTCCCCCCCTTTTCAAGGCTCGTCGGGATTATGTTCGAGTCCGCGTCCCAAACCGGGCTTGAGAAGACGATGATGAAATTGGCAGAATCCATGCCAAAAATGCCGGCCGGGGTTTCGGCCCTCGGCCTCGTTCCCGCGCTTGTCTACAAGGTGCGAAACCGCTACCGGTGGAAAATGCTCCTGAAGGGGAAAAGCCCCGGGGCCATGCGCTCGGCGGCGACGGCGGTGCAAAACGCGGTTGAGGCCAGCGTTTCCGCAAGCATAGACGTGGATCCGCACGGCTTTTTCTAAACAGGAGACAGGAGTCAGAATCCAGAAGTAAGAAGAATGTGGCGGACTGTCGCCATTTAAAAAGGCGACATGAGTGTCGCCTCCACCATTCTGAATTCTTTATTCCGTCTTCTGTTTTTAGGCGGAGTGGAGGGTTACGCGATTTTTGCCAAGCCCCTTGGAGCGGTACATGGCGGCGTCGGCCAGGCCGAGAAACGAGGAGGGGTCGTCCGATGTTTTCCAATCATCCGGAAAAACCGCCACGCCGAGGCTGATGGTGAGCTTTCCGCCGGGCTGTGATTTTGCGCCGGGAACGGGGTGCGCCTCCACCGCCGCCCTAAGGCGCTCGGCCAGCTGGGCGGCCTGAACCTTCGACGTTTTGGGAAGAACGAGGGCGAACTCCTCGCCGCCGTATCTTGCGACCACGTCCGTCTCGCGCGCGAACTGTTTCAGTATGGATGACACGACGATTAAAACCTCGTTCCCCATCAGATGGCCGTGCGTGTCGTTAAACACCTTGAAAAAGTCCACGTCTATCATTATCAGCCCCAAATTTTCGCCGTATCGCTCGGCCCTTTTTAGCTCCGCCGTCAGCGCCCGCACGAAATAGCGGTGGTTGTTGACCTTCGTAAGCTCGTCGGTCACCGCCATCTCCTCGGCCTTTTCGAGGGTTATCACCTTTTCCACAGCCGAGGCCGCGAGCGTGCCCAGCAGGGACATGAGGTTTATGTCGTACTCCGTAAAATACCTCGGGCTGAAATCGTCAACGTACAAAATGCCGACTATCCTTCCGTCCGCGACAAGCGGAACGGCGATGAGCGACTTCACCCCGTCCGCCTTTAACCGGGAGGTGTCGAAGGTATGATTGTCGTTGATGTCGTTTATTATCGTGGGGCCTTTGGTCGAAAGGATGTGGCTTGTCAACCCGCCGGGCTTTACGTTCCATGTGAGCTTGTCCACCTGCTTGCCGTCGAAGCCGATTGTGGCGGCCATTCTCATCATCCCTTTTTCCTCGTCGAACAGGGCGGCGGATCCGGCCGCCATGCTTAGAATCTCCATTCCCGCGCTTATAATCATCTTGAGGGCGGACTCCGACTTGTCGGCGGTGGAGAGCCTTAGGCCGATTTCGTAAAGCCTTTGTTGCCCCTCCAGGTTCCTGAGTGATTCGCGCTCCCTGTTCTCCCGCTCCTCCACGAGCCGCCAGACGAGATGCGCCATGGCGCCGCCGACGACCTCGATTTTGTTGTGGTGTCCCTCGAGATATTCCCTAACCTCCTGGTTGCCGGAGGCGTCCATCACTATGTCCAGACCGGGGATTTTCAGCAGTTCCCTGTAGTCGCCGGTCGTAAAAACCCCGTTTTCCCTGGCCCAATTCATGCCCGGCACCGACTGGTTCCGGTTGGAAACCCCCACGAGCTTGATTGCCGCGTCCTCGTGGAAAATCTGGGCAAGCTTGGTGCCCCCCTTTCCCATGCCGATTATGGCAAGATGATAAACCCTTTTGTTCATTTGGGTTCCTTCATCCGGTGGGTGCCGCGTTTTATGTCAAAAATCCAGTTCTTGGAATACGTGTGGCAGACCCTGCACTGGACGGTATTCCCCGAATCGGGCTGTTTTTTCTTAATCTCCTCGTAATGGGCCGAAGATATGAACTTTTTATGGTTGTGGCAACTTTGGCAGTATTCCACGATGATTTTGTCCGATTGCTCCGCCTTCATATCTGAATCGAAGGCCTTCTCGATGTCGGGGGTCGTGCAGGAGGCCGCAAACGCCAAGGCAAGCGCCAAAACCAGCCCTAAACCAAAGCCCCCTGTTTTCAAAATCCGCTCCACAGAAAATTACGTACAAAACGCATACTGTGCCAAATATGCCGGCTGACGCCAAAATCCCCTCAACCGACCGATGCATCGGCAATGAAGCCATTTCCCAATTTTGACCGTGTCCCCCGATGATATCACTCTTTTTTATAAATATGCCGATTTTATCTTTGCCGTAAGCGACAACCTCCCGGTGTGTGCACACTTCAGGGTTTGCACCGCATCTTCCCCGGTGGGTACAGGCTTTAGCCTGTACTTTGGCGCGGAGCGCCAATGTTCTAATTGCGCACAGACTAAAATCCGCGCATTCCAATGCGGGGGAATAGCCAACACTCACAGGGTTAAAATACATCTTTCCCGGCTGGTATCCCTTTCAGGATTTGCACCGCATCTTCCCCGGTGGGTACACACTTTAGTGTGTACGTTTAATGCACAGACTAAAGTCCGTGCCCACCGATAAGGGGAAAAACCCATACCCATATAATTTACACCGCACCTTGACCGGTGGGTACACCATTTATGGTGTACGTCAAGGTAATACAGGCTAAAGCCCGTACCTACCGCAGTAAACGACCGTATGCTTACGCCATCCAAGTCAGAGCGTGCATTATTGCAACTAGAGGGTGGTCGCCGAAACGTCCGTGCCTACCGATACGGGAGAGAACCCAAGCCTTCCAAAGGTTAGCGTACGCGCTCAAAAAATAGTAAATATATGGCTTTTAAATACCATATATAGCATAAATACTACCATTTATATAACATTTTTTACTTAGCGGAAGGTCAAACTCTTTTAACTTACCTAATGCAAAAGCACCAGCTTTGGAGTCCGTCCGGTGGATAAATCCACCCGGATGTTTGCCCCCTCCGGCACCTTTCCCTCGACCAATTCCAAGGCAAGCGGATCCAAAATTTCAGTCTGATGGAACCCTCCACGGCCCCCGCGCCCACTATGGTGTGCAATTCGTCTATAAATAGAATGACGGAGCCCTCCGAGTTCTCAATTTCCTTTATAAGGGCCTTCAACCTCTCCTCGAACTCTCCCCGGAACTTCGTCCCGGCCACGAGCGCACCCATGTCCAGAGAAAGCACTCTTTTGTTCTTTAGCGACTCCGGGGCGTCTCCCTCCACGATTTTTCGGGCTATCCCCTCGACTATCGCGGTCTTGCCCGTTCCCGGCTCCCCCACCAAAACGGGGTTGTTTTTTGTGCGCCTGCTTAAAATGAGCATGACCCTGCGTATCTCCTCCTCGCGTCCCACCACCGGGTCTATCTTTCCGGCCCTCGCCAGCCGGGTAAGGTCAACCGCGTATTTGTCCAAAGCCTGGTATTTCGCCTCCGGTTCCGCGTCGGTAACCCTTTGGCTCCCCCGGACCGACTCCAAAGTTTTTAAAATCGCCTCTTTTGAGAGCTTGACCGCCTTTTTCACGTCCGGATCCTCGACCAGACCCAAAAGCAGGTGCTCGGTGCTTATGAACTCGTCTTTTAGCTGTGAGGCCGCTGTCTCGGCCCGGTCAAGGGATTTGTCGGCCTCTTTGGATAGGTAGGCCCCTCCCCCGCCGGTCACTTTTGGGGCGGACGCAAGTACCGCCTTGGCTGATGTCTCGACTTCCGATGGTCTTAACTCCATCCGCCGTAAAAGAACGGGAACCACCCCCCCGTCCTGGCCGATAAGGGCTAGAAGGATATGAAACGGCTCAACGGCTTGATGGCTCAAGGAGCCGGCGATATGTACCGCCTGCTCCAGAGCCTCCTGCGCCTTGGTTGTGTATCTGTTAAGGTTTCTCATGCTGTAGAGATAAGACCCAAACGGGTACAAGTCAATGCTTGCATAGGGGAAAAGTCGAAATGCCTGAGTTGTTTGACCTTTCAGTCAGCCTTTTACACATCTTTTAAATCACATTTTTACTTTTTTGAATTACTTTTCGCCAATATGATTAACTTTTCATAGTTAGGCCACCTGGCCAACCTTTTTCCAGCTCTTTCTCGCAAAAAATCAAAAAATCAAGCTTTGATTTTAATTTTAATGGCGGTTTCCTCGGGGTCTTGGCCTCTCCAATTACTAAACCTGGAATGAGAGGGGTTCTCTAAACCCCCAAAAGAGAGTTGCCCGGCGGACGCCCTCGCCCCGTGGTCGGGCAGGAGGACGCCGAAGCCCCATAAAAGCACTAACACTTTATTGCCTTCTTCTCGGATATGGTTCTATAGTTTTAATACAGAAATTATCATTAATCGCATACCACGGTACTGATTTTATCTGCCCATGCGGTCAGCATTCGATTGTTAATTGGGCTCAGTTGGCAAAAATTTTTACACGGGAGGTGACCGCCATCGCTCAATTTGACTTTGAGGGCCAAGGAATTGTTCTTCAGAGCCAAAAAAGCGTTTTGTGGAGCTAGAAATTTTGCTCACCGAGTGAGCAACTTGACTAAAACCTATTAATGTTAAGTAAATAGTATATTAGCGTCATTTATTGGTCTTTTACCTTATATATGGCATCATATCGTTGACCTTTTGGTTTGCCATTTTTACTTGAACCTTCCGTTCGACTCCTCTGCAAAATTTTCAGTTGCGATTCCAGCATTGAACCTGTAAATCCAAAAACTACCTCGCAAGGACAACCCAACCTTTGATAGTTCGCTTTTTAAATTGGGAGATGAAAAAGCGAGCCGCCCAAAGACCGCGCACATTTTTGTCATAATTAACCAGGATGTAACTAGAGAATTTTTGGTAAAACTGCTACACTCGCGTCTGGAGAGAATGACGATGGAAATAATGGCGATGATTATGGCGGGCGGACAAGGGGAGCGCCTTATGCCCCTGACCGCCGACCGGGCCAAGCCGGCCGTCCCTTTTGCGGGACGCTACAGGATTATAGACTTCGTCCTAAGCAACTTCTTAAACTCCAAAATACACCGGATAAAGATACTCACCCAGTTTAAGTCCGACTCCCTTAACCGGCACCTTGCCCGGGGGTGGCAGTTGGCCCCGAGGTTCGGCCTTTACATTGACGCGGTTCCGGCCCAGATGCGGACGGGCAAGAACTGGTATTTGGGGACCGCCGACGCGATATACCAAAACGTCAACCTAATTCAGGACGAGCACCCGGATTTTGTATGCGTTTTCGGGGGGGATCATATTTACAGGATGGACGTCCGCCAGATGGTGGAATACCACAAGTCCAAAAAGGCCGAGCTTACGATAGCCGCCATACCCCAGCCCTTTTCGCTGGCCTCATCCTTCGGGGTCATACAGGTGGACGAAAACTGGAAGGTCATAGGATTCGAGGAAAAACCCGTGAACCCGAAGCCGATACCGGGAAGGCCGGACATGGCGCTGGTTTCGATGGGAAACTACGTCTTTTCCCGCGAGGCGCTGGTTAATTGGGTCTGCGCGGACGCAAAAAAAACGTCGATCCACGACTTTGGAAAGAACATAATAACCGACAACTATCTTAAAAACCCGGTATACGCCTACGATTTTTCCACCAACCATATTGCGGGTATGGAGGAAAAGGAAAAGGGCTATTGGCGCGACGTGGGGACGCTGGACGAATATTTTTCGGCCTCGATGGACCTTGTGGAGGTGGCCCCGACGTTCAACCTGTACAACACCAAATGGCCGGTCTGGACCTTCAACCCCTCCCGCCCGCCGGCCAAGTTCGTGTTCGCCGACGCGGACACCCAGCGAATCGGCGTCGCCACCGACTCGCTCGTCTCGGAGGGGTGCGTCATCTCCGGCGGTCGCATCCACAGGTGCATACTCTCCCCCTCGGTCAGAATCAACTCCTTTTGCAACATAGAGGAGTCCATTTTCATGGAGGGGTGCAACGTCGGACGCAGATCAAGGATACGCAGGGCGATTGTGGACAAATACGTGGACATTCCGCCGGACACGGAGATAGGCTACGACCACGCAAGGGATAGGGAGCGGTTCCACGTGACCGACTCCGGCATAGTGGTCATCTCGAAAAAAGCCATCCTGTAACCCGGCGCATAATTCGGCGGAAATTCGCGGCGTTGTCGTGGTAACATTCTTCGGATGAACAAGGTTTATCTCCTTACCGGCATACACAACCACCAGCCGGTCGGCAACTTCGAGCACGTCTTTAGCGAGGCGTACGACAAATGCTACCTCCCGGCACTTGAGACCTTCTCCAAGCGGCCCGGCGTGAAGTTTTCCATCCACCACAGCGGCCCGTTGCTGGAATGGCTTGAAAAGAACAAGCCGGCCTACCTCGACCTCCTCGGCGGAATGGTGGAGTCGGGCCAGGTGGAGATATTAAGCGGCGGTTTTTACGAGCCGATTCTTTCGGCCCTGTCGGAGCGCGACGCGGTGGGGCAGATCGAGATGATGAACCGCTGGGTGGAGGAGCGTTTCGGCGCCCGCCCGAGGGGGGCGTGGCTTGCGGAAAGGATTTGGGATCCTTATGTGCCAAAAATTCTCGCCTCCGCCGGCATAGAGTTTACGCTTTTGGACGACACCCACTTTTATTACGCCGGCTTGGGCGAAAAGGACATGTACGGCTACTGGGTCACCGAAAAGCACGGCAGTCCCCTCGCCGTGTTCCCGATAGACAAAACGATGCGCTACTCCATCCCGTTCAAACAACCTGAGGAGTCGCTAAAATATTTCAAGGAGACGGGCGAGAGGCACGGGACGACCGGCATATCGTACGGCGACGACGGCGAAAAATTCGGCGTCTGGCCCCAGACCCACGAGTGGGTTTTCGGGAAAAAATGGCTTGACCGCTTTCTTTCCATGCTGGAGGAAAACACCGGAGTGGTGGAGACCACGATGTTCTCAAGCTACCTCGACTCCTTCCCGCCGAACGGAAGGATATACCTGCCGATGGCCTCCTACGAGGAGATGATGCACTGGACGCTCCCGACGGACGTGGCGGCGGAGCACACGAAACTTGTCCACGCCCTGGAAAAGGAAAACCGACTGCCGGAATTTAAAAAATTCCTTCGCGGCGGGATTTGGGACAATTTTCTTTCGAAATACGACGAGGCCAACGGGTTGCACAAACGGATGCTTTACGTCTCCGACAGGGTCGCGAAGGCCTTGGAAAAGCCGGTTAAAAGCGCGACCGCCGAGGCGATGACCTCCGCCCTCTACCGGGGCCAGTGCAACTGCCCCTACTGGCACGGCCTTTTCGGCGGCCTCTACCTCAGCAATCTGCGCCACGCCGTCTACACAAACCTGATAGACGCCGGGAAAAAGGCGGACGCCGTGCTCCACCGTGGAAAAAACTGGGCGGAGCTCACGAAGGTAGACTACCTGGCCGAAATGAGCGACGAAGTCGTGGTCGAAACGGCGGATCTGTTCGCGTTGATTCGCCCCTCCTCCGGCGGCGCGGTGGCCGAGATAGACTACAAGCCGGCGCTTTTCAACGTCAGCAACGTCATGACGAGGCGCAGGGAGGAGTACCACCAAAAAATTCTGGACTCCGTCGGCAAAACCGACGCGGGAGGCGGCGAGATACTGTCGCCCCACGACAGGGTTCACTTTAAGGAAAAATCGCTGGAGAAAAAACTGGTTTTCGACGCGCACACCCGGCAGTCGTTCACCGAGCACCTGCTTGCCGAAAAGCCCACGTTGGAATTTTTACGCGCCGACAAGGAGGACGACGGGAACGGGGCGGGCTCGGCCTACAACGCCGACTTCGCCGAGGCCAAGGGGGGCGCGGCAAGGCTGGTTCTCTCCAAGGACGTGGCCACCCCGGTTGAAAAATCCCCCCTCTACGTAAGAAAATCATACTCAATCAGCGGCAAGGCTCCGGTGATAACCTGCGAGTACAGCATGACCAACCGGGGCAAGGAGACGGTCCGTTTCCACCTCGGCATGGAGTGGAATTTCACCCTGCTGGCGGCAGACGCGCTGGACAGATACCTGACGGTCAACGACGAAAAATACAGGATGAACCACTCCGGAGAGACAACCGGCGTAAAAAAATGGGCGATTACCGACGAATACTTCAAGCTTTCCATCGGCTGGAAATCCAGCAGGGCGGTGGACCTCGTCCGCTACCCTATAGAGACCGTGTCGCAATCCGAGGACGGGTTCGAGTCCAACTACCAGGGAACCTGCATGGTGGCGGCGTTAAAGGTCGAGATAGCCCCCGGCAAAACCGTTGTCGAGGAGTTCACCCTAACCTTCTCGAAGCCATAATCCTTAGTTGGAGGTTTTAACAAAATGGGATATAATCAGGTTGCGGTTGAGAGAGCTGCTGTAGAGCGGTTCGTCGGGATTTTTTCCCGCTTGGCCGCATTTTTTTTATAAGCCGATGTACCTACTCTATTTGGATGATTCCGGCTCGCCAAAAAACCTTGGGGAAAAGTACTTTGTTTTGGCCGGGGTGTTTGTTTTTGAGAGGCAGGCGCATTTCATCGCCACAGAAATGGACAAATATGCCGAAACGCTGTTTCCGGGTGGAGGCCGTGATGTCGAATTTCATGCGTCCGAAATATTTTCTGGAAGAAGCGCGCCGTGGAACAGCATTAAAGACAAAAATTCAAGAATAGACGTAATCGCCTCTGTTTTGAAAATACTTGCTGATTTTGATGCAAGGGTGGAAATATTTGCGTGTGCCGTTCACAAGGATTCTTTTGGCGACCAAGATTCAGTAGAAATGGCTTTTGAGGATTTATGCAGTCGTTTCGATAAAAAACTAAAACGGATATATTTTGAGGCCCAAGACCCTCAAAGAGGCATTATTATTCTTGATAAAAGTTCATATGAAACAAGTTTGCAAAAAATGGCATTGGATTTTAAGAGTATCGGGACAAGATGGGGAATAATAAGCAATTTGGCGGAAGTCCCTTTGTTTGTTGACTCGCGTGCTTCCAGAATTATCCAACTTGCGGATCATGTGGCATACGCGGTGTTCAGGCGGTTTGAACACGGAGATACAAAGTATTTTGATTTAATTGCACACAAATTTGACTTTAAAGACGATATTTTGCACGGATTGGCGCACAAACATAATTTAGGACGATGTCTTTGTCCCGCCTGCATGAGTAGGGGTTAATTAATGATTTTGCTGGACACGCGCAAAAAGGACTTCAAAAAAAAGTTTCTCAGGCTCGTCGATCGGGCGTCGGGCGCCGACCCAAAAATCGCGCGCTCAGCTTTCGAAATCGTCGAGGACGTGCGAAAAAACGGCGACAAGGCGCTTTTCAAGTGGACCAAAAAGCTGGACCGGCTTGACCTCACCAAAAAAACGGCCCGGGTTGAAAAATCCGAGTTCAAAAAGGCGGGGCGCATTCTGGGCGAGCCGCTAAAGAGGACGATAATGACCTCGTTCATCAACGTGGTGGAGTTTCACGCCAACCAGATTGAGACAAGCTGGGTGGTGAAAACCGGGAAGTCCCGCGTGGGACAGATTATCCGCCCGCTTCGCCGGGCCGGGCTTTACGTTCCGGGCGGAAAGGCCTCGTACCCGTCGTCCGTAATTATGAACGCCGTTCCCGCGATGGTTGCCGGGGTGGAGGAGATCGCGGTGTGCTCCCCGTGCGCCGGGGGAGACGTTAGCCCCGCCGTGCTTTTCGCCGCCGACCTTTGCGGAATAAGCGAGTTTTACAAAGTGGGGGGCGCGCAGGCTATCTCCGCCATGGCGTACGGAACGGAGACAATCGCAAAGGTGGACAAAATAACCGGCCCCGGCAACGCGTACGTGGCCGAGGCCAAAAGGCTCGTTTACGGCGCGGTGGGGGTGGACATGGTGGCCGGCCCCAGCGAAATATGCGTGGTGGCGGACGACACGGCGAACCCGGCCTGGTGCGCCGCCGACCTCCTCTCGCAGGCGGAGCACGACGAACTGGCGATTCCAATATTCGTCTCCCCCTCGCAAAAAATGTGCGCCGCCGTCGCTGTGGAAACCGCAAGGCAGGCGAAATTATTGGAGCGAAGGGGCATCGCGGAAAAATGCCTTAAAAACCGGTTCGTGGTCATAAAAACGAAAAACATCGCCGAGGCAATCCGCCTTGCAAACGAGCTTGCCCCGGAGCATCTGGAGCTTGCCGTTAAAAACGCCTCGAAAATGCTGGACGACGTCCAAAACGCCGGGGCGGTCTTCGCGGGGCACTACTCGCCGGAGGCGCTGGGCGACTATCTGGCGGGGCCGAACCACGTTCTTCCCACCTCCGGCTCCGCCAGGTTCTCCTCGCCGCTGGGGGTTTACGACTTCATAAAGCGCACCTCCGTGATTGATTATTCCAAAAAGGATTTTTTAAAGGTTGCGGACCACGTGGCGGAATTCGCCAACGCCGAGGGGCTTACGGCGCACGCCAAATCCGCGCTGATAAGAAAGGGGGGGCGACGATGAGCGTGACGGCGATAATCCCGGCGGCCGGCGCGGGCAAACGGATGGGGGAGCCAAAACAGTACATGGATCTGGCCGGGAAACCGATGCTGGAGTGGACCCTCTCGGCGCTTAGCGCGTCCGAAATCGTCAACGGCATAATTCTCGTCGTCCCGCCGAACGACCTGGACGACATGAAAAAAAAATATCTCCTGCCGAGGTCGTTTAAAAAGATCTTTTCCGTCGTGCCGGGCGGGGAGACCAGGGGCGTGTCCGTTTACAACGGCGTGAAGGCCGCGGAGTCCGATTACGTTTTGATACACGACGCGGCGCGACCGTTTGTTTCGCAGTCGCTGATTTTCCGCACGGTCGCGTCGGCCATGCGAAACGGCTCCGCCACGGCGGCGAACAACGTGCACGACACGGTCAAGAAAAAGAACTCCGATTTCCTAGGGGACGCCGTGGATAGAAACGAGATTCTTACGATCCAAACCCCGCAGGTTTTTAAGAGGGAGACGTTGCTAAAGGCCTACGATGCCGTTGGGGACAAGCGGGGTGAGTTTACGGACGAGACTTCGCTCGTGCTCTCCGCCGGGTTCAAGGTCGCGTGGGTGGAGGGGGAGTTTACGAACATCAAGATAACCTCGAACAGCGACCTGCGGCTTGCGACCCTAATCGCCAACTCCAACCCGATTATTTAAACCGCTCAACCCCCGCTTTCCGAGTGGGGAAGGACGACCACGAAAGACACAATAAACACGAAAAAATCTGGCGTGTGCAGAATAGCTCATTAACTCACGCAAGGACTTTTCTGCTGTGCCAGTCCATAATCGCGACGAGGTAAAGGAACCCGTGGCGAAGTGGCAAGTAAGTAATATCGGAGCACCAGACCTGATTGGGGCGGTCAATAATCATTTCGCGCAACAGGTACGGATAAATCTTATGCTCCGGATTTGG
>JACQEX010000012.1 GCA_016200345.1 Nitrospinota bacterium
ATGCCATGAAAAGTAGGCTGGTGAAGGAAAACGTGCAGGTGAAGGCGGCGTGATGGTCATACCGAAAATTTCAACTAAGAAAGGGCTTGCTTCTAACGAAAATCGCCACCAGCGTAGCTGGTTAAAACAGTAAAATTATTTTCCCTGCATGCTAAAAGGATTGGCAGAAGCCTCGCCAGTGATCCTTGACGTTCAAAAAGTTCCTTGAAGGATTCTTCGATTTTTTCCTTGCCAACAAGATAATTAAGGGTATTTAGATCAATTTCAATATCATTGATATTGCCAAAGACTTTTTCCCAGTTTACAAAATAATCCCAATAGGTATTTGACTTATTAATTGTATCGGTAAAATATTTGAACGTAGAATCTACCGAACTGCAACCAATTAAGCTTTTATATTCTTTTAGAAGTTTCATTATATTCCTTGATAATGCAAGATATGGAGATCCATTCCAAAAATGAATTCCCAATCAGCTTGATTTTTTCAAAAAATCCTTGCCAGCGTGTCAATTAATCCTCAAAAAAATTACTCTGATGCTTTAATGGACGCAATAGAAGTGGTTGGGAATAGCCTTGATTCTTTTTCCGCTACGGTTTTTTTGAGGCGTTTTACGGACAGATCAAGGTAATCTTCCTCAAAATCAATCCCCACATATTTTCTGTCCAACAAAATTGAGGCAACCCCCGTGGTCGAACTTCCACAAAAGGGATCCAAGACGAGATCTCCCATTTTTGTCGAGGCTTGAATAATTCTTTGCAACAATTCCACCGGTTTTTGTGTGGGATGCTTCCCAAAGGTCTTTTCATTGGAGGACGGCGAGGTAAATTTCCAAACGGTTTTCATCTGTTTTCCGCCGTTGAATTCCCTCATAAGGGCGTAATTAAACAAGTGTTTGCTTTTTGCGTTTTTCCCAGCCCATAAGACGGTTTCGGTTGAATGGGTGAAATATCGGCATGAGAGATTCGGCGGAGGATTAGGCTTTTCCCATGTTATGTCGTTTAGAATCTTAAATCCTAGCTCCTGCATGGCGTATCCAACGGAAAAAATAACGTGTTGAGTGCCGGAAACCCAAATTGTTCCGTTTGGTTTTAAAACACGCTGGCAGGCTTTTAACCATTCCAAATTGAATTTGTGGTTTTCCTCTACGCCCTTTGATTTATCCCATTTACCCTTATTGACGGACACCATTTTTCCGGCGTGGCAAGAAATGCCCCCGTTTGATAAAAAGTAGGGGGGGTCGGCAAAAATCATGTCAACGCTGTTTTCTCTCGATTGGTTCAAAATTTCAATGGTGTCGCCCTTCAATAGCCTGACTAAAGGCTCTTGGTTTTCATAAAAAACGGAATATGGCTTTTTATTTCCGTATGACGTCGATTCTTCCGAAACATAAAAATCATCGGCACCGCGGTTATATTTGCCAAGGTGTTTAATTTTTATTTTTGGTTTTGAGGATGTATTGGTTCTTCCCATTTGGGGATGTTACCAGATCGAGGGGAAAGGATCAAAAGCGGAATTCGAAAAGGAACTGGAACCCTTTCGTACACCAGTATCCAGATAAATCGCCTACGCTCTGATTCGCTCTATAAAGTCTCCGCCCGTAACTGCGGCATTCGCGAGGATGACAAAAATAAAAGGAATTATTTTGAAGTCTTTTTCTCCAAGCGGAGCATGACGAGGGAATAGACGGCCGGCACCACCACAAGCGTCAAAAACGTGGAGCTTATCATTCCGCCGATTACCGTGATGGAGAGTGGGACGTTTGACTCCGAGCCGCTTCCGACGCCAAGCGCCGCAGGCAACATGGCGAAAATTACCGTAAAGCTGGTCATCAACACCGGCCTCATCCTCACCTGGCAGGCCTCCAGCAAGGCGTCGTTAATCCCTCTTCCCTGCTCCCTTAACTGGTTGGTGAAATCAATCAGCAAAATGGAATTCTTCGCCACAAGGCCCATTAACAACACTAGGCCGATCATCGAAAAAATGTTTAGCGTGTTGCCGGTTATCCACAGCGCCGCAAGCCCGCCGATGATGGCAAGCGGTTGCGCCACCATAATGATGAAGGGCTGGATAAACGAGTTGAACTGGCTGGAAAGCACCATGTACAAAAGTATTATGGAGAGGGAAAACGCGAAGATCATATAGCCGACCGTTTTCCCAAACTCTTCCGCCTGCCCCATCATGTGCACCTCGTACCCGGCGGGGAGAATTTCATCGGCCCTTTTCTTAACCAAGTCCATGACCCCGCCAAGCGGCGCCGTCGGAGTGCTGAAAAAATTGGCCGAGTATCTGAGATCCAGCTTGGTGATGACAGCGGGGCCGACCTCGCTCTTCATTCCGGCGACCGCGTCGAACCGAATCATTTTCCCCTCGCGGTTTCTTATGTAAATCTTTTTAACGTCGCCCAGGGTGTTTATCTGTCCCTCGGAGGCGGACACCCTGACGTCGTACCGTTCCCCGTCGCCCGGCTCGTCGTTGTATTTCGCCACGTCCATGCCCCCCATCAGTACGTTCACCGCCTGCGCCAAGTCCGCCGCCGTGAGGCCAAGACCGGCCGCCCTTGTGCGGTCAATCTTTAAATTCGCCTGCGGCATGTCCAGCTGTAAATCCAAGTCCAAGTTTCCCACGCCCTCTTCCGCTGAGAGCCTGTGCTTTAGTTCTTCCGCCAGAGTCGAGACTTCGGCAAGGCTCGGCCCCGTGACGGCGAATTGCAAGGGCTCTCCCCTGCCTCCGCCGCCCATCGGGATTACACTGGGGAACGCCTGAACCCCCGGAACGGCCGAGAACTTTTCTCCGAGTATCGACATAATCTTTGGTTGCCTTAGTTTTCTCTGCTCTTTGGGAACCATTCGGACAAAGGCGATTCCTTGGTTTACTTGTCCCGCCTGGCCGAGTCCGATTGCGGTGAAATAGGACAATACCTCGGGTTGCTTTGCGAGTATTCCCTCTATTTCTGCAAGTTTCCCCGAGGTGCTGTTGATGCTGGAGCCGAGTGGAGTCTTAAAAAATATCAAAAACCTCCCTTCGTCCTCCGGCGGCACAAACTCCTTGCCAACCCTCGAGAAAAAGAACGCGGTGGAAAAAATCGCAAGCAACGTAAGTCCCACCACCTTCCACCGATGGCCGAGGGAAAGACCCAGCAAAATTTTGTAACCGGAATCAACCGCCTTAAACGCCGAATCGAAAAATCGATATATAAACCCGTGCCTCTCGCTTTCCGTCACGCGGAGAAAGCGGGAGCAGAGCATTGGCGTGAGCGTCATGGACACAAACCACGAGGCTATCACGCCGACGGTGACCACCACGGCGAACGATTTAAAGAACCTGCCGATGATTCCCCCCATGAAAATAACCGGGAAGAAAATTGAGATTAACGTAAGCGACGTGGCGAGAACGGCGAACACGACCTGTCTGCTACCGTTTATGGAGGCGGACACGGGATCCGGGTCTATATCCTCCCTGTGTCTGTATATATTTTCCAGCACCACTATCGCGTCGTCCACCACCACGCCAATCAACAGCAGGAGCGCCAGCAGGGTGAGCATGTTGAAGGTAAAGCCGGAAAAATACATCGCCGCGATTGCCGCCAAAAGCGACACTGGGATTGCCGTGGTTATTATGAAGGTGGCGCTGGCGTTTCTAAGGAACATAAGCACGACGAGGCCGGCCAGCACCACGCTTTCCAAAAGGTGCTCCTTAAGCGAGGAGACCATCCCCTGAATAAACTCGGCGTCGTTCGAGGCCTGTTCGATTTTAATTCCGGGCGGGAGGTTTGGGATGATTTCCATGTTCAGCCGCGCCATGACGGCGTCCACCACCGCCACGGTGTTGGCCTTGCTGACTTTTACTATGCCGAGGCCGACGTTCGGCCTGCCGTTAAAATTTGCCAGCTGGCGGTAGTCTGCCAAACCGTCCTCCACCTTCGCCACGTCCGCAAGCCTTATAGAAGAACCGTTTCGGAAGCCGACTATCAGCTTTCGCATCTCGGCCAAATTGTGGAACTCCGTGTCGAGCTTTATTATGAACTCCACGTTTCGTCCCGTTAGGAATCCGCCCGGCATTGTCAGGTGCTCGTTGTTGAAGGCCATCAATACGTCCTGAAGGGCCACGCCGTAACTTGCGAGCGCGTTGAGGTCAAGGTTCACCCGTATCTGCCGCGCACGGTCGCCGCCGAGCCGCACCTCGCCGACGCCGTCTATGTTTTCCAGCCGTTTTTTTACTACGTTGCGCGCATAGAGATTTAGCTCCTGCAGGGTTCTGTCTCCGAGGACGGAGAGCCAAATCACCGGCTGGGAACCGAAATCCACCTTTGCCACAACCGGCGGGTCGGTGCCGCGCGGGAGATGGTTTAGGGATTGGTTGACCTTTGCCTGCACCTCGTTGAACGCAACGTCCGCGTCCTTTTCCAAGTTGAACATAATCATGACCAGCGATACGCCGGGGGAGGAGTTGGACTGGATGTGGCTTATGCCCGGAACGGCGTTGACGGCCTCTTCTATTATGTTCGTGATGTTGGAGTCAACCACCGTCGGGTTTGCTCCGCGCATAAAGGTCATGACCGTTATCATCGGGAATTCCACCTGCGGGAATCTGTCCACCCCGAGGCGCTGGTAGCCGATAATCCCCATGAGCATGAGTACGCCGCTCATCATGTACGCCAAAACGTAGCGGCGTATGGAAAGTTCGGGGAGGCTCACCTTATTTTGGTTCCTGGACTTTTATCGCGGCTCCGTCCGTCAGGAATCCCGCTCCGTCAAGCGCTACGGTCTCGCCGTTTTTCAGGCCGGAGGTTATTTCCACCTGGTCTCCCTGGCGTTCGCCCTTCGTAACCACCCTTTGTTTTACAACGCCGCCTTCAACCACATATACCACCTCGCCCGCCGGGCGAAGCACGACGCTTGCGGACGGAACAACGACGGCGTTGCGATGCACCTCAACAAGAACAGCGGCTACGACGCTGGCGCCGGACTTCCATCCGTCCGAATTGGTTTTGTTGATTATCGCGTCAATCGCCTTGCTTGCGGCGTTTATGGACGGGCGCACCTCGCTTATCGTCTCCTCGTACTGCGAGCCGGGGACGGACGGGAGGGAAAGCTTGACCATCTGGCCTGTTTTTATTTTTCCGGCGACCGTTTCGGGGAACGGGAGATGGATTTGCATTTTGTCGTCGTTGCTAAGGACGAACATCGGCTTGCCGACGGATAGAAAATCTCCCGTCGAGACCAGACGGCTTTCAATTTTTCCCGAAAAGGGGGACAGCACGGACGTTTTTTTCAACTCCCGTTCAGCGGAGTCAAGCTGTGAACGCGCCGAGTTTAATTGTTCGCGAAGCGCCTTTAACTGCGCCTCCGCGTCGTCCATCTGGTTTTCCGGGATTGTTTTTTGCGAAAATAGCGGGCGAAGGCGCCGGACGGTCTTGTCCTGATTTTGGGAAAGTACCTCCAGCCGGGCCACGTCGGATGCTGTCGCGCTTACCCTTAGTTTTATGTCGGCGTCGTCCACCTTCGCCAATAGGTCGCCCGCCTTTACGCGGGAGCCGTTGTCCGCAAAAATTTGTTTTATGACGCCCGCGATTTCGGCGGATATTGTCGGCGAGTTTCTGCTTTCCACCGTTCCGACGGAGGATTCGCGTATCTCGAGGGTCGTCGTCTCGGCCTTTACGGTGGTTATGGGGGTGGCGCGGGCCGCTTTAGGAGCCTCCTTCGGTTTTTCAGTTTTGCCGCACGACTCGCCGAAAAGGGAGATTGCGATGAGGAGGCAAAAAATAAAAACCGACCTTGCGACATTGACGAGAATTCTCATTAACACCTCAACCGCAAAAAATGGACAAAACACACCGGCCTATGTATGTGGGGAGAATATCACGAAACGGGGAATATGGAAACTATTAAACTAAAAATAGTTTCCGGGCGGCCCGGTGGTTATTCCTCGCCGTCGTCCGGTTTTTTGGCGGCAATGCCGAGTTTTTTGATTTTGTACCAGATGCTTCGTTCGGTGATTTCCATCTCCTTCGCCGCCTTGTTTTGTCGCCAGTGGTTTCTTTCCAGCGAGGCGAGCAAAATCTTTCTCTCGAATGCGGCGACGCGCTCGTCCAAATTCTGTCCGTCGCCCTGCTCC
Source organism: Nitrospinota bacterium (assembly GCA_016200345.1). Taxonomy (GTDB): domain Bacteria; phylum Nitrospinota_A; class UBA7883; order JACRGQ01; family JACRGQ01; genus JACQEX01. Next base: position 6,116 of record JACQEX010000012.1, read on the forward strand.
TCGGGCTCCTCCGAGGCCTGTACGACCCCCTCCTCGCGCACGTCCTCCAGCCGTATGGTCTCCCCCTCCGCAACTCCGACGGCTCGTTCGATAGTGTTTTCCAATTCGCGTATGTTGCCCGGCCAGCGGCGCCTTTGCAGGTGTTCCACGGCCTGCGAGTCAATCTTTTTTAATGGAAGCCCGTTTTCCTCGCAATATTTGGCGGAAAAATGAACCGCTAGCATGGGGATGTCCTCCGCCCTCTTAGAGAGTGGTGGCATGTGGATGTGGAACACGTTGAGCCTGTAAAAAAGGTCCGAGCGAAACTTTTTATCCGCCACCGCCGCCATTATGTCTATGTTGGTGGCGGCGATTACGCGGATGTCCACTTTTTTTGACTTGGACGAGCCGATTCTTTCGACCTCGCGCTCTTGTAAAACTCGAAGGACCTTCGCCTGTGTCGCCGGAGACATCTCCCCTACTTCGTCCATAAATATACTGCCGCCGTCGGCAAGCTCGAACTTGCCGGGCCGTTGCGCCACTCCGGTGGCGATGTTTTTTTCAATTCCGAAAAGCTCGGCCTCCAGCATCGTCTCCGGTATCGCGGCGCAATTCACTTTTATGAACGGCCCGACGGAACGGGTGGAATTGTAGTGCGCCGCGCGGGCGATAAGCTCCTTGCCGGTGCCGGACTCGCCGGTGATTAATATCGTGGATTTTGTCCTTATCGCCTTGTTTAGGATTGTGAAGACGTCCTGAAGAGCGCCGGAGCGGCCGATTATGCTGTCGAATTTATATTTTTGCCCAAGCTCCTCCTTCAGCCTTTCGTTCTCTTCCTTTAACTGAGCCTGCTCGGAGATTTTGTCCACCAGGCTGAAGAGCTCGTCCGCCTGCACCGGCTTTGTAAGGTAGTGGTAGGCGCCGGCCTTTATCGCCTCTATGGCGTCGTTCACCTCGCGGGAGGCGGTGAGGATGACCACGGGCATGTCCGGCCTTTTTTCGTGGAACCTTCTCATGAGGTCCATTCCAGTCATCATCGGCATGTAATAGTCCACCACCGCGAGATCCGGCTGGATATCGTCGAAGTTTGCCAGCGCGTCCTGCGGCGAGATGTGCGGAAACACCCTGTGCTTCTTTAGGTTCAGCAGTTCTTCTATTGATTTTAGGACGTTTATATCGTCGTCAACCGTTAGAACCTTAACGCTCATATTTCCTTTTCAAACGCTCACGCCCCGAGCCATTTTATCGAGTCCCCTATTCCCTTGTCTCGCCTTTGTAACTCCGCGTAGTTGGTGCGATCCTTCTCCAAAATTTCCGGCGGGGCGTTGTTTACAAAATTGGCGTCCTCGAATTTTTTTTCGTAGGCCGACATCTCCTTCGTGACCTTGGCGTGCTCCTTTTCAAGCCGCTCCCTTTCCTTTGCAAAATCTATCAAACCGGCAAGCGGCACATAGACCTCGGAATGCGCGTGTACGGCGGTGGCCGACCGGGGCGGTCTTTGCATGTCTGTCGATGGTACCAGAAAAATTGCGCGGGAAAGAGCAAGAATCGTATTGTCGTGCGACCTAACCATCTGCTCCACTTTAACGTCCCTACATTTGACGATGGCGGAAAGGCCGACAGAGTAAGGTATATTAAGCTCCTGCCTGATGGAGCGTATGGAGGAGATTATTTCCATCACCATCGCCATTTCCTCCTCCGCCGATTCGTTTTTTAGCGCGCCGTCCGGCCTCGGGTAATCGGCAATCATCACCGACTCGCCATGGTTCGGAAGTTTTTGGTAAATCTCCTCGGTTACGAACGGCATAACCGGGTGGAGAAGGCGCAGAACGTTGTCCAGAAGATGGCAAAGAACGGTCCGCACCGTATAAGTATCCGCGTTTGGGATTACTAAGCGCGGTTTTGCAAGCTCTATGTACCAGTCGCACAACTCGCCCCA
>JACQEX010000096.1 GCA_016200345.1 Nitrospinota bacterium
GGAAATTTTCCCGCCGCGCACCGGGGTCAAATCGGTGGTGGTGGAACCTATGTCGCACAACAAAAAGTCGTTTTCAAACCGTCCGATGTATTGCGGCACCACGGCCCAGTTTGCCGACGCCACGTCACGATAGTTTTTTATTGCCTCTTTCGGGGCCAGAAGGCCCCCATTGATTCCGAAGACCAAAACGTCGTCAAAAACTTTTTGCGCGGACTCCACGATGTGCCAAACCCCTTCGCGTCTGTTTTTGAAACAGTCGCAAAGCTCGCCCGTCATGGTTATGGCGCACATGGTCGCGCCATGTTTCGGTTTTAGCCCTTTTAGAACCGTCGCAAGTTTTTCGGGGTTTTTCCACATTTCAAACGGCGTGATTTTACTTGCGGGTCGCCCCCCTTCGGGAAGAAAGGCGGATTTTATAAACGCCCCGCCTACGTCGAGCGCAAAGATATTTTCACCCACGGCTTTCAAGGGAACACCTTGAACAGTTCCGGATAAAGAGGAAACGACGAGGTCAGCCGCGGATTCACCTCGATCAAGACCGGCCCCTCCTCGGCATCAATAAAGTCAACGCCCCAATAACCCTCAAGCCCCGGCACATGCTCCTTCACTGAGCGGACAATCGCCTCCAACCGGCTCACCCCTGAGTAATCCACCGGGCCTTCAACCCCGTTAAACACCACCGTTCGGCCCATTTCCACCAACTGCCTCGAAACTCCAAGCAAAACGGTTCGCTCGCCATTGGACACAACGCCCGCGCTCATCGCCGTTCCCTCGATAAAAGGCTGGGCCACGTATTTTCTGTCGGGCGCGAAAAACCGCCGGCCGTCCGCCTCGTCCGCGACGAAAAACGTGTTGTCGCAGGCGGCGCCGTCAATCGGTTTTACCACGCACGGGTACTGCGGAAAAGTGCCGTCGAAGGGGACGGTTCTCGGCATTGGAACGACGCCCTTTAGCGCCATGTGCGTCAAAAGCTTGTTGCCGCAAATTTCGACCGCCGACGAGGAGGAGCCTAGAAGCCGCTTGCCGGCCTTTTCGACGGCAAGCGTGTACCGAAGAAGAATTCCGCCCGTCTCGGGAGCGACTATCCAGACGGCGTCGTGCCTTTCGACCTCTTCGGTAAAGGTTTTAAAAAGGTCGCCGTGAACCTTTATTACGTCGTCCGCGAATAGAAGGTCGACCCCAAACTCGGGAAACACCATCGTGGAAATTTTACCGATGCGGCGTTTGAACAGTCCCCTTAACAGGTGGGTGAGCATGTGGAGTCCGTCGTTGAAAAAAAGCTCTCCCCCCTCGCCCCCGGCGCAGGCGTATTCGAACGCCAAGATTTTCATGGGGACATTATCCCGCTTTTTTGGAATTATGGGGAGGCTTTATGGGAGGCGGGGCTACGCGGAGATTACGCGCCCGGCGTGAGGCACACGGCACTGGGCCGTGCGCCCGCCGGAAAACGCCAATTAACTTATTCGGCCGGAGTCGGCTCGGCCGGGGCGACAGCTTTTGCGCCCTTCCCTCTCGTCTGCCTGATTTCGGTGAGGCGCGCGGCCTTGCCCTTCAGGTTGCGGAGGAAATAGAGTCGCGCGCGGCGAACTTTGTTCCGGCGGACGACCTCTACTTTTTCAATGCGCGGGGAATGAAGCGGGAAAATCCTCTCCAGCCCGACGTTGAACGAGACCTTGCGAATGGTGAAGGTGGCGCGTGTGCCGTCCCCCCTTTTTCTAATGACGATTCCCTCGACCATCTGGACGCGCTCTTTCTCGCCCTCGATAATCTTCACGTAGACCTTTACGGTGTCCCCGACGCGGAACTCCGGCAGGTCGCTTCTAAGATACTGCTTCTCTACTTTTTCCATCAAACTCATAACAATTCCTCTCCAAGTTTTCGCCCAAATCAAATTCGGGCGGGCTATTCAGTCCGACCAAACAAACGGTCTAAAATAATAGCAGATGCGCCCCTAACAGGCAAATGGTTAAATTCGCCCCCCCCTTCCACCGGCAAAAGGACGCTATCGGCCCTTTCGACCAACGACCTCCCCAGTCCGTGGGCCGTGCCGAAAAGTATTATCCACTCGTCGTCCCCCTCCGCCGCCAGATTGCGCCAAACCTGCGGGGAAACGGAGCGCTCCGTCCTAGTCGCCGAGGTCGCCAGAAGTTTTACGCGCTTTGACCTTCTCTTTGCGTCCTCCACCATGTCGTCAATTGACCCCGCTGTCCGCAAAACGTCCACCGCGAGCGATTTTCGCCCGTCCGCCTTTTTTACCGCGTCGTCGTCCTTCCAATGTTTCATTATCCTCGCCACAAGCCGCGCCTGCTCCAGCACCGGCGTGACCATGTAGGCCCTTTCGGCCCCGTACGTCCGCCCGATTCGCGCCAGGTCGTGCGCGTCGAGCGTCGTTATGGAGCTGACCATCTCCCCGCCGTCCTTGTTCGCCACCGGATAGTGAACGAGCGCGATGGAAAACTTTATTTTTTTCCACTGTTCCGGGCGTTTTTCCAGCATGTCGGGACGGACTTCGCCGGTTTTTTTAACCGACTGCTCGAACCGCCATTTTTCTATGTTTTTGTGGTGGCCGGAAAGAAGCTCCGCCGGAACCGGGAGCCCCCTGAAATTCTCCGGCCTGGTGTAATGCGGGTACTCCAACAAACCCTTCTCGAAACTTTCCTCGCCCGTGGAATCCTGGCAACCGACCGCGCCGGGGAGAAGGCGAAACACCGCCTCGATGACCGCCATCGCCGCCACCTCGCCGCCGTTTAGCACGAAGTCGCCCAGCGATATCTCCTCGTCAACCCAATGCCGAACGATTCGCTCGTCCACCCCCTCGTACCTGCCGCAGACGAGGACTAGTTTTTTCTCGCCCGACAGCTCGCGCGCGATTTTCTGGGTGAACGGCCTCCCGCGCGGGGTTAGAAGAATTGTCCTGCACGGCCCCTCTTTTTTTATCGAGTCTATCGCGTCCGCCAGCGGCTGGGGCGACATCACCATTCCGGCGCCCCCGCCGAACGGGGCGTCGTCCACCTTCTTGTGCTTGTTTTCGGCGAAGGCCCGGATGTCGCGAACGTTCACGGAAAAAATATTTTTTGCGATTCCTTTCGCGACGAGGCTCTCCCCCAAAAATCCGTCGAATATCTGCGGGAATATCGTTAAAACGTCTATTTGCACGGTCTTTATCCGGCGGGGCTTCCGCTAGTCCAAAAGGCCGTTTGGAAGTTTTACCACTATTTTCCCCGGCTCCACCGAAAGCACCACCTCCTTGACGGCGGGGACTAATATCTCCCGCCCGTCGTCGGCCAGCACCTCCCAAACGTCGTTGGCCCCGGTTATAAATATGTCCTGCACCACGCCGAGTTTTTTCCCCTCGTGGTCGAACACGGTGTTTTCGATTATGTCGAACGGAAGGTTTTCGCCGTCTTTCGCGGGGGCGAAAAAGGAACGGCTCACCAGCAGTTCCGCGTTTGTGTATTGACGGGCAAACTCCGGCGTTTCGCAACCGTCTGGCCTTACCGCCCAAATCCCGCCGCTTAGCGGCCTTGCGGAGACCAAAAAAACCTCGGCCTCGGCGGTCGCCTTGGATGAGGGATGGCGCAGTACGCCCCCCGTAAGAGCGGCTACGTCCAACTGGTCGGGGTAGTAGGGGAGGAATTTAATCTCGCCGCGAACCCCGAACGGCTTTAGGAATTTGCCGCAGACAATTTTTTCGATGGTCAATTTTTTATCCGCAGGGCCGGGGTTCGTCCGCGCGCGGCGGACGGTCGGCTTATTCCAAAATTTCCAGGACGGCGCGCTGGTTGTTTTTTGTCGCGGCGGCCGTCAGCAGGGTTCTCATGGCCTGGGCGGTGCGCCCCTGTTTGCCAATGACCTTTCCAAGGTCCGGCTGGGAGACGCGCAGTTCGATGACCGTCGTTTTGTTGCCGACTATCTCGCTGACCTGCACCTCTTCCGGGTTGTCGACAATCTGTTTTACTATCGTCTCAATAAGTTCCTTCATGTCCAATACTCCTTTGCCACACGCCCGACACGGCGTTGGGGTTCCACAACAGGGTTAGTAATTTCAGTCGCCCGTTCGCTATGCCGCGCTGGGGGCGACGGTGGCCAGGGAAACGCCGTTCTTTATAAAAAGCTTTTTGACCGTTTCGGAGACCTGCGCGCCGTTTTTAATCCATTTCTCGGCGGCTTCCTTCTTGACGGTCGCCTTCTCGAGCTTCGGATCCCACGTGCCGACTATCTCCAGGTATCTGCCGTCGCGGCAAAAGCGCTTGTCTGCCGCAACAATCCTGTAGAACGGCTTTTTCTTTTTTCCGCCCCTTGACATCCTAATAACTACTGCCATTTATCCTCCTTATGAACTTCCGCAATTTCGACACTAAACACCATGTTTAACGTCCGAGCGCGGTAATGACGCCCTTCCCGAACGATTTCATCATCTTCTTCATCTGCACAAACTGTTTCAGCAGTTTGTTGACGTCGCTTATCTCCGCCCCGCATCCCAAGGCTATGCGCTCCTTACGACTGCCGTTTATTATAGTATAGTTTCGGCGTTCTTCCTTGGTCATGGAGCTTATTATCGCCTCCACCTTGACTATCTCGCCGCCGTCTAATTTTACGTCCTTCGGTATCTTCACGCCGGGAATCATCCCCATCAGCTGGTCCAGCGGCCCCATTTTCTTCACCATTCTCAGTTGGGTTAGAAAATCGTTCAGGTCTAGGTCGCCGGAGGTCATCTTTCGCTCCAGCTTTTTCGCCTCCTCCTCCTCGGCGGCGGACTGCGCCTTTTCTATAAGGCTTAGAACGTCCCCCATTCCAAGTATGCGCGAGGCCATCCTGTCCGGATGGAAAACCTCGAACTGCTCCGGTTTTTCGCCGAGGCCGGAAAACTTTATCGGCGCGCCGACGGTCGTCTTTATCGAAAGGGCCGCGCCGCCTCTCGCGTCGCCGTCCAGCTTCGTAAGCACCACGCCGGTTATCCCGACGCGCTTGTGGAAGACGCCGGCTATGTCGGCGGACTGCCTGCCCATCATCGCGTCGGCCACGAAAAGAATCTCGGAGGGGTTTATCTCCTTCTTAATCCTCTCCAACTCCGCCATAAGCTCCTCGTCCACCTGAAGGCGTCCGGCGGTGTCCACCAACAGCGCGTTGGCGTTCTCCTCCTTCATGGCGGAAAGGGCTTTTTTACAAATCTTGACCGGGTCGTTTAAATCCGACGGGTTGCAGACCGGCACCGAAAGTTGCGCGCCGAGGACGGACAACTGTTCGCGGGCCGCCGGACGGTAGACGTCGGCGGAGACCATCATGGGGCGATAGCCCTCTTTTTTTAGATGAAGGGCGAGCTTTGCGGTGGTGGTTGTTTTTCCGCTACCCTGCAGGCCGGCCATTAAAATTATGGTCGGCCCCTTTGCGGCGAAGTTAATGCCGGATTTAAAGCCGCCAAGCAGTCCCACAAGCTCGTCATAAACTATTTTGATGACCTGCTGGCCGGGGGAAAGGCTTTTAAGAACGGCGGCGCCTTTGGCCTCGGTCTTGACGCGCTCCACGAAATCGCGGGCTACCTCCAGGCTGACGTCGGCGTCGAGAAGCGCGGAGCGCACCTCCCCCATCGCCTCGGCCATGTTCGAGTCGGTCAACTGCGACAGGCCTTTTAGTTTTCTTAGCGCCTCTGATAAACGCTCTTCTAATTGTTCAAACATATGAAACCGCGTATTATACGCCATAATAGACCCCGTTTGTCAAAGGCCAGGGTCAAATTTCGTGAAATATAGGCTAAATTAAAATTTTTTAGGGATAAATTACCGTTTTTTCATGTATCATTAGCGGATTATGAAAACAAACAAAATATTGGCTTTGGCGTCCTTGTTCATGTTTGCGGCGACGATTCAGGCGTCCGCAGTCGAAAAAACCTACGAAAAAGAGGCGGTCTACCACGCCGTTAAGACCGACACCGAGTTGACGGCCAGAATCATGGCCATCGAGGAGGTGTCCAAAATAATCATACAGGCGGCGTTCGAGGACCTTAAAAAAGACCTGTCCGCCGAATTCGCCAAACAGGTGAAGACAGCGAAGGCGGCAAAAGAGGCCGAAAAAAAGAAAAGGGGCAAAAAAGCGGCCAAAGGCAAGGCCGGGGAAAAGGCGCGGGAGAAGTCGCACGAGGTCAAGGAATACGTTCCCCCCTCCTACACGCCCGCGCTGATGGCCGGGATTTTACCCGTCGAGGTGACGTCGGTCAACTGGGACGGCAAGGACTACGTCATTCACGCGAGAACCTCAGCCGACTCCGAGGAGATTTTAAGCAACCTACGAAGCCTAAACGGCGACAAGGACGAAAAAAAGTTACTTTTGGAATTTTCCGAAAAAATCGCCTCCAAAACGGCCGCGCTGGACGCGCTTAGAAAAGATGCGGAATCCGCCCCGGACGAGAAAAAATCGGCCGAGTACGCCGCGACAGCCAACGGCCTTAGCGCGCTGGAATTTTTTATCGAGGGGTATGCGAACGGGACGTTGGTTCACTTAAAGGTTGCCGTCGCCTCGTTTAGCAAGGCAATAGAGCTGGTAAACGACGACCCCGCCTTTTACACGGGCAGGGGCTACGCGTACGAAAACATGGGACAGTTTAAGCTCGCGCTCGAGGATTACAACCGCGCGGTGGAAATGGACCCAAAAAATCCGGCGTGCTACAACAACAGGGGGAACGTGCACGATTCCATGGGCAAACACGACCTTGCGATAGACGACTACGACAAGGCGATAGAGTTGGACCAGAAAAACGCCAAGGCGTACAGCAACAGGGGAACCACCTACAGCGAACAGGGAAACTACCAAAAGGCGCTCGAGGACTTCAACAAATCCATAGAGCTGGACCCGAACGTGGCGGTGGTTTACGTGAACCGCGGCGTGGTTTACAACAAGAGGGAAGACAGCACGAGGGCGTACGAGGATCTGATGAGGGCCGCCCGCATGGGGCTTAAGGACGCGCAGGACATTCTGGACAACCAGCACATTAAGTGGAGGGACTAGTAGACCTCAATCCGTCGGCTCTCTTTTTCAGAGGATAAATATTTTCTTCTGCTATACTCTCTTGACGTCCGTGTCTGGCGGAGGCGATTGAAAATGTCGGGACGTGGCTCAGCCTGGTAGAGTACTCGCTTGGGGTGCGAGGGGTCGTGGGTTCAAATCCCGCCGTCCCGACCATTTTTAAAACACAATCGTTCCTAGCGAGATGGAAAGAGAACACGCTCCGCGCGTCTGAGCAATGCCTCTAATGTAGCGTCCCGGAATCCCCTTACAGGCGGAATATGCGGCGGCACAAATCGGTGGCAACGGGATTCATCCTGTTTCTGCGCCTGCAGTAAATGGTTGAGACTTTAAAATGTGAATCAGAGCGAGCGGTTTGAGACTTTATGAGGGTTGACGAAGGCAGGGCGCAAGGCCAATGGTAAAACCGTTACTGGGAAACTACACTACTTGGCGGGTTTTTGAGCGTTGTCGGGGGCGCCGCCAAATTCGTAAACAAAGCCCAAGTCCATGTTCCCGCCCCGGTATGTTATGCCGGAAGGCTCGGTGGGATCCGTTCCGCTCCATAATTCAAACAACCGTAGGTCAAACGTCACGGTAAGCATTTTCGAGGCCGCGTAGGTGAACCCGCCCCCGGCGTACACCTTTGCATACCCCGCGACGTAGTAGGAATCAGTCACGTCCATCTGGTTGGCGTAAACCTTCTTCCCGCCCACGATTGCGTTCAAGGCAAGCTTCTCACTCTGCATATGCGTGTCCTGGACAAACACCTCGGCCTTGTTGTTGTTCGCGTTTCTCGACTGCGTTACGACGCCGCTGGAGCCGGACGATATTTGGTTGGCGTCCTGCCATTGGTAGGTGAAGGAATACGTGGTCTTATCCATCGCCCCGGTGTTTATGTACTTCGCGCCGGTTAGGTATCTGTCCCCCTGTTTCAAAACCTCCGTCGGCCCCTGCTTGTCCCTTGCGCTCAGGGTTTTGGAGACGTCGAGGAGTAGCTGGTTCTCTTTGGAGGGGGTGTATTCAAAAGAGCCGAAAATCATCATCCAATCGCCGGGGGTGTAGCTTAGGGGACTTGCCGAGTCGCTCGGCGTGGGCGTGTAGGAGCCGGATTTTTGGTATCGAACACCCAGCCCCCCGGTTGATATCTCGCTAAATCCATGGACTAACGTCACGTTAGGGGCTATGTTCAGCCCAGCGCCGAAGCTCGGCATCATGACAAGGTCCTGCGTTACAGGCGCGGTCATCACGGTGTTCTCCTCCTGCGAGTTGTAAGAGGCGTGACCGGTGGGAAGGTTCAAATCCAGTCCAATGCGCCACAAGTTGGTGCCGCCTCCGCCCAGGATATAAAACCCCGAGACCGTGGTGTCCATCGCGGTGTTCAGGTGGAAATCTCCGTTGGTCTTGTCCGACTCGTTGACGTAATTGTACGTGGTGTCGGTGTATGCGCCAAGGACTGACAGGCCGTAGCCCTTTGTCAGGTATGAGGCCGTGGAATAGACCACGTTCTGCCCCCCTCTCCTGCCGTAGTCGCCGGAGCCGGAATAATAACCGTTGTTGTCGTTTAGCTGGAGGAGCAGTTTTGCGTCGTCCTCGGCAAAAGCGCCGAAGGGCGAGGCAAGGAAAAACAAGCCC
>JACQEX010000097.1 GCA_016200345.1 Nitrospinota bacterium
ACTACTCGCTTTTCACAGACTTTTCGACCGCTTACGGCGAGAGTCCGTACCGCATCTTCTGGTTTTCCGCCGTTTATATCCTGTGGTTCGCCGTCATGTACGGATTTATAGGGATCGCCGGCGCCGGAGAGGACATAAAGGCCTTTTCGGTCAGTCAAAGCGCGGGGGAAAACATGGCCGTCCTGTTCCACGCTTTTTACTACAGCATGGTCACCTTCACCACGGTGGGATACGGCGACCTAACCACGGTGGGGATTGGCAAGGCCGTCGCCATGATGGAGGCCTACTCTGGGCCGTTCCTTGTGTCGCTTTTCGTCATTACCATCTACAAGCGATATATGGAGCGCTGACGCGGCACAACCCGCCATAAATTATTGACGCTACCGTTGTGATAGGATGGCGCAATGTTTGATTACACCGGGAGCATAGCCGTTGAATTGGCCAAAGGCGGGGCGGTGGACGACCGCATGTTCGACCAGCTCTATCCCGAAGAGATACAAAAACCGTCCGAAAAACTGTGGACCCCCGTGTCGGTTGCCATGCGCGCGGCCTCCCTTCTTGTGACCTCCGAACAATCTCGGATACTGGACGTAGGTTCAGGTTGCGGGAAATTCTGCATTGTCGGGGCGCTCTCCACCGCCGGTCAATTCGTGGGGATAGAGCAACGGCCCCTGCTCGCCTCCGCCGCGGAAGAGGCGGCGAGAAGGCTGAAGTTGGGCAATGTATCGTTCATCATGGGAAACATGGAAAAATTGGAATGGCGGGGATTTACCGGCGTATACCTGTTCAACCCTTTTTACGAAAACGTGGACGAGGCCGCCCGCTTGGACGACACAATCCCGTACAGCCCCGTTCTTTACCAGCGGTATTTGGGGGCTGTCGTGAACAAACTGAGGTGTTTGCGGCCTGGAACGAGGGTCGCGACCTATTACGGATTCGGGGCGGAAATGCCCCCGGGATACGAGAGGGTGTCGAGGGAACGGTTTTTAAACGGTGACCTTGACCTCTGGGTAAAGGATTAACCGGTTTCGTTTTCCCAAACCGGCGGTCGCGTGTTCTAAGCACGCGGGGGCATTAACCCTTACCGGCTCAGTTGCCGTATTTGGATTTTACTTTCCCCTTCATGTCGTCAATCATCAAATCCATCTCTTCCTTTTTTGGCTCCGGCGGCGCGTTTTGAACCTTAGTTTCTTTGACCGGCGCGGGATGCTCCGCCGCCACTTTCTTCTCCTCTTTTCTGACGGCGGCGGGTTTTTCCGGCGCCGCAACAGGCGGGTTGTTCGCCTCGGGTTTTGGCGCCGGGGTTACGACCGGCTTCTCGGGACTTTGCCCCTTGTCCTCGTTTGAGCACGCGGTCATCAACGGGGAAACGGCAACCAGCATTGCGAGCGCCGCCAAATTTGAAACAAGTCGTGATTGTTTTTGATTTTGCATTTTAGTCATTTCCATCCTTTAAAAATTTTTCTCTACGCAGATTTTAACAGAAAATCTTGGTACGCTTTCTTTATCCCTTCCCTCAAAGGGGTCTTTGCGCTCCAGCCCAAGGCGCGGATTTTTGCGCTGTCCAATAATTTTCTGTACATTCCGTCCGGCTTGCCGGAATCCCATTCCACCGTCCCATTATAGTCCAGCACGTCAATCACGGTTTCCAACAGCTCCTTTATTGTTTTGTCAATTCCGGATCCGATGTTTATCAAAGGCGGGCTAGTTTTGGATCCGGCGACGGACGAAAACCCCTCCTTCGGCAGGTTCATAAGAAACACTAACGCGTCGGCCACGTCGTCGTTGTATGAGAACTCCCGCAACGGTTTGCCGGTTCCCCACGCCGTCATTTTTTTATCCCCCCTCGCCTTCGCCTCGTGCACCTTCCTAATCAACGCCGGAAGAACGTGCGAGTTGTTCAAATCGTAGTTGTCCCCCGGCCCGTACAGATTGGACGGCATTGCGGCCAGATAATTTGTGCCGTACTGCTTGTTGTAGGACCAGCACATCTCGATGCCGGCAATCTTGGCGACCGCATATGCGCTGTTGGTCGGCTCCAACGGGCCGGTGAGCAGGTATTCCTCTTTTATCGGCTGGGGGCTCTCGCGCGGATAGATGCACGAGGAGCCGAGAAACAACAGGCGCCCCACCCCGTTTTTCCAAGATTCGTGTATGACGTTCGACTGTATCGCAAGGTTCTCTTGTATGAATTCGGCGGGGCGGGTGCTGTTCGCGTGTATCCCGCCCACCTTCGCCGCGGACACGAAAACGAACTCCGGCTTCTCCGAGGCAAAGAATTTTTCCACCTCCGCCTGGTTGGTCAAATCCAACTCCGCGTGCGTCCTAACGACGATGTTGTTATAGCCGTCGGCCGCAAGGCGGCGCATGATGGCCGACCCAACGAGGCCTTTGTGGCCGGCGACGTATATTTTTGCCGACAAATCCATGAACCTGCTACTCATGAAAGTCCATCGGCCTGTGCCCGTGATGTTTTAAAAGCTCGTCGCGCTCGGCCGATTTTAGGTCTTCGAGCGCCATTTCCCGGACTAATTCCTTGAACGTCGTCTTTGGTTTCCAACCGAGCTTCTTTTTTGCCTTTGTGGCGTCCCCCAGCAACGTCTCGACCTCCGTGGGCCTGAAGTAGCGCGGGTCAACCTCCACCATGCAATTTCCCGCCCCGTCGTACCCCTTCTCCTTAACGCCGGTTCCCTTCCAGCCAATTTTAATGCCGAGCACCTTGCACGCCTCGTTCACAAAATCCCGAACCGAATATTGCACGCCGGTGGCGATTACAAAGTCCTCCGGTTTTTCCTGCTGTAGCATCAGCCATTGCACCTCTACGTAATCCCTCGCGTGGCCCCAGTCGCGCTTTGCGTTCAGGTTGCCGAGATAAAGTTTTTTTTGCAGGCCGAGTTTTATTCTTGCGAGCGCGCGCGTGATTTTTCGCGTGACGAACGTCTCGCCGCGCACCGGAGACTCGTGGTTGAACAGTATGCCGTTGCAGGCGTAAATTCCGTACGCCTCGCGGTAGTTGACCGTTATCCAGTAGGCGTAAAGCTTTGCCACCGCGTACGGGGAGCGCGGATAAAACGGCGTGGTCTCCTTTTGCGGCGTCTCCTGGACAAGGCCGTACAACTCCGACGTGGAGGCCTGGTAAAAACGGACTTTTTTGGCCATACCCAAAATGCGAACCGCCTCCAGTATTCGCAAAGGCCCTATGGCGTCCGAGTTTGCCGTGTATTCCGGCTCCTCGAACGAGACCGCCACGTGGCTTTGCGCGGCCAGATTGTAGATCTCCGACGGTTGCACGGTCTGGATGATGTGCATGAGACTGCTGGAATCCGTCATGTCGCCGTAATGCAGGGTGAACTTCCTCCCCTTCTCGTGAAGGTCGTGGTAGAGGTGGTCTATCCTGTCCGTGTTGAACAGCGAGGCGCGTCTCTTTATTCCGTGGACGTCGTACCCCTTGTTCAAAAGAAACTCGGCGAGGTACGCGCCGTCCTGCCCGGTCACGCCGGTGATTAAAGCGACTTTAGGTTTTTTCATTTTCCAATTCCTTTCCTGGCGAAGGCCTCACCTTCCGTAATTGTCCTCGTAGCGCGTTATGTCGTCCTCTCCCAAATAATCCCCCACCTGCACCTCTACTATGTGCAACGGCTCGGCCCCGCAGTTTTCTAGGCGATGTTTGGCCCCTATGGGGATGAACGTGCTCTGGTTTTTTAACACTGTGGTCGTCGCGTCCCCGCTTGTGACGGTTGCAACGCCGGAGACCACCACCCAGTGTTCCGAGCGTTTGCCGTGGCTTTGAAGGCTAAGCCTGGCTCCCGGCGCGACTTCGATGCGCTTGACCTTAAAGCCGGTCTGGTCGTCCTCCAACACGGTGAAACTCCCCCACGGGCGGTTGATTTTAACGTGGTACATATGCTCCGGGGCGTTGCGTTTTTGCAGGGCGTCCACCACTTTGCGAACGCTCTGCGTTTGGTCGAGGTCGGAGACTAAAATCGCGTCCGCAGTCTCTATGACGCACACATTTTCCAAACCAATCGCGGCGACGAGGCGTTTCTCCGCCCGAACTAGGCTGTTTTTGCAGTCAATCGCCATCACATTCCCGGTCAGCACGTTGCCGTCGGCGTCTTTTTTGCCAATCTCGCGCACCGCGTGCCAACTCCCAACGTCGTTCCATCCGATGTCGCACGGAATCAATGACACGACGTCGGATTTTTCCAACACGCCGTAGTCAATGGAGATGGAGGGCATTGACGGAAAATATTTTTCGACCGCCATTTGAAACGAGCCTGTTGAACGGGATTCGGCCATGATTTTCTCTATCACCTCGTAAACGGCGGGGAGATGGCGCCGAATCTCCGCAAGAATCACCGATGCGCGCCAGACGAACATCCCGGAATTCCAATAATAGCCGCCGTCCTTTAAATATTTCTCGGCCGTCGGGGCGTCCGGCTTCTCCACAAAACGATCCACCTCGCACGCCACGGCATTTTCGGCGCCCGCCTTTACTTTTACGTATCCAAAGCCGGTGTCAGGGCTTGTGGGACGTATGCCGAATGTAACAAGCCGCCCCTCGCGGGCGATTTCGAGCGCCGTTTTTACGTGTGCGCGAAATTGCTCCTCGTCCCTAATGATGTGATCCGCCGGAAGAACCACCATCAGCGGGTCGGCTCCGTCCGCCGAGAGCCTGGCGGCGGCAAGCGCGATGGCGGGAGCGGTGTTTCGCCCGGTCGGCTCGAAAAGAATCCTGTACGCCTCGAGCGCGTGGTAGGCCTCCCCTTTGGCGTGCAGTTCCTGGGTGACGATTAAGACGTTATTGGCGCCAATTATCGGGGCGAGCCGGTTTATGGTCGCCTGCAAAAGCGAGACGTCCCCCTCCAACGACAAAAATTGCTTTGGGAGTTGCTGGCGGGAAAGGGGCCACAATCTGCTTCCGCTCCCCCCGGCAAGAATGACAGCGTAAATATTTTTTTCCTCGGCGCTCACTGGTTGTCCACCAAACCCGCGACGTATTGGCCGTATTCGTTGTTTTTATATTTGGCGGCGAGACGCAAAACAGAGGCGGCGTCTATATATCCCTCTTTGTAGGCGACCTCCTCCAGACAGGCAATCATCAACCCCTGCCTCTCCTCTATCGCCTCTATAAAGTTACCCGCCTGCATGAGCGACTCGTGCGTGCCGGTGTCGAGCCACGCAAAACCGCGGCCCAGCAACTCCACCCTCAGCGCGTTTTTCTTCAGATAGGCCATGTTTAAATCTGTTATCTCCAATTCCCCGCGCGCGCTCGGCCTAATCTGCTTTGCCAGAGACACGACCGTCTCGTCGTAGAAGTAAAGCCCCGCCACGACGTAGTTGCTTTTCGGAATTTTCGGTTTTTCCTCTATGGAAACGACCTTTCCCGCCTTGTCGAACTCCACCACCCCGTACCTCTGCGGGTTCTTTACGTAGTAGCCAAACACGGTGGCGCCTTTGTTTTCATTTTTGGCCCTCTTTAACTTTTCCGCCAGCCCCTGCCCGTAAAAAATGTTGTCCCCCAATATCAACGCGGTCGGTTTGCCGTCCATAAATTTTTCGCCGATTATAAAGGCCTGCGCCAGCCCCTCCGGGCGTGGTTGCTCGGCGTATTCCATCTTTAGGCCAAGCTCGGAGCCGTCGCCGAAAAGGGCGCGGTAGTGCGGCAAATCCGCGGGTGTGGAGATGATTAGTATTTCCCTTATCCCCGCAAGCATAAGCACCGAAAGCGGATAGTAAATCATCGGCTTGTTGTAAATCGGCAAAAGCTGTTTGCTGACCGCCAATGTTACCGGGTAAAGCCTAGTCCCGCTACCTCCGGCTAAAATTATCCCCTTCACTAATTGACGCTCCCTGCGGAGGACCCGGCAAGACGCCCCGCGAAAAACTTTTCATAATAGTTGCGGTATTCGCCGCTTTTAATGGTGCGCCACCAGCCCTGGTTCGATCGGTACCATTCGATTGTCTGCGCCAGGGCCTCCTCAAAATTACACTCCGCCCTCCAACCAAGCTCTTTCTCTATTTTCGAGCTGTCCATCGCGTACCTACGGTCGTGCCCCGGGCGGTCTTGAACGTGTTTTTTTAGCGACGCGGGTTTGCCAAGTTTGTTTAGGATAAAATCGGTGATTTCCAAGTTGGCTTTATCCTTTGTTCCGCCGATGTTGTACACCTCCCCCGCCCTGCCGTCCCAAAGGACCCGGTCGACGGCGCGGGAGTGGTCGTCCACGTAAATCCAGTCGCGCACGTACAATCCGTCGCCGTAAACCGGCAGGGGTTTGTCCTCCAGCGCGTTGGAGATGAACAGGGGAATCAATTTTTCGGGGAATTGGTACGGACCGAAATTGTTTGAACATCTCGTGACCACAACCGGCAGGCCGTAGGTGGCGTGGTACGAAAGCGCCAGCAAATCCGAAGCGGCCTTGCTGGCGGAATAGGGCGAGTTTGGGTGCAGATGGCCTCCCTCGGTCGAGTACCCTTCCAATACGGCCCCGTAGACCTCGTCGGTGGACACATGGACAAATTTCTTAACGTTGTGCCGTCTCGCGGCATCCAACAAAACCCCGGTTCCCACAACATTTGTGCGCAAAAATATGCCGGAGTCGTCTATGCTTCTATCAACGTGTGTTTCAGCTGCGAAATGCACCACGGCTCCGACCCCTTTCATGGCGAAGTCAACCGCCGAGGGGTCGCAAATGTCGCCTTTTACGAAGGTGTGTCTCGGCAGTCCCAAGACGGCCTCCAGATTTGCCATGTTTCCGGCGTAGGTGAGGGAATCGAGCGTTACCACGGGGTTTTGGCGTTTTTCCATAAAACACCTCACGAAGCTGGAGCCGATGAACCCAGCCCCGCCAGTAACCAATATTTTCATTTCTTTCGTCAAATAACCGCGCCCCATTTTTGCGATATCCCCGCCCGAAAAAGCAACTTTCAACCAGCGTGGATTATAGCACCGGGGGCGCATTTTTTGAAACAACATTGCCCAATTTCCTGCGCGGATATTTTTTTATAAGGTATAATCGGTCTTCAAATGAGAGCCTTTATAAACCTTAGACGAATCGGCAATTTTTCGCTCCATGCGTTTTTTATAGCCTGCGCCTATTTTCTCGCCTATTTATTCCGGCTGGATTTGGTTTTTTTTGACTCACCCCGATATATCCATCTCTTCTGGGGGACGTTGCTTCCGTTGCTGGTCATTCGACTGGGGTTTTATTGGTTTCACGGGCTTTTTGGCGGCATTTGGAGATTCACCGGCGTCAAAGACCTTCAGGCGCTGGCAAGGGCCTCTTTACAGGGAACCCTGGCCTTCGCAATCTACGCATATTTTTTCCATCACGGCACAAACGTCCCCAGATCCGTGCCAATATTGGATTTCATATTGAACATCCTCATTTTGGGCGGGGTTCGTATGGCGGTTCGCATATATTGGGATTCGGGCCGAAAGTCCTCCAAAGACAGGAAGGATTCCAAAAACATCCTCATCGTCGGCGCCGGAAAAGCCGGCGAAATTTTGCTTCGGGAAATAAAGGACAACCACAGCCTGGGATACCACCCGGTCGGGTTTGTGGACGACGACAGAAACAAGCGAAACCTGACCATCCACGGCGTCAAGGTCATAGGCAACACCCGCGACATATGCAAACTCACGCGTTTTTACTCCGTCGGGGAAATAATCATCGCACTCCCCTCGGCAAAACCAAAACAGTTTAGAAGGATAGTAAGCACCTGCAAAAGGGCCGGGGTGAAGGTGAAAACCCTTCCCTTCATCGGCGACATATTGGACGGAAAAGGGAAAATAAGCCAGATAAGGGACGTCGCCATAGAGGATTTGCTCGGCAGGGAGTCGGCAAAGCTCGACATGACGCTCGTGGGGAAGGAACTTACCGGCAAAATCGTCATGGTCACAGGCGCGGCAGGCTCCATCGGCTCGGAGATTGTCCGGCAGGCGGCGCGGTTTAGGCCAAAAAAAATCGTCATGTTCGACCGCGCCGAGAACGACATTTATCATCTGGAAATGGAGCTAAAGGGCAAGGAATCGGAGACGACCTTCGACGTGTTCGTTGGGGACGTTATTGACGCGGACAGGCTTAGGGAGTGCGTCACATCCTACCGGCCCGCCTATGTTTTTCACGCCGCGGCGTACAAGCACGTGCCCATGATGGAGTTAAACCCGTCGGAGGCGGTGAAGAACAACGTCTTCGGCACAAAAAATATCGTTGATTTGGCCGACGAGCTTGGCGTTGAAAAGTTCGTTTTAATCTCCACCGACAAGGCGGTGCGCCCCACCAACGTCATGGGGGCCACAAAAAGAATCGCCGAGTTGATTCTTCAGGAAAAGTCCGCCGCCGGCTCAAAAACGCAGTTTGTGGCGGTGAGGTTCGGAAACGTGCTGGGTAGCAACGGAAGCGTCATCCCGCTGTTTAAAAGACAGATTGAGCAGGGCGGACCGGTGACCGTCACGCACCCCGACATAACAAGATATTTTATGACCATACCCGAGGCGGTACAGCTTGTAATCCAGGCCGGGGCGATGGGCAGGGGCGGTGAAATATTCGTTTTGGAGATGGGAGACCCGGTGAAGATACTGGACTTGGCGAAGAACCTAATCCAACTTTCCGGCCTCGCGCCGGGAAAAGACATAGAGATTACATACACCGGCCTAAGGCCGGGCGAAAAACTTTTTGAGGAACTGCTGATACAGGGCGAAGGCGTGATAAGGACCCACCACGACAAAATATGGGTGCTGGAGGGACGCCCCGACGGGTTGGACTCCCTCTCCCGGACGTTGTCCCGCATGCAGACGGCCGCGAAAAACGGAAAGGCAACAGACATAAAACCACTGCTAAAGGAACTGGTGCCGGAATATCGGGCCGGCGAATGAGCCTCCTCCTAAAAAAATTCGTCAGCGCGGCTGTTCTACCGCCTGGAATATTCATAATCATTCTTTTGACGGCGGGAGCGTTTTTAATTAAAAATAGCCGCAGATGGGCGTATTTTCTACTCGGCTCCGGGTTTGCCCTCTACCTTATTTCAACCGAGGCCGTTTCCCGCGCCATTATGTCGCCGCTTGAACAAACCTTGACCTCGGACGTCATCCTTGACGGCGACGTGATTATAGTGCTCGGCGGAGGCATCACGGACAACTACAGTCTGCATGGTGACGTCATGGCCGGAATGCCCTCCGACTCGACCGAACGGACGCTCTGCTCCTTCTTTTTGTGGAAGGATAAAAATATCCCGATTATTTACTCCGGTGGAACCCAGTACGCAGGGGGCGTGCCGGAGGCGTCCGCCGGAAAACGACTGCTCGTATCCATAGGCGTTCCGCCGGAGATGGTGATAGAGGAGGGGCGGTCTTTGGACACGCGCGAGAACGCGGCCTATTCAAAGCAGATTATGGAGAAGATGAATTTTAAAAAGGCCGTTTTGGTGACCTCCGCCTGGCACGCTACCAGGGCGGACGTGCTGTTCAAAAACGCCGGAATTCCGCACTCCATGTATCGGTGCGGCGCCGCCCGAGGAAACCATAAGTCGTCCTCGCTCTCGCTTCTTCCTTCCGTCGGAAGCCTGGGGCAGTCAACCGCGGCCATAAAGGAATATTTGGGAACGGCGTTTTATTCCGCCACGTCGCGTTAGAAAGGTTGGTGTCGTGTCCCAGCATCTCCTTTACAGGCGGTGCATGCACCAACACGAATTGGTAGCAACGGAATTCATCCTGTTTCTGCGCCTGCAGTAAATGGTTGAGACTTTAAAATGTGAATCAGAGCGAGCGGTTTGAGACTTTATGAGGGTTGACGAAGGCAGGGCGCAAGGCAGGCCGCAGTAAACGACCCTATACTTCCGCCCTCGAAGTCAGAGCGTGTATTATTGGTTAATTTGCGCCCATCCGGTAAGACCCGGGACGAGAACATGTATCCCCTTTTTGGTTCTAAGCTCCACAAGGTCGTGTTGGTTGAACAACGCCGGACGCGGCCCGACAAAACTCATCTCCCCTTTTAGGATGTTAATCAGTTGCGGCAGTTCGTCCAAGCTGTATTTACGAAGAAAATTCCCGACCGGCGTCAGGTATTGGTCGGGATTGGAGAGCAGATGCGTGGCGACGGCGGGCGCGTCAATTTTCATGGTTCTGAACTTCGGCATTTTAAAAATGGCGTTCTCCCGCCCCACCCTGTCGGACCAGTAAATCACCGGGCCCTTGGAGGTAAGCCCCACCGCGACGGCGACTACCGCCATCGGAAGCGACAAAATCAGCAGGGCAGATGCCGATGCAAAGACGTCAAAGGCCCTTTTTAACAAGTTTCCATTCCACAACACATATCAAGGGGCAATAGTAAGCCATGCCACCCGGCTATTCAAGCCGGTTTCGCGCCCGAAATGGGATATAATTTCCCACAATGAAAAATAAGGCACCTTTAATAATGGCGGTGTTCGGAACGCGGCCCGAGGCGATAAAAATGGCGCCGGTCGTCAACGCACTGCGCCGTTCCAACACGCTTTCGGCGTCCGTCTGCATAACGGCCCAACACCGTGAAATGCTGGACCAAGTCACCTCGTTGTTCAAAATCAAGGCCGATTTCGACCTAAACATAATGCGCCCGGAGCAGACGCTCACCGACATCACGGTATCGGTTCTGGGCGGCCTTCAGGAAGTTTTCAAAAAACAGAGGCCGGACATGGTGCTTGTACACGGAGACACCACAACGACTCTGTCAGCCTCGCTGTCGGCCTTTTACCATAAAATTCCGGTCGGGCACGTGGAGGCCGGCCTCCGTTCCGGCAACGTGCAGTCTCCATGGCCCGAGGAGGTAAATCGTAAAATTGCCGATGGCGTCGCGTCGCTCTATTTTCCGCCGACCCCGCTGGCGAAAAAAAACCTGCTCGCCGAGGGAGTCGCCGAAGGCTCCGTCCACATTACCGGCAACACGGTTATAGACGCGCTGTTGCTGGTCGCAGACAAGACGCGCGGCGACGCGGAACTGGCCGCAAAGTTTTCTTACCTCGACCCGTCCAAAAAATTAATTCTGGTGACCGGGCACAGGCGCGAAAATTTTGGCGACGGTTTCGAGAGGATTTGCCTTGCGCTAAAAACGCTGGCGGGCAGACCCGACGTGCAGATAATTTACCCCCTGCACCTAAACCCCAACGTAAAGGGGCCCGTTCAGAGAATGCTTGGCGGGCTTTCCAACGTTTTTCTCGTCCCGCCGCAGGACTACCTGCCGTTCGTGTTTCTTATGGATCGCTCCAAGATAATCATCACCGACTCCGGCGGCGTGCAGGAGGAGGCGCCGTCTCTCGGCAAGCCCGTGCTTGTTATGCGCGACGTTACCGAACGCCCCGAGGCGTTGGAGGCGGGCACCGCAAAACTGGTCGGCACGGACGACAAAGCGATTGTCCGGGAGGCGTCAATCCTTCTTGACAACGCGGACGAATACAATAGGATGGCGATGGCGCACAACCCGTACGGGGACGGGAAGGCGTCGGAAAGAATTGTCGGACATATTGAGGATTTTTTTAAATGAACCATCCGTATAACACCGTCTCCGTCGTCGGGTTGGGCTACATCGGCCTTCCGACCGCCGCGATTCTCGCCAGCCACGGCCTGAACGTAATCGGCGTGGACGTGGCCCCCGGCGTGGTGGATTCGCTTAACAACGGAAAGGTGCACATCGTGGAGCCGGATTTGGACTCGATGGTGCACATGGCGGTGATCAACAAACGGCTTGGCGCCACTCTTAAACCGTCTCCGGCGGACGCGTTTATAATCGCGGTTCCCACCCCAATCACCGAGGGAAACAGGCCGGACGTGTCGTTTGTCATGTCCGCGGCGCGTGGCATCGCCCCTGTGCTGGCAAAAAACAATCTAATAATACTCGAATCCACGTCGCCCGTCGGCACCACGGAGGAGATGGTTGCGATGCTGGCGAAGTTGCGGCCCGACATTTCGTTTCCCGGCCCCGGCGGAAAACCGGCGGACGTGCGCGTGGCCTATTGCCCGGAGCGCGTCCTTCCGGGGCGGATACTAAAGGAATTGGTAGAAAACGACAGGATAATCGGCGGGATAACACCGGCCTGCGCGGCGGAGGCGCAAAAACTCTACGGCGTTTTTGTGAGGGGGGAATGCATCGTCACCGACGCCAGAACGGCGGAGATGACCAAGCTGACCGAGAACGCGTTCAGGGACGTGAACATCGCCTTTGCGAACGAGCTCTCACTGATATGCGAAAAGGTGGGAATAGACGTTTGGGAACTAATCTCTCTTGCGAACCGCCACCCCAGGGTAAATATTTTACAGCCGGGGCCGGGCGTGGGCGGACACTGCATAGCGGTGGATCCGTGGTTCATCGTTCATTCCGCGCCGGAGCAGGCCCGACTCCTAAGGACGGCGCGGGAGGTGAACGACGCCAAACCGGAATTTGTGATAAGCCAGGTGCGGAAAAAAACGCGAAAGTTTAATAATCCCGTCGTCGCATGCCTAGGCCTTGCGTTTAAGGCGGACATAGACGACCTTCGCGAAAGCCCGGCGCTTCACATCACGGAGAAATTGGCGGAGGAGTCCAAGTGGAGTCTGCTCGTCGTGGAGCCGTATATATCTGAACTGCCAATAGGCCTGAAAGGGAAGGCAAACGTGGCCCACTCCAGCCTGGACGAGGCTCTGCAAAAGGCGGACGTAGTTCTCATGCTCGTAAACCACAAACAGTTTGCAAATATATCCCCGGAATCGCTGAAGGGGAAGGAGCTCGTGGACACGCGCGGCGTTTGGCGCGCGCACAGGCGGGTTAGCTAAAGTATTCCGCGACTTCCTCGGCGACGCCCTCCCGAAACCCGCGCGGGGCAAAGCCGAAATCCCGCGTCGCTTCGTCGTACTTAAACGCCTTGTCCTCGTTCAGTCGCAGAACCTGCTCGTCGCTCAATTTCGGAAGGCCCGGAATATTTCTGCAAATTCTAACGGCGCCAAGGGAGAGCCATAACGGAAGTTGGACAAGAGTTATTTTTTTACCCAGCGCGTCCGCCACGGAGGCTACACATTGACGATATGTAAGCGGCTCCCTCCCCGCAAGATTGTACGCGGCGCGAGAGGCCTTCGGGGAGGCGTAGGCGTCCAATATGGCGTTCGCAAGGTCTTTCACATGGATAGGTTGCATCAAACTATCGCCGCCGCCAAGCACCGGATGAATGGGAAACCGTCTCACGGCGCGGATAAGCCTGCAGATGTTCCTATCACCGGTGGATCCGTAAATCATCGTGGGACGTAGAATAATCCAGTCGAGCCGCGAGGCCGTTATCCGTCGCTCGGACTCCTCTCTCATCCCCTTGCTCTCGGCGTTCAACGTGGTGAAAATGGCGGTGGTCGAGACAAACAGGGCTTTTGAAATCCCCTTCTCCTCCGCCGCCTCCAACAGGGCCGGCACGTGCCCCTCCTTGAAGGAGACGATGTTAATTATTCCGTCCGCGCCGTCCAACGCCCTTTTTAAGTCATCCTTGGAGGAAAGGTCGCCATAAAACAGCTCAAAGCCCCTCTCCTTAAGTTTTTGCACGTCGGAGCCTTTGCGCACGAAACAGCGCGCCTTAATCCCGCGCCGCGCCATTTCTTCGGCAACATAACCGCCCGTAAACCCCGTCGCCCCGGTTACAAGAATCATTTTTTTAACACGCCGGCAAAAACATCCAAATAATTCCGGGCCAACAGCTCGCGGCTAAAATTGGCGACCACGTACCGCCGACCGGACGCGCCCATCCGCCTCCCCAATGCGGAGTCTCCCTTCAACGTTATTATGCCCCGCGCAATCGCCGCGCTGTCCTCGGGCGGAACGACGATTGCCGATTCCGCCAAACGAAAAATTTCCTCGCTCTCCCCTTCCACCGAGGCGACTATCGGCCTCTCGCAACCCATTATCTCGAACATTTTTGACGGGATAAAAGTTCGAAACATCGGGATGTTGCGCAAGGGCACGAGGCAGACGTCGGCCAGATTGTAAAAGCGCGGTATTTCATCCTTCGCCTGCGAAGGCAAAAAGGTTACGTTCCCAAGACCGCGTTGTTTGGTCCGGGCGATTAGTTGCTCCCGTTCCGCGCCGTCCCCCACGAAGAGAAAATGGACGTCCCTATCCCCCTTCAACAATTCCGCGGTATCCACAATTTTACCCAGGGCGTGGCTTATGCCGTGCGCCCCGCAATATAAAACGATAAATTTCCCCTCAAGCCCAAGGCGCATCGCAAGCTCCGTTGATTTTGGCGACGCCGCATATCGCGCCACGTCGACGCCGTTGGGCACAAAATGTATCTTTGTTTCCGGCACTCCCCTGTTGGCGATGTCCGCCTTAAACGCCCGGGTGACGGTAACAACGGCTGACGACTTATTATAAAGAAAAAGCTCCAGACGTTCGAGCCCCCAAATGACAAACCGGTTCTTTAAAACGCCAAGCTCGACAAAAATTCCGGGCCACAAATCCCTCACGTCGAAAACATATGGTATGCCGAGGCGCAGTCCGAGCCACCACGCGCCGACGACGGAAAAAAGCGTCGGGGAGGAGACAATTATCACGTCGCAACCGGCGATCTCCTGTTTCCCCTGAAAAACCGACATGACCATGAAATAAAGGTGCGCCAGCGTCTTGAATACAAGCCCCTTGTTTGGCGTCGCGAGGGTGCGACAGCGCACCACCCTTACGCCGTCCAACGTCTCGACCATAAAACTTTTTCCCTCGTACCCCTTGTGTATCTCCCCCGTTGGATGGTTGGGGAAGTTTGTTACGACGGTGACTTGGTGGCCGTTCCGCACCCACTCGCGCGACATCTCGGAAAGACGCGCCGAGGGGGCGCCCGTCTCGGGGGAGTAATAGTGGGTGATAACCGCGATTTTCAAACGCCTTGTCCTCCCTTAATTTCCGGCCACGAGGACAACGCCCCTTTTGCCAGGAAAAATTGAACCGACCGCTCGCCGGTGGCCCATTCAAACTCCAAAACCTCGGCGGAGTTTTTTTTGCCAAATTCGGAGGCGACATACCCTTGGGATTTTTTTAGCCCCCCTTTTCCCAAAAAAACACCTTCGCACCTTACCGGGCCGACTGATGCGGAAAATCTGTTTCCATTTAATTCGACCGCCGCCCCAGGCGCGAAATGAAGCCTGGAGACTACGGTTAAATCACCGTCACCTTTAACAACGTCACTCACCGACAAAAGCCCGCCGTCTCGCCATCTGAACTCGCGGTCGTGCGTCTGCCTCCCGGGAAGCCGCATATAGCCGTCGTGTCCGCCGGAGAGCGCGAATCCGTCGGAAGTTTTTTTGAACTCCACGTTTACCGGCCGATAACGGCGGGCGACTCGAAATATTTTCCAGCATTCGCACTGGTCCAAACCGTTAATCTCCACCGTGTTGTGCGCCGAGGTGGACCTCTCGTAATCGCGCCCGTCCCACCCGGCGTACCCTCCGGTTCCGACGTCGGAAATTATTCTGGCCCCCTCAAAACTTAGCTCGAAGGTTCCGAAATCGGCGTGTGCGTGTGCTGGAACGTAATCGGGGCCAACGGGCGCCATGTCCATCGCCACAAAGTCCTTTCCGGCGGAATGAAAATATAGGCCGGACGCCCCCTTCTCCACCGCCTGTTCCGCAATTTCAAGAGACGCGGCGTATCGAATGAGTTCGTCGGGGAGCGGGGCTATGTTAAACGCGGCGTCGTTGAAAAGAACGATTTGTCCGTCCGGGTGCCACATAGATTTTAACGCGGAAGTCATTTTTCCCAGGGCGCGGCGCAGTGGCTCCGCAATATTATCGGTGGCCGGGGTTATGTTCCATAAATCCAAAAGATGGTGAAACGCCACCGAATGATACATGGGGGATAGCTCAAAATAAACACCGTCTCCCGCCACCTGCTCCGCAAGCTCCCCGATAAATTCCTTTTCGGAGGTGCGCCCGTATTTTGAAAAAGTCTCCCCGCCGATCGCCAAACGAAGGAATTGAAACGTGATTAGATTTTCCAGATAATGATTCCCGCCAAGATGAAACTCGCGCCTGCGCCAAAGCATCCCGGCCTGCGCCGCCAGGCTTGAAAGAAAAACGGCCTTGAACGCGAAATCCTTGTCCAAATCCTCCCTGCATTCAATCCAGACATATTTCACCAAGTTGCGAAGGCGCAGGGACGTCGGGTACGGAGTCCATCCCGGCCTGTCGGCCTCGAACGTATATTTTTCAATCCAGTTTTCCACCAGCTCTTTGCGTTGCGCATATTGGACCAGTGGCAGATATTGAAAATAGTGCAGGTTATATCGCCACAAATCCGGGGCCGGCATATCCCACGCGGGTGGCATACCGGAGTCGCGAGAGTCGTTTAAAAACGTGAAGGCGCCTTTGCGAACGTCGTCGGAGATCATCGAAAGGGGGGAATGCGCGAATGGCGCCTTGAGTTTGGGTCGTCCGTCGCAATCCCGCGAGACGGACATGTTGAAGACGCCCCCGAGCGGGAGCATTTTTTTGAAATGAAAAAGAAGGTGAAGAAATATCCTTTTTACGCCTATGTAATACGCGGTGACAAGGAACCTTTCTGCTTTTTTAAGCGATTCCATTCCGCGCGCCTAGAGTGGGTGTATTCCCGTCCAAGAAGGCGGAGCACCACAACTCCACGCACAATATCGTAAGGATGCTGTACGCGGCGTCCACCTTTCCCTGTTTGTCCATCGCCAAAAT
>JACQEX010000098.1 GCA_016200345.1 Nitrospinota bacterium
AGGCAGGTTTCGCGTTTCTCCTTACGGGCGTAAAGGGGCTGAAAAAAACTTTTTTGGAGGGCTTCAAGATGAGTAACGTAAAAGAGGAAATACAAAAGGCAATCGGCGCGCACGGGGTCTGGAAAATGAGGCTTGCCTCCGCTATCCAGACCGGCAAGGTGGACGCCGAGGTGGATACGATACGCGTTGACAACAAATGCGCGTTCGGACAATGGCTGTACGGCCCCGGCGTCCCGCCCGCGGAAAAGACCGGCGACCATTTTAAAAAGGTCAGGGATTTGCGCGCCGAGTTTCACAAAACGGCGGCGCGCGTGGCCGAGCTGGCCATTGCGGGAAAAAAGGACGACGCCAAGAGGCTGATGGACACCGGCGCCTACAAGGAGATATCCACCAACCTCACCGCCGCGATGATGAACTGGTCGAACACAGTAAAATAGTTTAAAAATCTTACGCGGGCCCGCCTTGCCCTTTGGACAAGGCGGGGCGTAAATTTTAATTGATTCTCACAAAAGAACCGCTGGCATTAACGGTTGGAGGATTGGTTCGGCGGTAATATAATCGCTGAATGGCAAAAATGTTTGACTCGATGAACGCGGATCACGTCGCCTTTATCAACGCGCAAAAGTTATTTTTTACAGCCTCGTCCGCCGGGGGGCGGGACGCGAACGTCTCCCCCAAGGGGATTTTCCCCCTAAAAATTCTTGGCCCAAACGAGGTGGCGGTTTTGGACCTGTTTGGTAGCGGCAACCGGACGGCGGAGGATATCGCCGAAGGGGGTAGGGTGACGCTGATGTTCTGCTCCTTCGACGAGGAGCCGTTAATTTTGCGCCTTTTTTGCTACGGCGAGGCGATAAGGCCGGACGACGCCCGTTTTGAAAAATTTCTTTCGAACTGGTCCGGGACGAAAATGGACGGCGTAAGGCAGATTTTTTCCTACAAGGTCACGATGGTGCAGACCTCCTGCGGATACGGCGTGCCAAAATTCAGATATGAAGGCGAAAAAAAGTTCGCCTCCAAGTTATTAAGGTAAACCTCAAGCGGGGATTTTATCCTCATGGTAGGGGCGACACTCTTGTCGCCCATTCGATGTGCGAGAGGCGGGAAGGCCGGTAGGGAAACCGAACGCCGCCCCGCGCCACATAATGCAAGTCTTCCCCGTTTCTCCTACGCGTGGACGACCTGGAGCCGCTCCCGGCTCGAGTCGTCCGTGTCCACCAAGTCGACCGAAAGAACCGTCGAAACGCCCGGCTCCTGCATCGTTATGCCGTAGAGCCTGTCGGCGAACGCCATCGTCTTTTGGTTGTGCGTGATGACCAAAAACTGCGTGTGCTCCGTAAACTCGCTAAGCATGTCCTTGAACCGGCCTATGTTCGCGTCGTCCAGCGGGGCGTCCACTTCGTCCAACAGACAGAAGGGGGACGGCTTAACCCGGAAAACCGAGAACAGCACCGCCACGGCCGTCATAGCCTTTTCCCCGGCGCTCATCAGCGTAAGGCTCTGCCTCCGCTTGCCGGGGGGGCGCGCTATAATCTCTATCCCGCTGTCAAGCGAGTTCGCCTCGTCCGTCAGCACCATGTCCGCCTCGCCGCCGTTGAACAGCTTGGCGAATATTTCCTTGAAGTTGTCGCGGACCAGCACGAACGTCTCGTCGAAAAGCGAGCGCGTGGTGCGGTTTATTTTTTCTATCACCTTGTTGATGTCGTCTATGGATCTGTAAAGGTCGTCCCTTTGCGCGGTGAGGAAATTAAGCCTCTCCTCCACCTGCCGGAACTCCTCTATCGCCTCCAGGTTCACGTCGCCGATCTTTGTCGTCTGCTCCCTCACGTCGGCGAGCCTTAGTTTGCACTCCTCGATGTTCGTGGACGAAAGGTCGAACGCCGCCAAATCGTCAGGGGAAAGCCCGTTTTCGTTGGCGCGCTCCAGCAGAGTCTCCAGTCTTATGGTCGTCTCGGAATGCCTCATCCTCGCGGTGTTGAGCGATTCCCTTACGCTTTCGAGCGACGCGGAGGAATTTTTCAACCCCTCCTCAAGCGCGGAAAGGTCGCCGCGCATCCCCTCTATCTTCTCGGAGACGACGCGTATTTTATCCGCGACCTCCATGCGCCTTTCGACGGCCGAATGGATCGCCTCTTTCAACGAAGCGGTCTCGGCCTCAAGCTCCCCGGCCTTTTGCACGCCGGATTCCATCTCGCGGTTTATTGATTCAACCCGCTCGACGGATGCGGTTATCTGCCGTCCGAGCCTTTCGCGGTCGGCGGTCGCCATGTTTAGCTCCCCCTTAAGCTGGGTAAGCCCCACCTCGGCGGACGACACGACGTCGCGGGAATTTTTAATCGCCTCCCGCGCCTCTTCCTGTCGCGCCCTCGCGGATTGAATCTCCGCCTCCAACTCCGCCTTTTGCCGGTTGAGATTTTCCAGCCGGGACGCGAGGCTGGCCATTTCGGACTCCATGCTCTCGCGTTCCAGCCCCATCGCGGAGCTTTCGGTGTTGTACGTCTCGAGCCTGGAGGACTGGCGCTTGATTTCGGAATCAATCGCCTCGATGTCCTTCCTGTCGTGGACAAGGCGCAATTCCTCGTCCTTCAAATTCTTTGCGGTTACAGCCTGTTCCTCGGCCACGCCGGCGTCCTCGCCGACGATTCCCGCGTGCTCCGTGTTTGCCGTCTCAAGTTTTGCAAGCACGGCCCCGGCTTGGTCGGAAAGCTCGCCTATAAGCCTTTTTCGCTCCAAAATTCCGCCCGCCGCGTTCGGCGATCCGCCGGAAATTATGCCGTCCTTACCGACCGTGTCGCCGTCGGCGGTCACGCAGGCCACGCCCGTTTCGGCGTGAAGGCGGACGGCGGACTCGATGGTCTCCACGAAAGCGACCCCGGCCAAAAGCCGACCGACCAACGGGGTTGTCTCCGCGTCGGCGGTTATCAGCCCGTTCCAAGACGGATGCAGGTTCGGCCCGTCACCTTCGACGGTCGCGAAAGTTCCCCTTCCGGCCTTGTCTCTTTTTAGTAGATTTATGGCGGAGATAGCGTCGTTAGAGTTTTTTACCAAAAGCGCCTGCAGTTTTTCGCCGAGCGCGGCCTCAAGCGCCTTCTCGACCTTCGGGCTGGCCTTTATTCTTTCGGCAAGCGCACCCTTTAATTCCCTTGCGGTCTCGTTGTCGCTCCCCTTAAGGCCGAGCAGGAACCTCGCGCCGTCCTGGTACCCCTCGTTCGCGGAGTCAATCTCCCGCAACGATTCGAGCCGCGCCTGCGTCTGGGTAACGGTCGTTTTAAGCGCGGAAATCTCCGCCTCTTTCTCGGCCTTCCGCCCCGCCAGTTCGGCCCGTTGTTGCCCCAGTTCCGCTAGGCGTGATTGTATCTTTGCAAAGCCGGTCTGCGTCTCCGAAAGCGCGGCCAGTTTTTCAACCTTTAACGCCTCGGCGGATGAAAGCTGGCCCTGCGCCTCGCGTATCTCCGCGTTCAACCTTTCAAGGCGCGCAGTGACCATTTCCACGCGCGATTTGTGCCCCGCAAGCGACGCGGAGGCGCCCGCAGACTGACCGGCCACGTTTGCAAGCTCGCGCTCGCTCGTGGTTATCTCCACCGAAATTGCGTCCACCCCCGCCTGCGCGGAGGAAAGCTCCTCTTTTTTCCGGGCAAGCTCGGCCGATTTGGCCTCGACTTGTGAGGTGATGTTCGCAACCGCCGACTCTTTTTCCACCGCGTCGGCGCGAAGAATTTCAAGCGCGCGGTTTAGGTTCCCCGCCTCGGCGGAAAGCCTTTCGCCGGTTCTTCCAATCTCCAGTATCTGCGCCGCGAAGAGGTTTAGCTTCCCCTGGTCTCTCTCAATGGAGCCGCCCAGCCGGTATTCCTCCTCCTTTATCGCCGCCATCTCCTCGCCCGCCGTGTTTAGGTCGGTCTGCATGGTGGTTCTGTCGTTACTGCGCGTGGCGACGTCCGCCTCAATCGAGGCGCGGACCTCCTCCAGCCTGACGGCCTCCGCCTTCAAAACAGCCGATGAATCCTTCAGCCCCTTGTAGTCGTCCGCGCCTACGGCAAGCACAAGGCCGGTCATCTCGGATTTCAGGCTCTTGTATTTTTCCGCCTTGGAGGCCTGCCGTTTAAGGGAGTTCCTCTGCTTTTCCAGTTCGCCGATTATGTCGGAAACCCTTTCGAGGTTGGTCTTGGAGTTCTCCAGCTTGTTCTGCGCGTCCTGCCTCCGGTGCTTGTACTTCATTATTCCGGCGGCCTCCTCGATGATGAAGCGCCTCTCCTCCGGCTTGCTTGCCACTATTCTCTGCACCTGGTCCTGCTCGATTATCGAAAAGGCGCGGGTCGAGATTCCGGTGTCCAGAAAAAGGTCAACCACGTCCTTAAGGCGGCACTGCGCCTTGTTTATCAAATATTCGCTCTCGCCGTCCCGGTGGAGCCTGCGGGTCACGGTTATCTCGTCAAATCCGGCCAGTTCCGGCTTGGATATTTTTCCCGCAAGGTCGGATACGGTTATGGAGACCTCCGCCATTCCGGTCGGGCGCCTCCCGGCGGAGCCGTTGAAGAGGAAGTCGTCCATCTTGGCGCCGCGCAAAAGCTTGGGCCTCTGCTCGCCCAGCACCCAGCGAATGGCGTCCGAGATGTTGCTTTTTCCGCAACCGTTCGGGCCGACAATGGCGGTAACGCCCGGGTCGAACGCAATTTTAGTTTCGTCAACAAACGATTTGAATCCGGCTATTTCTACACTTTTAAAATACATTTCGTCTTTCCCCTCCTCTTGACAGTTGGGGAATTATAACGAGGAAGGGGAGGAATGTAAAGACCAAAATCTATATGTGGTAAAAAATAATTCGTCCAACACAACCTGTAGCGGTAATAGGTTGAAATTAAACGCAATATACTTATGTGAACCAGCATCATTCATGGAACGGTGGTAACTATTGAAGATAGCCTGTAAAGATTATATTGGGACGCATGGCTTGAGGCAAATTTAAAATCCGCTTCCCAAGGCCGATAAAGTATAATCATGCCGTTCGGGACTTCTGCGGTAGGCACGGCATGGGCTTTGGTAGGCACGGGCTCGGTAGGTACGGGCTTTAGCCTGTACATCGGCCTGACAAGGCCGATAAAAATACCGCCGTTTTTCGGTAGGCACGGGCTTTTTTCGGCGACCATCCTCTAGCAGGGTGTTGAAAAATCCGGCTTGACTGGGAATTTTTCATTTTTTGTGGTTGAAAAGTTGAGAATGTCCGGATTTTTTTGTCCGGCCTTGGCGCCGAATCGCGTTGGCCCGGTCAGTTTCGTTAAATCTTCGTCCTAATTCCCATGCCTTTATGTTGCCGGCGACAACAACCGCCCCATGCGGAGCAGGTTATGGGCGACCGCCGTCCATATGCATTGGTCTCCGACTCGCGCCAACCCGCGAAAACGCGTC
>JACQEX010000099.1 GCA_016200345.1 Nitrospinota bacterium
CGGATTGGGCGTCTCCTTTTCCCCTTCCCGGACAAAATTAGCATAGGCTTTGACGGCGCGTTTCCTTTGGCTCCCGAATTGGGAAAGTATCCAGTCGTTGAAGAGCCATTCCGGCCTTGTGTGCACCGGGGTGCGCGTTAGGCGGAAGCGCGCGAAAAATTTCACCGAAATATCGCTTGACTAAAAGTCGTGAAATATGGTC
The DNA here is from genome assembly GCA_016200345.1 of Nitrospinota bacterium. Lineage (GTDB taxonomy): Bacteria > Nitrospinota_A > UBA7883 > JACRGQ01 > JACRGQ01 > JACQEX01. The sequence continues at coordinate 203 of JACQEX010000099.1, forward strand.
TCCTATCCCCGCCTTTGCTCATTCAAATTAATCATAAGTTATTGTTCGGGTGGGGCTTTTTAAAAACAATTTCGCGGAGATTGGAAAGATTATGAGTACAGCTGGCAATTTAACTATGTTCGCGCTTGTCGCAAGCGTCATCACCATCCTTTACGCCGTATACGTTATATTTGGCGTCCTCAAAGCCGATCCCGGTGACGCAAAAATGAGGGAAATCGCCCAGGCCATCAAGGAAGGGGCCATGGCCTATCTAAACCGCCAGACAAAAACAATCGCGTTCATAGCCGCGATTATCTTCGTGGTCATCTACGTCTCTTCCGGCGCAAAAATCGCGCTTGGATTTATCTTCGGCGCGATTCTATCCGCCCTTGCCGGTTACGTGGGCATGATGGTCTCCGTCAACGCCAACAGCAGAACCGCGCAGGCGGCGAAAAAAGGGATGACCGAGGCGCTTGCCATGGCCTTCAAAGGCGGCTCTGTGACCGGCCTTATGGTGGTCGGCCTCTCCCTGCTCGGCGTGACGATAACCTACCTCGCAACCGGCGGCGACGCCGAGGCGACAATCGGCTTCGGTTTCGGAGCGAGCCTCATCTCGCTGTTCGCGCGCGTCGGCGGCGGAATTTACACCAAGGCGGCCGACGTGGGCGCGGACTTGGTCGGCAAGGTCGAGGCCGGCATCCCCGAGGACGACCCCAGGAACCCGGCGGTAATTGCGGACAACGTGGGCGACAACGTGGGCGACTGCGCCGGCATGGGCGCCGACCTGTTCGAGACCTACGCCGTCACCCTGATAGCGGCGATGATACTTGCCGCCACGTCGCACGACATCTTGACAAAATTCCCCAACGCGGTTGTGTTCCCCTTCGCGCTTGGCGGCGTTGCCGTGCTTGCAACGATAATCGGAATGTCCTTCGCCAAGCTCGGCAAAAGCGGCTCCATCACCATGGCGCTTTACAAGGCGCAGTTGGTGGCGATGACGATTTCCGCCGTCGGCTTTTGGTTTGCAAACGACGCCTTTATGAACGGCGACGTCAGGCTTTTTGGCGCCGCGTTGGTCGGGCTTGTGGTAACCTTCCTCCTTACGGTCGTGACCGAATACTACACCTCCACGGCGTTCGAGCCGGTTAGGAAGACCTCCAAGGCCTCCGAGACCGGAGCCGCGACCAACATCATCATGGGGCTTGCGGTCGGCATGAGGTCAACCGCCCTCCCCGTCACCATCATCGTCGCGGCGATGTTTGTCTCGGCCTGGCTTTCCGGAATTTACGGAATCGCCATCGCCGCCGTTTCGATGCTCTCCTCCACCGGAATGGTCATAGCGATGGACACCTACGGGCCGATAACGGACAACGCCGGCGGCATCGCCGAGATGTCCCACCTCCCCAAGGAGGTCCGCGTAATCACCGACAAGCTGGACGCGGTCGGCAACACCACGAAGGCCGTGACCAAAGGTTACGCCATCGGCTCCGCGGCTCTTGCGGCGGTCGTTCTCTTTCAGGCGTATTACGACACGGTCATAACGCACACGGCGGGCAAACTTTCCACCATGCTGGGAAGCGCGGTTCCCACTCAGCTTTCCGTTCAGTTTCAGATAACAAACCCGATGCTGATAATCGGACTCTTTATCGGCGCGGCGCTACCGTTCCTTTTCTCGTCGTTCCTCATGGAGGCGGTGGGCCGCGCGGCGCACGGGGTCGTAACCGAGGTGCGAAGGCAGTTTAGGGAAATAAAGGGAATCATGGAGGGAACCGGAAAGCCGGACTACGCAAAGTGCGTTGACATCGTCACCGCCTCGGCTTTGAGGGAGATGGTAATCCCGGGACTTTTGGCCGTCATAAGCCCCCTTTTGGTCGGCTTCATTTTGGGGCCCGTCGCGCTGGCAGGCCTGCTTGGCGGCGTGATTGTGTCCGGGTTGATGATGGCGCTTTTCATGGCGAACGCCGGTGCGACTTGGGACAACTCGAAAAAATACATCGAGGAGGGAAACTTCGGGGGCAAAGGCTCCGACACGCACAAGGCGGCGGTGGTCGGCGACACGGTCGGCGACCCGTTCAAGGACACGGCGGGGCCTGCGTTAAACGCCCTTATAAAGGTCATCAACACTATATCGTTGATAGCGGCGCCGATAATCGTCCGCTTCTTCTAAGAAAATAAAAAAAGCCCGCGCTCCTTTTGGAACGCGGGCCTTTTTTTTTATTTAGGCGGTGCGGTTTATTATAACCTGCCGCCCGTCGGGGGCATTGGCAATCGTTGGCGCAGTCGACGCCGGGGAGGGTCTCGCTTTATGCGCCTTACTATGCCCCTTCTTTTGGGTATCCGAACTTTTGTTCGTATCTGTTGCGGCGGAGGTTCTTTGAGGGGTTGAGCCAACCGCCTGGGCATTTTGTACCGCCATAAATCCTCCTTTTTACTCGTCGTTAAACAAAACATACACAACAAACCAATCGAGCGTAACTGCTCTGAATGTCTTATCGGCATTCCGTCTAAAAAGTTTAGCCCCTGCGGTACAAATTTATTTTTTAAACTGGCGAAAGCCGTAACGCGCTGATTGCATTGCCGTTGTCTCGTCAACCTTCCTTCTCCTGAAGGTTTGCCATTATTTTTTTCATTATGTTGTTGGCGGTTTCGCGCTCTTCTTTCGTAAGCCCCTTTTGCATCTCGTCCAAAATGGAGGCCACGGTTTTTTCCAGCGTCCCCCTTATTTTTATAGATTTCGGCGTCAGGTGAACGCGAAAACACCTTGTGTCGTTTTTGTCCTGCACCCTTTTTAGGTGGCCGGACGACACCAATTTCCCTATGGCCCTCGCCGCCGCCGCCTTGTCCACGGCAAGATTTTTGGCGAGGCTTTGTTGGGACTGCCCGTCCTTTATGTACAGCGAAAAAATATACGGGTACTGCCCCGCCCCTATTCCGAACTCCTCCAGCCTTCTTGCAACCAACCGCGCCAGATGCCTCGCGGACAGCGCGATGTGCCTTCCGAGGTTGTCCTTAAAATCAATCATCTTATTTCCCCGCCCCCGCCGGTTTTGGCGATTTGTCCGCGAGCCAGATTACAAACATCAGGCAAATGAAAATCGCGGCGGCTAGATAAAACACGTCGTTGGTGGCGAGCATCGCCGCTTGGCCGGACACGGTCATGTCCATGGTTCGCAGCGCCGCCTCTCGCGTCATCCCGTTGTTCGCCATGTTTTGCAGGGCCTCCGCCGCGAGGGGGTTGTGCATGTTTATCCCCTCCAATAAGACGGCGCGGTGGTAGGTGGTTCTGTCCTCCCACAACGTCACCACAAGCGAGGTGCCGAAGCTTCCGGCCAGAATGCGCGAAAAGTTCGTAAGCCCCGCGGCGCTGGCTATCCGTTCGGGCGGAAGACCGGCGAGGGAGATCGTCGTGAGCGGAATAAAAAACATCGCCATTCCCAGCCCCTGCGCGAGCCTCATCGGGCCGGCGGTCATCCCCTGCAGGGCGCGCAAAATTACGAGGACGTTGAAGTCCCGCGCGAACCCGCAAAGCCACGACATGACGCTGAAAAGGGCCGTGCAAAAAACGAAAAGCCCCACTTCGCCCAACCGTTTCGCCAGCCAGCCGGTGAGCGGCACCACGACTCCCGCCGCCACCGCGTAGGATGTGATGACCCACGTCCCCTGGTTCGGGCTTACCGAAAAGTTGCCGGCGATGGTCGGTATGGAGACGTTTGCAATGGTGGTGTCGAGCACGTTCATGAACGTGGCGAGCGAAAGAGAAATGGTGGCAAGCACGAGCGAAATTCCCGTAAGCGGCGGATGGTTTTGAGGGACGGCCGTGGGCGGCGCCATTATTCCCCTTGTCCCGCGCTAAATGAAAACGGGGGTTTTGCGGTCTGCCATTTTAAACCCCGCCTTTTCGCAGGATTTCCTTGATGAGCTCCACCTTGGCCTTTTCGAGGGCGATAACGGCGTCGACGTCGTCGAGTTTTACAAGCTGTTGCCCCTTTTTAACGAAGTCGGTGTTGTCCGCGCTGATGGAGACCACGGTGCCCGCCACCTGCGGCTGTATGTCGGCAAGAACACCCGCAACATAGGCGTCGTCGGTGTTTTCGTAAAACTGCGCGTAGAGGCGCCAGTAGGCGTATATTCCGCCGCCTATGGCGACCAGAAGGAGAAAAAGCGCAAGCAGAAGGACGTTTCTTTTTCCGTTTTGCGAGGGCACTTCGTTTGCCATTTATTTTTCCCTTTTTCTTGAACGGGCATGAGGCCAATAGATGGTTGACGCATCAACCATCTATGGAGAGGATAACAAAACAAGCGTAATAAAGTCAAACGCCGCCCGATGGAGGGGTGAAGGGCAGGCATAGATCCGGGCGGTTTATTTTATCCGTTTTCTTTTGTAAATCTTGGCGGAGGGCTTGACCTTGGTCGCCTTCGGGATGGGAATTCTTATGGAAGGCTTCAGCCGTTTCTTTTTCATTTGCTATATTGCAGAATCGCCTTTACAAGCCAAAAGTGGCTCTTAATCCCAAGTCAACGGCGTCCATTTTAGTAAGGGAACCAATGACCTTGTCAATTTCAACGTTTCTTATCGTGGCAAGATTGTCGGTCATTATTATGGAATCACAAAGAACCCCGGAGGCCGCCCCCTCCTCCGACTCTTTATTAATGCGGATGCGGGAAGGCAATCCTTGGCGCGATAAATTGCTTGTAATCATCGCCACAACCACCTGGTCTAATTCAGTTGCAGGTTTATCCGCCTGGACAACCAAGGCCGGACGGCGTTTTGCCGTGGTTAAATCGGAGTTGGGGAACAGAACAAGCACAACAGAGCCCTTTCTAGGCCTTGTCATATATGTCCATGCCCTCGGCGTTCCAGTCGTTTTCAAAAGTTCTCAACCTATGTTTTAAATCGGCGGCTTCCTCTTTTGAAATGCCCTTGGCCTGCAAATCAATCTTCCCGGGAACTTCGGGATTTAAAAACGTGACGACTATCTCCCCCTCTTTCAAACGGGGTTTATCGTAAAGCTCAATTTTCCCGTCCTTATAATGTCCTCTTATGGCTTCCATGATTTCAAGTCCTCCTGATTTGGTTATCATAACCCTTTTTTATGCCGTTGGAAAATACCGGTGAGAATACAAAAAAACGCAAAAAACGCCTAAAACACAAAAAAGGTCAATAATGCCAAAAACGCAAAAGCCCTCGGCGCGGATACGGGGTATAAAGTGTGTATGAGATGTAGAACAGAATTTAGAATACAGGAGTCAGGAGTCGGAAGGGGAACTGGGGACGGCTCACGCGAAGCTTGCCCCGGGCACCGACACGGGTACGATAAGGCGTTGCCACTGCCTGGCAGAGTACACACTAAAAGTGTGTGCCCACCGGAAAAAAGGGGGAAATCATGGACAAGTCGGACAAATCGGTCAAACCGGACAGGTGAGGTCGGATTGCTTTACCGTCCGTCGCATAAGAAGATTAAGGAGATTGTTGAAAACGACTACTTGTGCGCCTCCGCTTCGTTCCGGCGCAAACATGACAGAACAATTTTTGTAAACCCTGAAGGGTGTACCCACAGGGAAAAGTGAAAAAAATAAAAAATTTGGACAAATTGGACATTTTGGACAATTTGGCGCCGGTACGACGAATTGGTAGGGGCGACACTCCTGTCGCCCTGCACCTTCGGCAATCCTGTGCGAGAAACTGTGCGCTCTCTCTGATTCGCACTTGCGTGTTCTACATCGTTTGCAACCGCAAGATTGCCGTGCCTACTAATGGCCGCTTCGCTCCGCTTCGTTCCGGCGCAAACTGGACAGAAAAATTTGTACACCCTGAAGGGTGTACCCGCCGGGACAGGGGACGTGGACAGTCGGGCGGGCGTTTAAACCGGGACATTATGGGATGTGGTTATAGTAGAATGACTTGCATGGATAGAGGGTTTCCTTACCGGGCGGCGCCATGATTTCCATTCTCGTGGCGGACGACGAAAAAAGCATGGTGGAGATGCTTGAAATAATGCTCACGGGGGAGGGATACTCCGTCCTGACCGCAGGTAACACCGACGAGGCGATAAAAAAAATCGAGAAACACCGGCCCGACCTGGTCATCTCCGACATGAAAATACCGTCCGAGGGGGGGATAGCCATTCTTCGCGCGTCCATCCATAGCGACAGACTGAGACCGGTGGTGATGATAACCGCCTATGCGTCCACCGAAAACGCCGTCGAGGCGATGAAGCTCGGCGCGTGCGACTACATAACCAAACCCTTCAACATTGAGGAGCTGAAAATCGTCGTAAAAAACGCGTTGGAAAAACGCGGGTTGGTTCTGGAAAATCTCGCCCTTAAAAACGAGCTTCGCCAAAAATCCGGCATCTTGGAAATGATAGGCAACTCCAAGGCGCTCGACGGGGTAAAAAACATGATTATGCGGGTTGCGGAAACCAACAGCACCGTTTTAATAACCGGCGAAAGCGGAACCGGAAAGGAGCTTGTCGCCAGGGCGGTGCACACCAAAAGCCCCCGGTGCTCCGCCCCGTTCCTTTCGATCAACTGCGGCGCGATGCCGGAGCAACTTTTGGAGAGCGAGCTGTTCGGCCACAAAAAAGGGGCGTTTACCGGCGCGGTGGCCGACAAGACCGGCCTTATGGAGGTCGCCAACGGCGGGACTTTTTTTCTGGACGAAATCGGCGAGATGCCCCTTTCGCTTCAGGTTAAGCTCGTCCGCGCCATACAGGAACGCGAGGTGCGCAGGGTGGGCGACACTAAGGACATAAAGCTGGACGTGCGCTTTGTGGCGGCCACGAACAAGAATCTGTCCGACTCCGTAAAAAACGGCCGGTTTCGCGAGGACCTTTTTTACAGGCTTAACGTGGTGGCGATAGCCGTGCCGCCGTTGCGGGAAAGAAAAGAGGACGTCCCCTCGCTCGCAAAACATTTTCTGGAAAAATTTTGCAAGAAAAACGGGAGGAGCATAGCGGGATTTTCGAGGGATGCGCTGGAACTTCTGGAGGGCTATAATTGGCCGGGCAACGTGCGCGAGCTTGAAAACACGATAGAACGCGCTGTTGTGATGGAGACCGGCGATTGGATAGAAGCCGAGAACCTGCCGGAGGAGGTGCGGACGCCGGGCGCGGGGGCGGCGGGGAGCGTCGCCGTGCCGCCGGGCGGTGTGGACATGGAAAAACACGTTCAGGAAGTCGAGAAACAGATGATAGCCAACGCGCTTAAATCCGCCGGCGGCTCCAGAAAAGGGGCGGCAAAGTTGTTGAATATGACCATGCGCTCGTTCAGGTACAAGGCGGGCAAATATGGGCTTTAGAAACTACGCAAAATTTTTGTCGTCCGCCCTCGCCGTCGCGACGCTTATCGTCTCGTCCGCCCTCGCCGAGGGGCCGGCCCCGACCGCCCCCGTCGCCCCACCGTCCGCAAAAGGGGCGACCATCGGGTGCGTTCTGCCGCTTTCCGGCGACACTGCGGACGCCGCCAACCAGGCGTTGAAGGGGATACAGATGGCTTTTTCGGCAAAGAGCCGTTTTGTGGACTCTGCGGGGATTAAACTTATCTTAAAGGACTCCGGCGGTAGCGCGGAATCCACCGCGCTTGCGATGAAGGAGCTTTCGGCGGAGGGCTCGGTTGTCGGCGTGGTTGGCATGTTCACCCCGGACGAGCTTGTGCCGTCCGTAAAAAACGGCGGCGGGCTTGCCGTTATCGCGCCTTATGCCGGCGGCGCGCAGGAGGCCGTAAAGAATCATGTTCCGGGTCTTTATCAGATCGGGCTGGCCAACGCCTCGCAGGCGGAATTGACGGCGGAAGTCGCCGTTAAAAATCTCGGGCTTAAATACTTCGCCATACTGCAACCGGACAACGCATACGGAGGCGAGTTTGCCGCCCTGTTCGCGGGGGCGGTGAAAAAACAGGGCGGGGTCGTGACCTCGATTGAAAAGTTCGAGGTCGCGCAGACGGACTTTAGGGCGCAGATGACCGCGCTTGGAGGAATGGACGACCACCACCTGAGGCAGACGATTTTGGCCCACGCCAAGGATCATCCGAACGAGACGATTGAGGAGTTGAACGCGGATTTGGAAAAAAAATACGGGAAGGGGAAATCCTACCCGCAGATATCAAAAACGTCCGGAATGCCGCTGACGAAAAACAATTTTTCCTTCGAGATGAGGGTCGGGTACGACGCGCTGTTTCTTCCGGCGGGGTACGAGCAGGCCGGGCTGATTCTTCCGGCGCTGGTGTTTTACAACATCACCAACGTGCAGGTTTTGGGAACCGACGGAATGCTCTCGTCCGAGTTTGTGACGATTGGCGGCAAATATGTCCGCAACGCCGTTTTCACCGGCGAATTCCACCCGAACCTGTCGGGCGTGGCGGCCAAGGCGTTCGTTGAAAACTTCAAGTCGGCGTTCGGGGACGCGCCCGACGCCGTCTCGGCCAGATATTACGACGCGACGATGATGCTGATTAACCTTGTGGAGGAATACGGGGCCGTGGACAGGGCGACGCTTTCGGCGGCGCTTGAAAGCCTGAAAACATACAAGGGGGTCGCCGGCTTGGTGACTCGCGAGGCCGACGGCTCCCTTAAGAAAACGCCGTCGCTGTTCACCGTCGAGGGTGGGAAGATTTCGGAGTTTCATCCGCCGCCCCCCGAACCCCCGCAGGAAGTGGCGACTCCGGAGAAGCCTGAACCGAACCACCAAAACGGCGCCAATGGCAGATAATAAAATAGCGGAAAACGAAGGGGCCGAGGCCGACAGCTCCCTGCGCCCGTCCCGGCTGGACGAGTACGTCGGACAGGCGAAGATAAAGGAGAATCTTCTCATCTCCATTCAGGCCGCAAAGCAGAGGGGTGAGGCGATAGACCACATTCTTTTCTACGGCCCGCCGGGACTCGGCAAAACCACGCTGGCGCACATCATGGCCTCGGAGCTTGGCGTGCAGTTTCGCTCCACGTCCGGGCCGGTCATCGAACGGGCGGGGGATTTGGCGGCGATACTAACAAACCTCTCGGAGAGGGAGATACTTTTCATAGACGAAATTCATCGGCTGAATCCGGCGGTGGAGGAAATTCTCTACCCCGCGCTGGAGGACGGAAACATTGACATCATGATCGGGCAGGGGCCGTCGGCGCGCTCCTTAAAACTGGACATCCCGCCGTTCACGCTCGTGGGGGCGACGACGAGGGCCGGGCTTCTAACGTCGCCCTTGCGCGACAGGTTCGGCATAATCCACCGGCTGGAGTTTTACACCGACGCGGAGTTGGCGACGATAGTGAAACGCTCGGCGAGAATTCTCGGAGCCGAAATAGCCGACTCCGGCGCGGGGGAGATAGCCAAAAGGTCGCGCGGCACGCCGCGAATCGCCAACAGGCTATTGCGGCGCGTAAGGGATTTTGCGCAGGTGAAGGGGAACGGCGCCATAACGGACTCCGTCGCCGACGCCGCGCTAAGGATGCTGGAGGTGGACGAGATGGGCTTCGACCGGATGGACCGCCATTTCCTGCTGACGATAATAAACAGGTTCGGCGGCGGGCCCGTGGGCATAGACACCCTTTGCGCGGCCATCAATGAGGAGAAAGACACGATAGAGGACGTGCTGGAGCCGTATCTGCTCCAAAACGGATTTCTGCAAAGAACCCCGCGCGGGCGCGTGGCCTCGGCGGAGGCGTACAAACACCTTAAAATTGCGCCGCCCCCCGGCCAGGAACAACTGCTGTAACGCGGGTTTATATGAAGCGGGAGACGTCGGCCTCGAAATGGTAGCCGGTGTGGCCCAGCCCCTTAAGCTCGACCGTTTTGTTTGCGCGAGCTGGCGCGGCGCTTTCTGGCGGGACGACCAGCTCGTCGAACCCGGACCAAATGCAGATTAGCTCCACGTCCTTGTCCAACTCCTCCAGATATCTTTTTGTCGTCTCTATCTCAGGAGTGTAGGGAAACAACTTTCTGGCGTTGACCGTTATGGCAAGGTCAGCCATCAGCGTCCCCTCGAAAGGAGAGCCCATCGTGATTATTTTTTTAACCGAACCCTTCGGCAATTTTACCGCCGTCCAAAGCGCCACGATGCCGCCCATGCTGTGGCCTATAAAAATTATCCCGTCGTCGCAACAAGGCGACACTTGTTTTGCGAGTTCCACGCTCCACTCCTCTATGGAGCCGGCGATGGAATGGTATGAATATCGAACCACGTTGTGGTATCCCTTTCGGCGCAGACGCTCCTGCAATATCAGCCAGTGGGTCGGAACCGAAAGGTATCCGTGCAGAATCACTATCAGCGGTCCGCTCCCCTTTTCGGCCTTCATTTTGCCGCGCCCTTTTCCAATCAGCTGGTCTATCGGCGAGACGAAGGTGGACATGAAAAGATACGCAATCATCCAAAAATATTCTTTGCAGAGCCAGTATATCTGCGTCCCGGCCCCGGCTTTTCTGCGGTTGTCGTGCCTCGAAATCCACATGGAAAGGGAAAATGTGATGACAAGAAAGGCCAGGGGGATGAAAAGAAGCACCTCGACGGCGGACGAGATCATTTTAATTCCGGGCTTATGCGCCTGGCGGCGGCCATTTCCCGAGCCGCTTCAGTATGCCGCAACCGTATTCCTCGCACAGGAAAAAGTTGTGCAAAAACTCCTCCCTGTTGATGACCTTCGCCTCGATTCCGGAGGCCGCGCCCTTTGGCGTGAGGTACTCGAGGCGCACCTTGTCGCCGTCCGCTTCCTTCGCCCAGTAGCAGTTCTCACCGCCGCCGACCACCTCCACCTTCTCGTGATAGTGCCCGTTTACCTTGCCGTCTATCAGCGTCGCCGTGGCGTCGCCGTCCATCGCCGTTCTCTTCTTGGAGACGTTCCTATAAAAGGAGTGGTCCTTCCCCCCCCTGCCGGTGCTCTCGGAATCGGCCTGCTGAATCTTCGGCACTATGCCGGAGGCCGTCGGAAACGGCGTCGCGGGGGCCGCGCTGGGAGCGGGTTTGGGCGCGGGCTGTGCCGAGGCCGGCTTAACCCCGGCGAACACCGATTTTTTGTCGTCGGACAACGCCCCGACGTTGAAGCTTGTGACCGATATTGGATTATCCGAGAGGACGTTTTCCATTTTTTTGGTGAACTCCTCCCTGCCGAACGGTTTTACCATCGTGTCGGTCGCCCCGGCTTTCGTGGCCTCGGCAAACTCGTTGGCCTTCCCGCTGTCCCCCACGACAAGGAACCTAAAGTTGCCGGTGTATTTGGACTTAATCGCCCTAATCTGCGACGGGACGCGGCCCGTCGGGGAGTCGCAATCAATGATAAAAAGATCAATGGTGAGTTTCGGGCGCGCGCTCTTTCCAAGCAGTCCGCCAAGCCCCGCGGTGGAGTCCACGCCGGTCATCAGCGCCTGGTCGAAATCCTCCTGCGACTCCACGTCAAGAATGTCGTCGTGTCCCAACCTGCGACACAGGATGTCTATAATCTGGCGACACTTCTTGTCTTTCTCGAAAACGATTATCTTCTTAGCAATAACTCCCCCAAATCTCGGTCAGGCCGAACGCCCGTCAAAGAGCTTGTCAACCGCCGACAGCAAGGCCGTCCTATCATCGGGCAACTGCGCGGACGACAACGTCAGCCTCAATCTGGCGCTCCCCTCCGCAACGGCCGGCGGGCGCACGGCCTGGATAAAAATCCCGGCCTCCAAAAACGCGCCCGCAAATTGCACCGCCTTGTCCGCGGAGCCGACTACGAGAGGTATTATATAGCTTTCCCCAACTCTGGCAAGCCCCCTCTTTCTCATTTCCGCATTAACGTCCGATGTCGCAGACAAAAGCGATTTGCGTCTGTCGCCGCTTTCCGCGAGAATCTCCACCGCCTTCAGGTCGCCTTCCGCGACAGCCGGTGGGATTGCCGTGGAAAAAATATACGTCCTCGCCTTGTTCACCAAATAGTCCGTCATTTTTTTGCTCCCCGTTGCAAACGCCCCCGCGCCGCCAGCCGCCTTTCCAAGCGTCCCCACGGTCACGTCAATCTTTCCCTCCACCCCGAAAACGGAGGCGGTTCCGCGCCCCCCCTCGCCAAGAACCCCGAAGGCGTGCGCGTCGTCCAGATAAACGCCGGCGTCGTATTTTTTCGCCAGACCGCAAACAACGTCGAGCGGCGCGAGGTCGCCGTCCATGCTGAAAAGTCCGTCGGTGACTATCCAGCGCCTTCCCGTGCAACGTGTTTTGGAAAGGAGCCTTTCGAGCGCGCCCATGTCGGCGTGCGGATAGCGAACGAACTCCGCCTTGGAAAGAAGGCACCCGTCAATTATCGAGGCGTGGTTCAGCTTGTCGGCGAATATGACGTCCCCCTTCCCCGCCAAGGCGGGTATCGCCCCGGAGTTTGCGCCATATCCGGTTCCGAAAAGGACGGACGATTCCGCTCGAAGATATTGCGCAATCGCCCGTTCCAGTTTTTCGTGGGCGGTTCTGGTGCCCGAAATAAGGCGGGAGCCGCCGGAGCCGAAACCGTATTTTGCAAGACCCTCCTCGACGGCGCGGACGATTCTTGCGTCCTGCGAAAGCCCGAGATAATCGTTCGAGCAAAAGAGCAGGTATTTTTTGCCGGAGAGCGTTATGGTCCTTCCGTCGCAGGCGGTAAAAACACGGGGTTCGCGCAAAAGGCCCTTTTCCCTTAGGTCGTCCAGCGCGGCGGAAAAAAATTCGTCAGTCAACCAGCGTCAGTTCCAAATCCCGGATTAACTGAAGGTCCTGCGCGGCGTCGCGCCCTTTGGTCGTGAGGTAGTTCCCCACCATGGTGGAGTTGGCGCCCGCGAAAAACATGAACGCCTGCAGGTCGCGCAGGTTTACTTCGCGCCCGCCCGCGACCTTTATGTCCTTGTCGGGAAGATAAAGGCGGAACACGGCAATAATTTTGAGAATCTCCAGCGGCTGGAGGGGCTTGACGTTTTCGAGCTTCGTCCCTTTTACGGGGTTAAGAAAGTTCAGCGGGATCGAATCTACGCCGAGCGACCGAAGCTCCTCCGCAAGCTCTATTCTCTGCTCCGGCGACTCGCCCATGCCGAGTATTCCCCCGCAACAAACCCTAAGCCCGGCGTTTCGCGCCGCCCTTACAGTGGCGATATTTTCATCGTAGTCGCGCGTGCCGCAGATGTTGCCGTAAAAACTTCTCGCCGTCTCGAGGTTGTGGTGGAACTCGTGAAGGCCCGCCTTTTTTAATGCGACGCCCTGCTCCTCCGTTATCACGCCGAGGGACGCGCAACGGTGGATGTCCACGTTTTCCCTCATCTCCGCCACCATGTCGAGAAGGGCGGTAAAATCCCCCTCCCGCGCCTGCGGGCCTTTGCCGCTTGTAACAATGCCGAACTTGTGGGCGCCGTTTTTTAACGACTGCCGCGCCGAGGATAAAATCGTTTCGCCGTCCACAAGGTCGTATTCCGGAATCTCGCTGGTCGCGTGGACCGACTGCGAGCAAAAGGCGCAGTCCTCGGAACATTTGCCCGACCTTGCGTTAATGATGGAGCAGAGCGAAACGTCGCTCCCCTTGTGAAAGCGCCTGACTTTGTCCGCGGCCGCCATAAGCGGCATGATGTTATCCGTGGAAAGGGCGAGTAGCTCCAGCCCCTCTTTTGGCGTGACCGGCTCCAGCCGTAGCGCCTTCTGCAGGCAGTGGCTTATCAGCTCGTCCGCCGTCATACGGCTATCTCAACCCTGATGTAGTCGTGCCCCGGCACTTTCTTTTTTCGCATCTTAATTTCCAAGACGCCGTATTTAACCTCGGCGCCCACGGTGTTCTCCTCCACCGACGCGGGAAGACGAAACGTGCGCTGAAACGGGCCGTAGCTCCTCTCCATGCAGAGGTAGCTTTCTTCCTTGCCCTTGAACGGCCTCTCCCCATAAATCGTAATGTAGTTCTCCCACAGGTCTATTTTGACGTCGTCCACCGAGATTCCGGCAAGTTCCACAATCATGATGATGTCCTCGGTGGTCTCGTACAGGTCTACGACCGGAACCCACAGCCCCGCCGCAGAATGGACGGAGGCCTCGTCCCGCTCAAAAAACCGGCCGATTTTGTCCTGCATTATCAAAAGCCCCTTTATGGACTCCATATGCTTATAGGCCAAAATAACCTCCGAAGAATTTCAAAATCCTACTCATCCGGGCATTATAACGGATGTTGGCGAAAATTGTGCACCGCCCTCGAAATGTTGAGCCGCTTAAAAACCCACAGTCCTCATGCCGGGTTAAGCGGTATAATCTAGCCCATAGGAGGAGGGATTGATGGGTAAAAAATGTGTGCTGGCGGTTGTTGCGACGCTCTTGCTATCCTCCGCCTGCGCCAAAAACTACTATTCAATTTATTACAAGGACATGACCGGCGGCGAGGATTTCGTAAACGACTCCGCCTACACCATCCCGGTGACGCACCCTCTGGCGTACCGAACGTCCTCGATTGAGAGGAGCATGGAGGAGATGCCGGAAAACGGATATGTGCTGGTCGGCTACTCCGCGTTTAACGCCGAAAAGTCGGACGAGGACAAGGCGGTGATTCTTGCTAAAAGCCTTCACGCGTCCGCCGTGGTGTTTTATTCAAAGAGCGCCGCAGGCAAGACGACGGCGCAGGAACGGGAAGATGCGGAAAGTTTTTACGGCGAGGCCGGCTCGTCCGTCCCTCGCGCCGTGGACGGATACGACCAGTTCGCATCCTTTTGGGTCAAGAAAAAACCCAAGCTCGGGGTCTTGTCCAAAACTCCCGCGATGGAACAGCAGACGAAAATCAAAGCCGTTCGCGGAGTGGTAGTAAGCGGCGTCGTAAAAGGCTCCCCCGCCTTCTACGCCGACATCATGAAGGGGGACGTTGTTCGCGCGATCGGGGCGGACGAAATATCCGACCAAAAATCGTTGAAGGGGACGGTGGATAAATTCTCCGGACGGCTGGTGGAGATAGAGGTAATCAGGGACGGTATTCCCCTCGTCAAAAAAGTGCGCTTGGAATAACCCTCATCTTAGGGTAATGGCGCGCGACCAATTGGGAGTCGCGGACTCCACCTCCCCGGCCTCTTGAAGGCTGTTGGCAAGGTTAAGCGAATCCAAACCCGCCCCGGATTTAATGACGTACGCATTTTTACCGATGTTCATTTTGTTCACAATCGTGAGGTTATTTCTCGCGGCCCAC
>JACQEX010000100.1 GCA_016200345.1 Nitrospinota bacterium
GCCTCCTCTACCAACTCAGGAAGAAGCGCGTCCCAAAATTTTAGGTACGGTTGCCATATCGCGGTTTTGCCGTAAACGTCGCACGTAAGGCCGGGAAATCTGTCCCCCTCGCCGTTTAAAAGCCGGTAGCAGGAGGTGGGGGAGAGCGCGTTTTTTTTGGATTTGGACGATATGACCGACGCCAGCCTCCGCCTAAGCTGGCCGACGTCGAACGGGTCGGTGGTGAATAGCAGGCGCATCGCCACGCTTGCGTGCGGCTCGTAAATGGCGTGAGTGAGGAATTTGTTTTCGCCGTCCACGACCCTTACAAGGCTTGCGGGGGGCAGGGCGGATATCGCGCCGCTAAGTGCGTTGCCATAAATCCACGGGTGTTTTTTTGAAAAAACGGAAACGAAAGTTTTGGAAGCCTGGTATCGAAGGCCGAGGTCGCCCAATTATTTGTGGCCCACTTTGGATCTGAATTGGTACTCCAATTCCTCCAGCCCCTCGGGCGCCTTGGCCTCGGGAATTTTTTCCGAGAAGGTGATGTACGCCAACAGGGCCGCAAAAACATAGGCGATGAAGCCGGCCAACATTCCGCGCGTGACGGCGGTGGTGATTTCCCCGCCCCTAAATAGGGTTAAGAAACCGGCCACGGAAAAGAAAAGCACGGCCGTGAGGTACGGGATTTTTTTTGCAACCGACGTCATTGTTTAATCCTATCCTCGAAAAATGTTGTCCCATTCCATGTCGCCGGGGCCGGACGCCGTTTTTATCAGCGTTTCGGCGATGACGGCGACGTTTTTGCTCGCCTCGGCGCCGGGAAAAAGGTCCGCGAAGAGCCGTTGTTTCCTTACCGCCTGTCCGACCGACGGGTCTAGCGCGATGTGGCCGAGGAAGTCTATCTTAATTCCGAGCGCGAATTTGTCGGAGACCATGACGAGCCTTTTGTAGATGTTCGTGGCGTCTATTCTGTCCCTGCACGAGTTTACGATTAGGCGGAAGGTTTTCACCATGTAGTCGCGCGAGAGAACCTTCATCATCGCGTACGCGTCCGAAAATGACGTCGGCTCAGGCGAGGCGATTACGACCACGTCCTGCGCGGCGGAGCAGAAGAACATGACGTTTGCCGAGATGCCGGCCCCGATGTCGAACAGGATGTAGTCAAAATCCTCCTGCGCGACCTCCAGTTCCGACTTTAGCACCAGTTTTTCCTCGGTTGACAGCTCGCTGTATTTTTTGTTTCCGGTGGAGGCGGGGAGTATTTTTATCCCGTTCGGCCCTTCCACCAGTATGTCCCTCAGTTTTTTCGCGCCGGTAAGCACGTGCGCGACGTTGAAGCGCGGCGCGAGGCCGAGCAGGATGTGTATGTTGCCAAGGCCCATGTCCGCGTCGAAAATCATCACGCGGTTCCCTCTTCTCGAAAGTTCCAGGGCCAGGTTGGCGACGATGTTGGTCTTTCCCACGCCCCCCTTGCCGCTTGCGACGGCGATGCCCTTGACGTGTTGCCTAAGGGCTCCGGCGACGGCCGTGCCGGGTTTGAATTTTCTAAGCGTGTCTGCCTGGTCCATAACTATTTCCTTTATATTAAGCGCGTTGGGCCGTTTTTGGCCGAATTTTTTTCCAAGTCGTCTTTAAACATGCGCGGCTCCGGCTGAGGAGCGCGTTGTTTTCGGGGTTTGTTCCACGGCGCCGGCGTGCTTTTTGAACAGCGCGGCGGTAAGTTTCGCCGGGGATGCGGTCTCGATGTCCTCCGGCACCCGCTGGCCCGAGGTGACGTAGTAAAGCGGAATTCCGGTCTTGAAGTTCTGGCTTATCACCACTCCCGGTTTTAGCGTCTCGTCCATTTTCGTAAAGATGATTCCTGAAATCTCAATCCGACCAAAATTTT
Source organism: Nitrospinota bacterium (assembly GCA_016200345.1). Taxonomy (GTDB): domain Bacteria; phylum Nitrospinota_A; class UBA7883; order JACRGQ01; family JACRGQ01; genus JACQEX01. Next base: position 1,871 of record JACQEX010000100.1, read on the forward strand.
TAATCGCCTCCTCGACGGAGGCGGAATCGGCGGCGGAGGAGAGAACCAAAAGGTTTTCCATCTCGGGGCCGGACTTTAGGAACCCGGCCAGCTCGGTGAGTTTTTCAAAATCCTGCTGGCTTCTCCCGGCGGTGTCTATGACGATTACGTCCTTGCCGGCGAAGTTTTCCACCGCGTCCGAAAGCTCGTCCGGCGTCATGGCAACCTCCAGGGGGACGTCCATTATCTGCGCGTATGTTTTTAACTGCTCCACCGCGGCTATGCGGTATGTGTCTATGGTTATCAGTCCCACTTTTTTGCCGTCCATCGTGAGGCGAGCGGCAATCTTCGCCGCCGTTGTGGTCTTGCCCACGCCCGTGGGGCCGACGAGCGATATTATTCGCGGCGCGCCGCTTGTCAGCGGGGCCACGGGGCCGGCGGTCACCATCGCCTCGTTGATTCGTTCGCCGATTCTTGTGACGATGCTTTTTAGGTCGAACTCGCGGTTACCCGGAACCCCTTCGCGCACCTCGCGGACGAGTTTTAGCGCGTATTCGCGGTCGACGCCGCGATCCACCATCCGCCTGTAGCAGGCCAGATAATTTGGCTCCAGTCCGGCTCCCTTGTAGAAGTCGGAATTTTCCATCATGAACGCAAGCATGGAGCGCATATTCTCCAATTCCTCCGCCATTCCGGCGGCTTTTTTCAGGCTGGCGTCGGCCAGCAGACCTTCCGCAATCATGCTTCTAATGGAGGCTATCTCCCCCTTCAACTGGTCCACTTCCGAGTCCTTGGCGAGGGTGGATTTTTTCACCGTCTTGGCGGCGGCCTTTTCCGTTTTTTTCGGCGGCGGGGGAGGGGCGTTGTCGTCCAGCGCGGCGGTAACCTCTATAAAAGCCCTTGTGCCGAGGCCGTACGTGCCGTCGCTCGCCCGAACCTGCTTGGTGCCGAGGATTATGGCCTCGGGGCCCATTTCCTCTTTTATCCGCGCTATGGCGGATTTCATGTCCACAGCCTGGAAAGTTTTAATGTTCATGTTCAGACTCCAACCACGCCAAGTGTTTCAATCTCGGTGCCGGTGGTGACCTCGTTGTAGGAGAGGGTCGCCACGTTCGGCACGAACCTTTCTATCAGCCGCCTTAGGTGCAACCTAACGGCGGGCGCGGTCATCACGACCGGCTGGAAGCCGAGCGAAGAGGCGCGTTCCATCTCTTTTTTAAGTCCGTCCACCAGCTTTTGTGCCGCCGTAGGGTCCATGGCAAGGTAAGAGCCGTGCTGTGTCTGCTTGATCGCCTCCTGCACCATGTCCTCGGTTCTTTTGCTTAGCGTAATCGCCGGCAGTTTCCCGTTGGGGGAGACGTACTGGCGTGTTATCTGGCGGGCCAGCGCCTGCCTGCAGTACTCGGAGAGTATGTCGGTGTCCTTTGTCGCGCCGCCACAGTCGGAGAGCGTCTCAAGTATTGTTCCGAGGTCGCGGATGGAAATCTGCTCCTTTAGCAGGTTTTGCAAAACTTTTTGCACCAATCCGAGCGTCATAACGGTCGGGATGAGGTCCTCTACGATTTTGGGCGACGTCAATTTGAAGTTGTCTATCAGCGCGTTCACCTCTTGCCGGCCCAAAAGCTCGTGGCCGTTGCTTCTGATAATCTCTTTAATATGCGTTGTGAGCACGGTCGCGACGTCGACCACCGTGTACCCTGCGGATCTTGCGCGCTCTTTGTTCGCCTCCGTGACCCACAGGGCGGGCAGGCCGAACGCAGGTTCGGTGGTGGCTACGCCGGGAACCGGGTCCACTCCCGTTCCGGGATCCATGGCGAGATATTGGTTCATAACTAGCTCGCCGCCGGCGATTTTCACCCCTTTTAGAAGGACGGCGTATTCGTTCGCCTTCAACTGCAGGTTGTCGCGTATGTGAAGGGGTGGGACGATGAACCCGTAGTCCAGCGCGAACTGTTTTCGCACGGACTTGATTCTGTCGAGCAGTTCTCCGTTTTGGGCCGCGTCAACAAGCGGGATGAGCTCGTAGCCAATCTCCAACTCCATGGCGTCCAAGGGCGTTATGGACTCTATCTTGTCCGACGGCGGGGCCTGCGCGGCCTTTTCCGCCTCGGCTTTTTTGGTCATAAACATCTCTTTTTCCGCCTCTATCGTCAGGTACGCTATAAGGCCGGTTACAAACGAAAGAAAGAAAAACGCCAGGTGCGGCAGGCCCGGCACGGCTCCGAGAAAGGCCAGGGTGGCCGACGCGATGGCGAAGGCCTTGGGGTGCACCAACACTTGGCGCGCCACGTCCGTTCCCATGTCCGACTCCGAGGAGGCGCGCGTCACGATAAGGCCGGCCGAGACGGAAATGACAAGCGCCGGTATCTGGCTGACCAGTCCGTCGCCGATTGTAAGCAGTGTGTATATGAGGACGGCCTCGTTCATGCTCATTCCCTGTTGCAAAACGCCGATTGCAAAGCCGCCCAGCACGTTGATGGCCGTTATAATCAAGCCGGCGATGGCGTCTCCGCGCACAAACCGGATGGCGCCGTCCATCGCGCCGTAAAAATCGGCCTCTCTCTCGAGGTTTCGCCTTCGCTCCCGCGCCTGCACCTCGGTTATGTTTCCCGCGTTTAAGTCGGCGTCTATGGACATCTGTTTGCCGGGTATCGCGTCCAAGGTAAAACGGGCCGCGACCTCGGAGGTCCTAACGGCGCCCTTGGTTATAACGACGAAGTTGATGATTATCAGAATGAGGAAAATAACGGTGCCGACGACGTAGTTGCCGCCGACGACGAAGTTGCCGAAGCTCTCGATGACCTTTCCGGCGGCGGAGGTTCCCTCGTTGCCGTGCATCAGAACCAGACGGGTGGTCGCCACGTTCAGGGCCAGCCTAAAAATGGTGACAACCAGCAAAACGGACGGAAAGGAGGCAAACTCCAAGGCCGATTTGGTGTAAATCGCCATCATCATGATGATCATCGATATGGTTATGGAAAGCGCCAGAAGTAGGTCCAGCATGTGGGCCGGTAGCGGTAGCACCAAAAGCGCAATTATGCCTATCATGGCTCCGGCCATCAAAACATCGCTAAATTTGGCAAACCCGGGGAGGGCTAACTGGTTGGTGGTATCAGGACTCGCCATTTTCCCCTCCTTTGTGCGTCAAAAAATTGACGATGTCAAGAATCCGCCCTTGACTGTTTTTAAACTGCCTATTTTTAGTAAACATACTGTTTTATTTAACTTTACCTTTCAATTTGTATACATAAGCTAAAATTTCCGCTATCGCTTTATACAGCGTTTCGGGGATTATTCCTCCGATATCTATAGTCTTAAACAACAATCGTGCCAACGGTTTGTCCTCGACAATCGGGATGTTATTTTCCTTGGCTATTTCGCGTATCCTGGCCGCAACGTGTCCGGCACCTTTGGCGACAACGGTTGGCGCGACCATGTTTTCGCGGTTATAGGCCAGGGCTATCGCAAGGTGGGTGGGGTTGGTTATTACGACCTCGGCCTTTGGCACCTCTTCCATCATTCTGTTCCTAGCAAGCGCATATTGCGCGCTTCTAATTCTTTGTTTTATAAGGGGGTCTCCCTCTGTTTCCTTGTTTTCGTCCCTTATCTCTTGTTTTGTCATTTTTATGCTTTCGGAGAACGAGTATTTTTGAAACGCGAAGTCCGCCCCCGAGAGGGCTATCATGAGGAGCAGTACGTATAGAATCAGCTTTATTCCGACCCGGAATATAAAGTAGCCCAGTTCCTCCACCCCCATATGTGCGAGCGAGGGGAGTTTTGTCCATTCGCCCAAAAGCACCCAGTAGCACATCCCGCCGACGATTGCGATTTTTAGGACCGATTTAAGCAGTTCCGCCACCGACGACCAGCCAAAAAACCTTCCGACGCCGGTCAACGGGTTGAGCTTGGACATATTTGGCATAAGCGGGTCGAGCGAGAAAATAAACCCGCCGTTTTGAACGAGGGTCGAAATTATTCCTGCGAGGGCGACGGCGATCATAATCGGCGAGAGCACCAGCACGGTTTTTGAAAAGTAGTACCACGCCAGCGGTTTTATTGTGTCTGCGGTAAGGTGGTACATGACGCCGTCGGTGAACCCCTTGACCATCATTTCCGAAATGTTCTGCCGCATCATGCCGCCGAAGGCGTAAAGCATCCAGACCGCCGCCAAAAGCACGAACGTGGAGCCAATCTCCTTGCTCTGGGCGGTTCTCCCTTTTTTTAGCGTGTCTTCGCGCCGCTTGTCTGTTGCGTCCTCTGTTCTCTGCTCCTTATCCCCGCCCTCTGCCATACCCGCTCCCTACAGCAACTTCATTATGGAAAGGGCCGTCTCGGGAAACGCGCCGAAGTAGTGCCTTAAAATTTCATAAAAGGTCGGCATGCTCATGCCGAGTATGAATAGGCCGAGGCTTATTTGAAGCGGAAAGCCGACTATGAAGACGTTCATCTGCGGCACGGTGCGGGCTATCAGGCCCAGCCCGATGTTGAGCAAAAGAATGGTCGCCACCACCGGCGCGCTGAGTTTAATGGCCAACACCATCACCTGCGCGGTGAGGGATATAAACAGGTCCGTCAGCCCCGCGTGCGGCGCGAAGCCCATGAGGGGGAGCACGTCGAAGCTCTTGACGGCCGCCATGATGAACCAATGGTGGCCGTTGATTGCCAGGAACACCAGCAAGGCCAGGGTGTTTAGAAACTGGGAGGTTATCCCGATTTGGGAGCTTGTGGTCGGGTCGAGCACGTTCACGATTCCAAAGCCGATTTGTATGCCGACCAGGTCGCCCGCGAACTCCACGGCGTTGAACAAAAACTGCGACGCAAAGCCGATGATAAGCCCTATCATCACCTCGCCGCCGAGCAGGTATATGTACTTTCCCATCGGCATGGTCACGTCCACCGTCGGTATCTTTGCCACCGAAAAGACGACGAAAGCGACGAGTCCGGCAAGCCCCACCTTCATCTGCGTGGGGATGGTGGACGCGCCGAAGACAGGCATGGTGAAAATGAGGCCGCCCAGCCTGATGAAGACCAGCATGAAGGTCATCAGGTGCGGTATGTCGAAATTGAAGAGGTTCATGACAAACGCTTAAACCACGAAAGGCGCGAAAAGGCGCGAAAAGAGCAGGAAAATTTGTCGTCCCCCATTTCGTGTTTTTTTGTGTTTTTTGTGGTTAACATTCCCATGTTCTTTCTATTTCACGTATTGGGGGATGTTTATGAAAATTTCGGAAGTGAACGACATCAGCATCTGCAACATCCATGGGAAGAAAACGACCGTCGCGACCATGACCCCGATTATTTTGGGTATGAAGGTCAGCGTCATCTCCTGTATGGAGGTGACCGCCTGGAATATGCTCACCGCCACGCCTATGATAAGGCCGAAGCCGAGCATGGGGGCCGAGACCAAAATCGTTATCTCAAGGGACTTTTTTGCCATTTCCACTATGTATTCGGGGGTCATCTTAATTCCTTTCCGTCAACCGAAACTTTTTACGAGCGAGCCTACAATCAGATACCAGCCGTCAACCAGCACGAAGAGCATCAGTTTGAACGGCATCGAAATCATAACGGGGGGCAACATCATCATGCCCATGCTCATAAGCACGGAGGCGATTACCATGTCCACCACGAGGAAGGGGATGTAAATCATAAAGCCTATCTGAAAGGCGGTCCTAAGCTCGCTGATTATGAAGGAGGGGATGACCACGTAGGTGGGCACGTCCTCTATCGTCCTGGGCTTTTTCTCGTGGGCCAGGTTTATGAACAGCGCGAGGTCCTTCTCGCGGGTCTGCCGTAGCATGAACTTTCTCAACGGGGCTGAGGCTTTTTCCAGCGCGGCGTCCTGGCTTAGCTGATTGTTGAGGTACGGCTGTAGCGCCTCGTTGTTTATTTTACCGAACGTCGGGGCCATCACGAAAAAGGTCAGGAACAGCGCGAGGCCTATTAACAGCTGGTTGGGGGGAAGGCTCTGGGTGCCCAGCGCCTGCCGAAGAAACGAAAGCACTATCACGATTCTTCCGAAGGAGGTGACCATGATTAACAGCGCCGGAGCGAGCGACAGCACCGTAAGCACCATCAATATTTTTAGGCTGGTCGCCACCTGGTCCGGCTGGGCCGAGTCCTGCACGCCGAGCGATATGGTGGGCAGGCCGGCGGCGTGCGCGGGGGCGGTCGCCAACAGCGCAAACAGCGCGACAGTCGCGGCTAAAATCAGTTTTTTCATCAGGCGGTTCCTTCGATGTTTCGCAGTTTTTGCTTCAACAGCCTCTGCACGTTCTCAATCGCCTCTTCCCTGCGCGTGGTTAGCGGCGCGTCCTCCTCCTGCGCGGGGCGGGAGGTCTCCGCGTAGCTGGCGACCTGTTTTGCAAACTGGGAGTTCATCGGGCGGACCGGCTCGGCCGGTTTTCTAAAATTCACCCAGTTGAAAATCTTAAACTTTTTGAGCATGCCCATCGGCTTGTCCGGCAGGCGGTGCGCCATTTTTATCTGCTCTATCTTGTCCGGGTCGGTTATGTGGGCCAGCAGGCCGACGTTGGTGTTGGTCACGCCGAGCACCAGTATGTCGCCGCCGACCTCGACTATGGTCACGTTCTTTTTTACGCCGATGTAGTGGTTGCTAAGAACCTTCAACTGCTTTTTCGTCCCCAGCGTGCTCTCCACGTTGCCAAGGTATTTCTTGGCCACGAAAGAAACCGCGAAAATAAGGGCCAATACCACCATCAACGCGCTCCCAATCTTTATGAAAGCCTCGCCAAGGCCGGGAGCCATCGCCGGGGCCGCCTGCGGCTGGTTGTTGCTGGCAAGCACCGCCGTCGGCTGTGTAAGGGAGGTTTTGTCCGGGTTGTTGGTCCCCTCTTTTTTTATGTCGTCAAGGTTTTTTCTGATGTTTGCAAGAAAGTCGTCTCCGTTGGCGACCGCCTCTGTCGGGGAGAGAGTGGTGACTTCCGGCGTTATTTCCTTTGAGGAGTTTGCGTCGTCGGAATGCTCCACGGGCGCGGGGGTTTTTGACGCTTCAACCAGATCCGGCGTCAGAATCTCCGACGCTTTTACGGTTGCCGCGCTCTTTTTTCCGATTAGCATTACTACGCCGTGTTTGTTTGCGGAGAAGGAAAAGGCTTCTTTAAGCGCCTTCATTCCCCCATCTTCCGGGGCGATTCTTATTCGCAAAAGCCTGGGTTTAAGTTGGTAAACGCTGATGGTTTTTATTCCGGCCTTGTCTATGTCAAACACCCTTCGAGCCGGGGACACAAAGCCGTCCGAAACGTCCATCTGTATTGACCGTTCGTAATAGTTGATGATTGTCTTCGGGGCTTTTTCGAACCGCAACTCAAGCTTTAATTTGTCGCCGGAGGTGGAGGTGTACACGTCCTTAAAGGCGTTGGGCGCCGCGTCGGCCCTGCCCATAGACAAGAGAACCGCTATTACTGCCAAAACAAATACTTTTTTCAAGTTACCCTCCAAAAATAAAAAACGTCAAATCTTCATCCAACCCCCTGTAGAGCAAGATGGGTGCCAAAATTGGTAACAACCACGAAATACACGAAATACACGAAAGAACACGAAAAGGAGAAAAGAGATTAAGAGCATTTATCCTGCCATTTCCTTTCTCCACGGCGGGTAAGCCCAATCCAACCCTTTGCGGGCATTTCCTTTCGTTCCGTGTTAAAATCAAGCCAATCAAATAAATAAAGGAGAATGGCATTGGCAGGCACGTCAATAAAGGAAGATTTGCTTTCACAGATGGACGATTTGTCCCCGGAACTTCAGAGAAAAGTTCTTGAGTTTGCCAAATCGATGGCGCACAAAGGGGGGAAAGGAGCCTCTTTGCTCAAGTTTGTTGGTTCCATTCCACCCGATGATTTGCGCAGGATGACAAACGCCATTGAGGAGGGCTGTGAAAAGGTAGACAAAAGTGAATGGTAGGTTTCTGCTGGACACCAATATCATTATTGGCATTTTTTCCGGCAATGCCGAGATTCTTAATAACTTCGCCAATGCTTCTGAAAGCTTTGCTCCTTCCATTGCAATTGGGGAGTTGTATTACGGGGCGCACAAATCGAGCAAAAACAAGGATAATTTTTCCAAAATTGAGGAGTTTGCAAATACCATATCCGTGATTTCATGCGATGAAAGCACCGCCAAAATATACGGCGGCATTAAATACAGGCTGAAGGAAAAAGGTAACCCGATACCGGAAAATGATTTGTGGATTGCGGCTGTCGCCATTCAGCATGACCTAACATTGGTGACGAGGGACGCTCATTTCTTGGCGGTTGATGAATTGAAAACAGCCGAATGGCGTTAAATGTGCTGTGTGGAGAAAAATGAGGGGCGTGATTAGTAGCGCGAGTTCATGGAGAGTTTTTCCAGCGCCTCCAGCGCGTCTCTAAACTCCTTTTTGCCGGGCCTTAACTCCAGGGCCGTGTTTAGGCACCTGATGGCGGCGGTGTATTCCTTCCCCTCCTGGTACGCCTTGCCCATGTTGTAATAAACATTCTCGTCTTTTGCGTCCAATCTAATGGCCTCTTGGTATTCCGCGACGGCCTCCTTCCACTTCCCCTGCTTTCTCAGCGCAATCCCCATTCGATTGTAATAGTAGGTGTCCAAGCCGATTTTGGCCCCGATTTTTTTGAGGAACGTCTCGGCGAACCCGTTGTTGCCGGATTGCAACAGTTCGTCCACAATCTGTTTCCCGGTTTTCGGCTCCAATTTCACCGCCTTGTTGAAGGCGTCGGTGGCGGACTCGCTATCCGCCTGTTTTATGTAAAGGTTTCCCAAGGCGATCAGTCTATCCGGGCTGTTGGGGCTCATCGCGATGGCCTTTTGGAGCAGTTCCACCGCGGCGTCCACGTCCCCCTGTTTCAGGTGTAATTCAGCGCATTTGGAATATGCCTTTAAAAAGCGCGCGTTGAGGCGCATTGCCCCGTTGTACATGGCAAGCGCGTCGTCGAAACGTTCCCGCATCAGGTGGATGTCGCCCACGCTGACCATACCCCGCGCAGTCTCCTTGGTTTGGAGCGATTTTTCGAACAGCAATAAAGCGTTGTCGTAGTCACCTTTTTTAAGGAGGTTGTCCGCCTCGATGAGGAGCCTTACGTGCGCGGGCGGGTTTGCGCGTGCCTCGAGGATGGACTGAATTTTTTGCTCGAAAACCTTGCTTATGAACGGTTTTGTAAGGTAGCCGTTTATCCCCTCCTCCGCCGCGCGCACGATTTGCGCGGGGTCGGCCTCGGCTGTGACCATCATGATGGGCAAATCGCCTATCTCGTTGTCGGCCCTTATTTCACGAACCACGTCCAGCCCGGAGAGGCGCGGCATGGTCCAGTCCAACAACACGAAAAGACAGGGGCGGTCGGTGTTTCTTTTCAGCACCTTCAGGGCGTTGTCGCCGTCGTCCACCTCCATTATGTTGGTCACGCCGAACTGCCTCGCCATGGATCTTATCGTCTGGCGCAGGCTGGAGTTGTCGTCGCAGACGAGGATGTAGCCTTCCTTAAAATATTCGGTAAGTGAAAAGCCCTTTCCGGGCGGCGTCCCCATGCTTTGAATAGTGGCATAAATGCCGATTTATGTAAAGGGGGCTAAAAGAACGGGAGGGCTTTTTTTATCGCCTTGCCCAAATCTTCCACCGTGGGCAACGGAAGGTCGCCGTTTTCCTTTATCGGGATGGTAAAACTTATCCAAAAAACGTCAAGTTTAAAGACCCCCTCAAACGCATAGGGAACCGATTTTTTCCCCTCCAGCACGGCCCTTGCCAGGTCGAGCGCGGAGGCGAAAACCTTGTCGAATTTTATCTCCACGGTCTGCCTCACCTCCGTGGCCCCCTTCGCCTTCAAGGGGATTTTTACGTCCCTGCCCGAAAGGACTTTTTGGCCGTCAACGGAAAGGTCGTAGTCCAAAAGAACGTGATCCACCCCGAACGAATTTGGGTTGTCCGCCTTAAAGACAAATTCAACCACGGCCCCGTCGGCGGAGACGGATTTAACCTCGGCGCGGTCGAAGGCAATCTTGGGTTTTTTAACTATGTGCAAAAAGCCGAGGTCGAACGCCTCAGCCTCCCCCGCAAAAATCGCCATTACGAGCATCGCCGAGAATGCCGCCCAAAAAAATATCCTTTTCATCCCCCGATTGTACCCCATGAGTGTTGGCAACCGCCAAGCCGCCGGAAAATTAAGAAGGCTAAAGTGAAGACGCAGAATTATTTATTAGGCGTGGGCTTTTTTCGCGCGTCCCGCCGGTCGCTTTGAGGGGGTTTTAGAGGATAAACCAATCAGCGAGCGAAGGGCGTTGTTAACGGCCTTTTCCGTCGGGAACGCCTTTGCCACGTCCGGGCTTAACAAAACCAGGTTAGTCCCTTTGTTGTAAGACGAAAAATATTTCCCCTGTACGCCTTTTCCAAGGTCTTCCCGCTTATATTCCGGGCGTAACTCGACGGCTTTAAGCCTCTTCATATATTTCCCTTTCTTTGCGGCTCATCGGCCTTGCGTTTATTATGCGCGTAACGTCGTCCCTGTCCGTGTGCGCGACGACCAACAGACGTTTTTGCGCGGAAAATCCAAATGTAAGGAACCGCGATTCCATTATAGAATGATCCGGGTCAAAAAACGTAACGGCAAACCTATCCCCGAAAACTGTTGCGGCCTCCTGAAAATGGACGCCATGTTTTCGTTTGTTTGCCAGCGCCTTTCTCTCGTCCCATTCAAAATCCATTTCACACTACCGCTAAATTATAAAAATAGGAGAGTAACACCGGCAAAAAAGATTATGACGGGTCCAGATAGGCAAGCGGCAAGAAAAATTCATGCGACATCTTTCCTGAAAATTTCCGATCTTGCCTGAGGATTGCTGGTCTAGTTGCGGAGGGAGGTTCGTTTCGTTTGCGCTCGGTTACAGAATGCTTAGCTCTCGGTAAAATAATCAGAATCAATTTTTTTTATCTCGTAGGAGGCAACCGACGATACGCCAACATTGTGGTCAATCCCATATTTCCCAGATGGAAATGCAAATATTCCTGCTCATAGTTGATGAAAGCCGCGTAAAATAAGGGCGAAACGCACTTCGCAACATATTTTTCGGGGGTTTTCAATGGGTGAAGCTAAAAAACGGGCCTTGCGGCTGGAATTTAACCGAAAAGTGAAGCTGGAATTTCACGGGGCGAAGATGGTAGCCACGGCGCGGTATGTCTATTTCCAGATGGCGGAGGTAGCCGTGCCGGGGGAACTGTTCGCCTTGATACTGAGCCGGATTAACGGATTACGTCCTTTGGCTGTGACGTAAGTAAATATTTCAAAGGGCAATGTTTCTTAGGCACAAGGGAGTCTTGTTCCAAACGGGAAAAGGGGTTGAAAAATGCGGGTCTTGAAGAACACACGGCTGGAAAAAAGACGCCTTGGGCTTGAAAAGCGGGGGTCGAACCATGATGGATGGCGTGA
>JACQEX010000101.1 GCA_016200345.1 Nitrospinota bacterium
AGCACAATCTCGTCTCCCGGTTTCGCGCCGAGCGAGTGGGCCAGTTTTTTGCCTATTACGACGCCCTTGTGGTCGGCCTCCGCCACCCATTCGCCGCTTAAGACGTGGCGGTTTAGGAGCGTAACCCTCGGCTCGTTCTCCACGTCCACCCCGCGTATCCAAACGCCGGACGAGGCGTTCCCCTTCGCGGCCAGCCCATACCCGTAAAGCCGTTCGGACGAGTAAAATCCGGCCTTGTCCAGCCTCTCCATTATCTCGCGGGTGTTGTTCACCGTGGCGTAGAGGTCAGGGTCGGCCCTGTATCCTGGGGCGTGAATTTGCAGGTCGCCGACGTTCATCTCCACCGCGTTGCGCTCCATCGTTTTCGAGAACCCGGCGCCAAGCCCCGCGAAGAAAATCATTATCGTCCCCGCGAAGGCCATCGCCCCGATTGTCACCAGCGAGCGTTGTTTGTTGCGCCAGATGTTGCGAAACGCGAAGGAGACTATCGCCGTCCACGACATTTAATTTTTCCCCGCGCCGGTCTGGCGTTGAAGCGACGAAAGGGAAAAGAGCGCGTCGTTGACGTCCAAATCGAACCGCATCGCCTCGTAGACGATTTCCGTGTGCTCGTCCGGCTTGTCCGCAGGGACCACGCGCAGGACGGCGGGCATTTTTCTGCCGCCAAATTCCCTCACGTCGCGGAACGTCATGGTTCGCGCCACCTTCAAATCCTCGTCGTAATAAGTCTCTTTTAGCGGGATTATCTCGTCCATCACCGTAAGCTCAATTTTGCCCCACACCACCGCCGCCTCCGGCTTCGGCATGAGGGTCAGGTCAATCACCGATATCCCGTTCCGAACCCCGTCGAACGTTATCGTCGTAACGTAGTCGTCCATCAGGCGCGACTCTTTCACAAGGTCGTCGTTCGTAAAATGGCTCCCCATCCACGAGCCCATCATCATGCCGGAGTTGAGGCGGATCGTTCTGTCGGTCTGCGGGAGGTAGGTGTATATCTCGTTGCCGGATTTCAGAGTGGCGGTCCCCTTTTCCTTCAGCGGCGCCATGATTCTTACGAGCGTCTTTTCCTTTCCCTTCGAGAGCGCGTCGAGTTTCATGGTGCGGGTGTAGTGGCGCGTTTGGACGGTCATGGTCATAACCGCCTTGGAGGACTTGCCGCGCCACATATCGTCAATCTTGTTCAAAATTCTTGCGGTTTTCTCGGCGGTGGTCTCGGCCCCGGCGTCGGGCGCGGCGATAAGGAAAAAAAGAAACAGTGGGATTAGAAGTAAGGCTCTCATGCCCCGATCATGATTAGGTATTCTGTTGCGGCCCTTCCGGCCAGCCTGCGCACGCGCTGGATGTATTTTGTCCTCTCCGCGACGCCCAGCGCCCCGCGCGCGTCCAGCATGTTGAACGTGTGCGAGCATTTTAGCACCGTGTTGTAGCCGGGTAGCACCAGGCCGCCGTCGAAAAGTTTCACGGCCTCCGCCTCCAATTTGTCGAAGAGGTCGGTGTTAAACGCCGGGTTCGAGGCCTCGAAGTTGAACTTGGAGAACTGCTTTTCGTCCTCCAGAAAAACCTCGCCGTAGGTCGCGTCGTTGTTCCATTTAAGGTCGTAGACGGACTCCACGTTTTGAAGGTACATGGCGATTCTCTCAAGCCCGTACGTTATCTCCGCCGAGACGGGGCGCAAATCCACGCCGCCGACCTGCTGGAAATATGTGAACTGCGTTATCTCCATTCCGTCCAGCCACACCTCCCAGCCGAGGCCCCACGCGCCTAGCGTCGGGCTTTCCCAGTCGTCCTCCACAAAGCGTATGTCGTGCGCCTTAAGGTCGAGGCCGAGCGATTTTAGGGATTCCAGATACAACTCCTGCACGTCGTCCGGCGAGGGCTTTAGAATCACCTGGAACTGGTAGTAGTGCTGGAGCCTGTTGGGGTTTTCGCCGTACCGCCCGTCGGTCGGGCGTCTGCTTGGCTGGACGTACGCGGCGTTCCACGGCTTGGGGCCGAGCACGCGCAAAAAGGTGGCGGGGTGGAAGGTGCCGGCGCCGACCTCGGTGTCAATCGGTTGCAGTATCAGGCAGTTTTTGGACGCCCAATAGTTTTGCAGGGAGAGGACGATTTCTTGAAAATTCATTCGTCGGATTATATCCCGCTTTTTTCACGGAATAAAGAAGGGAATGCAAACCCGCTTTATTAGGGGATGAAAGCGGGATATACTTACGCTTCATGAAAAAGGGGAAAGTTTACTTAATCGGAGCCGGACCGGGCGACCCGGGCCTGCTCACCGTCCGCGGCTTGGAGCTTATCAAGACCTGCGACGCGGTGGTTTACGACTATCTTGCGAATCCGCGCCTTCTGGAGCACGCCCGCGCGGACGCGGAAAAAATCTACGTCGGCAAAAAAGGAGGGGACCACACCCTGCCTCAGGAGGACATCAACACGCTCCTCGTCCGGCTCGCCACAAACGGAAAATCGGTCGCCCGCCTAAAAGGGGGGGATCCCTACGTTTTCGGGCGCGGCGGCGAGGAGGCCGAGGAGCTTGTTGACGCGGGGGTGGAGTTCGAGGTCGTGCCGGGCGTGACATCCGGCGTGGCCGGCCCCGCATACGCCGGCATCCCCATCACGCACCGCTCGTTCACCTCCACGATGGCGTTTATCACCGGCCACGAGGACCCGGACAAGCAGGACACCGCAATCCAATGGGACAAAATCGCCACCGGCGTCGGAACGCTTGTGTTTTACATGGGGGTTAAAAACCTGCCCATGATCGCCGAAAACCTCATTAAAAACGGCAGGTCCGCAAAAACGCCGGTCGCGCTCGTAAGGTGGGGGACCACCGCCGACCAGCAGACGTGGATAGGCACGCTTGAGACAATCGCGGATATCGCGCTCAGGGAAAAAGTTGCGCCCCCGACCCTGATAGTTGTTGGGGAGGTCATCAGCCTTCGCGGAAGGCTCAACTGGTTTGAGAAAAGACCGCTGTTTGGCAAACGGATAATCGTAACGCGGGCCAGGGCGCAGGCGAGCGATTTTTCCCGCCGGTTGGAGGAGATGGGCGCCACAACGGTGGAGTTCCCGACCATAGAGACGGTTCCGCCGGATAGCTGGGACGCGCTCGACTCCGCGCTGGCGCGGATTAGGGAGTACGACTGGCTTGCGTTCACCTCCGTCAACGGCGTCGGATACGTTATGAAAAGAATCGCCGAGACGGGGCGCGACATACGCGACCTCGCCGGGCCGAAGGTCTGCGCCATAGGGAAAAAGACGGCGGCCTCGTTGGAGGCGCTTGGAATCCGCGTGGCCCTCGTGCCGGAGGAGTTTCGCGCCGAGGGGATTTTATCCGTCATCGGCGAGGTGGGCGGAAAAAAGATTCTTATTCCACGCGCCAAGGAGGCGAGGGAAATTCTGCCCGAGGAGCTTGCTAAACGCGGGGCGAAGGTGGACGTTGTGACCGCCTACCGCACCGTGAGGCCGGAGGGGAACAAGGCGGAGGTTCTACAGCTGGTTCGCGCCGGGCGGATGGACATGGTCACGTTCGCCTCGTCTTCCACGGTCTCGAATTTTGCCGGGATGTTCTCCCCCGACGAGCTTGCCGAGATAATCGCAAAAGTCCCGTCCGCCTCCATTGGGCCGATAACGACCGAGACCGCCAAAAAATTCGGGTTTAAGGTGCTGGTGGAGCCGAAGGAGTACACGATAGAGGCGATGACGAAGGCCATCTCCGCCCACTTCTCCTCATAAAAACGCCAAACCTCAAATCAGGGGGAAACCACGAAAATCACGAAAGTGCACGAAAAGGGAAGCGTATTGTTTGGGCAAAACAAGAAACAAATCTTTCGTGTTTTTTCGTGCCTTTCGTGGTTTGCTCTAGATTTTTGAGGATGGGGTTAGCGGACGAGGTTTTTAATCGTGATGATTTCCTTGATGCCGGCCTCCATTCCCGTGACGACCTCCGGGTCGAAATGCTCGCCAATCCCCTCCCTGATTATTTCCATGGCGACCTCGTGGGATTTCCCCTCCTTATAAACGCGCTTTGAGGTGAGGGCGTCGTAAACGTCGGCCACGGCGACGATGCGCGCCGCAAGCGGAATTTCCTCCCCCTTGGTCTTGTGCGGATATCCCGTGCCGTCAAACTTCTCGTGGTGGTACCCGGCTATGTCGCAGGCCATTTTCAAATACTCCGGGCCCTGCAGAATCGTCTCGCCGATGCTGGCGTGCGTTTTCATAATTTCGAACTCCTCCGGCTCGTGTTTTCCGGGTTTTAGCAACACGTTGTCCGGAATGCCGACCTTGCCGATGTCGTGCAGGGGGCTGGCGATGTAAATCGCGCTTATGAACTGCTCGTCTATTATCCCGGCGAATTTCGGGAACTTCGCCATCTCCTGCGCGATAATCCTGGAATATTTTTGCATTCTAAGAAGGTGCTCGCCCGTCTCCGGGTCCCTTTTTTCCGCCAGCTCCGAGAGCTTTCCCATCATGGTGAATTGTGTGTCCTGAAGATTGTTTAAAAGCCGCGCGTTTTCGATGGCGGTTGAGGCCTGGTAGGCCAGGGTCTTTAGAAAATCGGTGTCGGAGCTGGTGAAGTCCGCCCCGTTGGTCTTGTTGAAGACCATGATGACCGCCACGATTTTTCCCTTGCTCTCTATCGGGTAGGTGGCGAAGTTTCTCAACGCAACCGGAAACTCAAAGCCCAGCGACACGAATTTGTTCATTTGGTTGTTTACAATCGGCTTTTCCGAGCCCATCACGATGGAGAGGATGCTCTCCTTGTCCAAAATGACGGAGAGCGGCAGTTTCCCCGGCTCCAGCCCCGCCACGCCGGGGAAGTTTATCTTGCTGTTTCCGCCCATTACCGCCACGACCGCGATGTCGGCGCTTAGCAGATTTCTCGTGTAGTCGGCTATGGAGCTAAAAATCACCTTCAACTCCAGCGTGGAGTTGATTCTTACGCTGATTCTGTTCACCTGTTCCACGATGGCGGAGTACTGCTGGAGCGACTCGAAGGTCGCCATCAGATCTTTCAGCATCAGGTCCATTTCCTTGGTTGCGGTGCTGGCGGTCTCGATGTTCTCGAAATGTTTTTTTGTGATGGAGGCGAGCGACGCAAAGGTCGAAATCGTGTTTGCGTCCACCGCCGTGAACCCCCCGTTGCGCGGCTGGCTTACGAAAAGGCACCCGACCGACCGCGGCTCCTCCTTCGGTTTCCGGTAGACGAGGCCCGAGGTTAAAAACGGGCCGGCAAGCTCCATCGTCTCCCCCCTAAACGGAGGAAAGGAAACGCTCCCGGATTCGTGGACGACCCCCTGCCTGATGTCGTCCGGGCTCCTTTCAAACGGCGTTCCCTTCACGGGGAAGGGTTTTCCGACGAATTTTTGCTCCTTTGGTTTTCCCTTGAGCGCGACGAGTTTGGCGTGCTCCAAATCGTCGGACGGAACCACCACGCCGAATTTTTCGGCGCTAATGCAGGTCGAAAGTCTTTCCAGCAAAAGGGCGTAGGCCTCCTCCGACGTCCCCTGCTGGAGCAGTTCCTCCGCCAGCCCGCGATAAACGTCGAGCTGGGCGGCGAAATCGCGCTCCGAGGGCGTCGCGTCGGTTTTTGGCGAGCCTATTTTTTCCGCTGTCTCCATACCGCCCGTATTATACCGTTTTTCCAGTCGTGCTCCCTCATTTTTCGGAGGCGTCTCAGTTTGAATACATGTCAAGATTTTTGTCACCACGGGTTTGAGTTCCGTGGACTATTTAGACTTTTTAAACGAAAACTAGGGTGACAAGGACGTTTTGCCTTATACGCCATATGCCGGATATTTTATACCCCCCTGCAAAGTCAAGGCCAAACGCGGATTTGGTTTGTCCAACCGTTGACCCACCGTCGGAAACCGGTATGACATGGTCTTCTATTATTGTTTGATGACTTTTAATCGCCCGCTCTATGTGGCATAATATGCCACATATATGAAGGGCGTAAAGCTGTTCCACCGGAAAAAGAGGTATCCCGACGGCGGCATTATTGAAATGAAGATTTGGCGCGTGGCTCCGGCCGGCGACAAACCCCACGGCCTCAAAGTCTCGCTTGTTTTCATTAAAAACGGGGAACGGGTAATCGGTTATGACAACGCGGAAGGAAGGGGTTATCACAGGCATTATTTGAACCGTGTGGAAAACTACGATTTTCGGGGCGTAGACGCGTTGATGGCCGACTTTCTAAAAGATGTTTCAGATTGGAGGATTAAACATGAAAATTAAGCACATTCTTCTTCAGGTCAAAAGTCTTGATAAAATGGCAAAGGAATTTAAGCAAACTTGGAAAGCGGCAACCGGAGGGAAGAAAGTTCCGTCCGCCGTCGAAACAATTTGTTTTGACAGCACCGAGGAAATGCAAAAATTTCTTTCCCCGGAAAGGATACGACTTATCAGGACAATCCATGATTTAAAACCAAAATCCATAATCGAGCTTGCAACACAGCTTGAACGCGACAGGAAAAACGTCACCGAGGACGTAAAAATGCTTGAGAGCGTCGGTTTAATTGAGCGAAAAAGGCGGATAAAGGGCGGAAAGAGCAAGGAGAAGGTTCGCCTTTCCGTTGATTATGACCGAATTCAACTAGATATCGCGGTTTAAACGCCATTCGCTCGCCTTCGATCCCAGCATAAGCAGGCGCCAGTTTCGAACGGTTTCTGGGCAAATTGCGTCCCGCGAATAATATTGGTGCGCCCGGCTGGGATCGAACCAGCGGCCCTCAGCTCCGGAGGCTGATGCTCTATCCACTGAGCTACGAGCGCATTTCCACGGCGGTCAAAAGCAGACAAACACTCTACTCTTTTTTCTAATGGGTTTTCCATGAATAATTCGGAGTAGAATGTCGCCAATGGGTTTCTTGCGTGATTTTATGGAAAAACGACACCTCAGGGAGGCGGCGGGAGTCGCCCTCACCGCGTTCTCGGTTCTGACAGTGGCAAGCCTCGTCACATATAGCGCGGACGACCCCTCCTTCCTCCACTCTGTCGCGGGCAAAGCGGGCGTGAACAACGGCATCGGCCTGATTGGCGCGTATTTTGCCGACGCGATGGTACAGCTTTTCGGCACGGCGGCGTTCGTCATTCCCGTATTCACCCTAAGCCTCGGCCTCTCGATGTTTTTTAGGGACGCAAAGGCCATCTCCGCCCCGCTCGCGTTTGGCGCGGCGCTGTTCCTTCCGTCGTTCTGCTCGCTTGTGAACATATTCTGGCCCGCCGACCCGGTTTATCCCGTGGCGCACGGCGGCGGCTTTTTGGGCTACGTGGTGGCGGATAAAATTTTGGTTCGCCTCGTGGCGCGGGGTGGGGCGGCGGTGTTGTCCCTCACCGTTCTTTTCATCGCGGTGCTTGTCACCACGCGGCTCTCGATTGGGGAGTTCGTCGGCCTAATGCGCGGGTTTGTCGTACGGCTCTACGAGCAGGCGAAAAAAGCGGCCCCGCACATCGCGGAGGCGGTTCGCAATTTAAGAAAGAAAAACCCGGCCCCCGCGGAGTCGCCGACGGAGGAAAAGGCCGAAAAACCGGATTTGGAAGACGCCGTCGAACAGCCGAAAATTAGGAAAAACGAAAAACCGATCATAGAAAAACCGGCGGAGGAGTTCAAGGCCAAACAGGAAAAATTCGAGTTTATGGTGGAGGGGACGTATCTTCTGCCGCCGCTTAGTTATCTAAGCGAGCCAAAGGCCTCCGGCAAGCAAAAAAGCGAGAAGGAGCTTTTGATTAACTCGGAAATATTGACCAAAAAACTCGCCGCCTTCGGAATCGAGGGGCGGGTCGTCACCGTCTCCCCCGGCCCCGTGATAACGCAGTACGAGTTCGAGCCGGAGTCCGGCGTAAAAGTTAGCCGAATCGCAAGCCTCGCGGACGATTTGGCGATGGGTCTTCGCGCCGTCTCCATCCGCATACTCGCGCCGGTGCCGGGCAAGGCGGTGGTCGGCATAGAGGTGCCGAACCTCGACGTGGAGCCGGTGTTCCTGAAGCAAATTCTCACCTCGCAACAGTTCACGGAGTCCGAGTCCAAACTCAGCATGGCGCTGGGGAAGGACACGCACGGCGTGCCGGTGGTCGCAAACCTAGCGTCAACGCCGCACCTTTTGGTGGCGGGGGCCACCGGATCCGGAAAGTCGGTCGGTCTGAACGGTATGATTATGTCCATCCTCTTCAAGGCGACGCCGGACGAGGTGAACTTCATAATGATAGACCCGAAAATGCTGGAGCTTTCCATTTACGACGGCATCCCGCACCTCATCGCGCCGGTGGTCACGAACCCCAAAAAGGCGGCCAGCGCCCTGCGGTGGGCCGTTATGGAGATGGAAAAGCGGTACGCGCTTTTGTCCGACAAGGGGTTTAGGAACATCGGCGGCTACAACGAGTGGGTGGAGGAGGAGCTAAAAAAATCCAAGAAAAAATCGCCCAAGAAAAAGGACGAGGTCGAGGTTTTGACGAGGAAGTTCGACGAGGAGGGGAACGAAATATCCGTTGAGAGGCCGGACGACACGCCGCCCAAAAAACTCCCATATATAGTGATAATAATAGACGAGCTTGCCGACCTTATGTTGATAGCGAGCAAGGAGGTGGAGGACTCCATAACGAGGCTGGCGCAGATGGCGCGCGCGAGCGGAATCCACCTTATTTTGGCGACGCAAAGGCCCTCGGTTGACGTTTTGACCGGATTGATTAAGGCGAACTTCCCGGCGCGTATTTCGTACCAGGTCACCTCGCGGATAGACAGCCGGACGATACTGGACTCCACCGGCGCGGAAAAACTTTTGGGGAAGGGAGACCTGCTATTTTTGCCACCCGGCACCTCGAAGCTACAGCGCATTCACGGCCCGTTTGTGTCGGACGACGAGGTGAAGCGGGTGGTGGAATTTTTACGCAAGCAGGGGAAGCCGCGGATAAACGAGGAGATTTTGAACATCGTGGAAAGCCCGGAGGGGGACGCCGCGGGCGAGGACATGGGGGACGACGACGAATATTTCGAGCAGGCTGTGGAGCTTGTGGCGTTGACGCGGCAGGCGAGCATCAGCATGGTGCAAAGGCGCCTGCGGATTGGCTACAACCGCGCGGCGCGGATAATAGAGACGATGGAGGCCAAGGGGATGGTCGGCCCCGCGGACGGCGCGAAACCGAGGCAGGTGTTTATTCCGCCACCCCCCAACGCGCAGGGCGAACCGGATTAAAATGAGACTTTCATCGGATGTGGTTATTCCCGATGAAAAACTAACTAAGTATCTCCTTGTGCACAGATTGTGGGATGACAAGTCAAAATTTCTCGGTTTGGCTGGATTTACAAAAGACAACCCAACTGAGTTGAAGAAGGCCTTGGTTGTCCTTGCAAGAGATTGCGAAGCCATTTATGATGGGGACAGCGAATACGGTGAATTTTTTCGGACAGAAGGAGTTTTAATGGGCCCGAACGGTCGGGCATTGAAGGTTACTGCGGTTTGGTTGCGATGGAAGGCAGACGGACAAGTCCGATTTGTAACGCTAAAGCCAAGAAGGGAAAACATAAAATGAAGTTGGAGTTGTACTCGCGGGTTGCGTTGGTTGCAGACATCCCGGATTCCAGCCTCAAAAAAGGGGATGTCGCCACGTTGGTTGACTATGTCCTGCATCCTTCGGGCGGGGAACTGGGTTATGTTTTGGGAAAGTGGCCTAAAGTTAGTTGAAATTTAAGTATGACCTCACCTGCTAAAATGTTTTTATAGAAGAAACAATCAAAGCAAGGAGGTCATGTGAAGAGAGTAACCGAAGTAGTGATGAAGGGCAAGCCGGGGATGCTGGA
>JACQEX010000017.1 GCA_016200345.1 Nitrospinota bacterium
AACGAGTCGGACCTTTTTGGGATACCCATTCAAGTCATTGTCGGCGAGAAGGGGTTGAAGAACGGAGAGGTGGAGATAAAAGTCCGCAAAACCGGCGAACGGATTGGTGTCAAGCTTGATGCGGTGCCGGGTAAGGTGCTGGAAATTGCCGAAAAACTGGTGTCACATAATTTCGGTTAGCCGGTAAACAACTAACGAGGAGGATAAATGTCAGATTTTAAAACGTTGCTCGCGGTGGGGGATTTGGCGTCGCCCAAGATGTCCACAATCTCCGGAACCGACAAGATAGCAAACGCCGCGAAAAGGATGTTGCAGGAAAACGCGTCGTCCCTTTTGGTGCTCGAGGCCGACGGCAAGCTGGTGGGCATAGTCACCGAGCAAGACATCGTGTACAGGGCCGTTGCGAAGGACGTTGATTTGAACAAAATGGACGTGACGCACATCATGACGCCCAACCCGGTGAAGATTGCGGCGGACGAGTCCATCTTCGAGGCTAAGAAGCTGATGCTGGACAACAAGGTCAACCACCTTATAGTCGTCAACGACGGCAAACCGGTGGGGATTCTGACCTCGCAGACGATAATGGGGAGCTGAAGCAAAAAACGGAATACAGAATTCAGGAGTTAAGAATCCAGAATAGTGGATCTTCTTCTGGCGTCTGTTCCCATATTTTCATGGACAACACCCGCGCGTTAACGTATTCTAACCGGCTATGATTGACCTTCACATGCACAGCGTATTCAGCGACGGGGAGCTAATCCCGGCGGAGCTCGCCCGCAGGGCCGAGATGGCGGGGTGCCGTTGCATAGCCATCACCGACCACGTGGACCAATCCAACGTGGAGCAGGTCGTTACCGCGATAGTGAAATTTTGCTCGCAGGACGGCCACAAGGTAAAAGTCCTTCCCGGCGTCGAGATAACGCACGTAACCCCCGGCAACATCGCCGACGTGGCCAAGCGCGCGCGCGCGAACGGGGCTAAAATAATCGCCGTGCACGGCGAGACAATAGTGGAGCCGGTGGAAAAAGAGACCAATGAGGCGGCGATTGACGCTGGCGTCACCTTCATCGCGCATCCGGGGATGATAACGCCGGAGGTGGCGGCGAAGGCGGCCTCGGCGGGAGTCTGCCTTGAAATCAGCGGACGGCACGGGCACAGTTATTCCAACGGGCACGTGGCGAACGTGGCTAGACAGGTCGGGGCCAAACTCATTTTTAACACCGACACTCATTCGCCAAGAAACATCGTCGATAGGGAATCGGCGATTAGGATAGTAATGGCCGCCGGCCTCTCGTTCACGGAGGCGCAGGAGGTTTTGGGTAATTCGCAAAAAATAGTGGAGGCGTGTTGTGGCTCATTATAAGAGGATAACGAAACGAGAGGACATCAAGGGGCCGGACGAGTTCGTCGGCTTTTGGACCAAGGCTTACCACTGGATTGACGACAGGAAGGAAGAGGCGGTTAAGGCCGTCGTCGGCGTTGTTCTTTTGGTCGTGGTGATTTTTGCCGCGGTGGGCTACAAGCAAAACAGGGACGCCAGGGCGAGCGCCGAGCTTTTCAAAATATTAAAGGACGCGCCGAGGGTGGACGACGACCAGTTTGCGAACGGAACCGGCAAGGTGCAGGATGCGCTTAAGGGGTACGTGGAGAGCTACGGCTCCACGCGCAACGGCAGGATAGGCCTGCTGTACGAGGCGAACTACGTTTATCACGACGGCAAATCCCCGGACGCGGCGGAAAAGCTTTACAAACAGATAACGGACGGCGGACAGAGGGATTTCGTGGCACAGCTTGCCGCGCTCGGCCTGGCCTCTTGTTACCAAAACCAGGGAAAATACGACGCCGCAGTTTCGACGCTGGAAAAATTCAGGGGCGACTCCTCTTTCAAGGAGGAGATGGACTTCATGGTCGCGCATAATTTCGAGCTTTCGAAAAACAAGGAGGGCGCGTTGAAGGAGTACAAGCAATTTTTGTCGAAGTACCCGGCGTCCAAAAACCTCAACGCCGTGAAGGAAGGAATAGCGCGCCTCTCCTAGGGAGGATCGCCGTTTAAAACTTTTTGCCGAACGAGATCGTGACGGAGTAATAAGGGTCCGTCAGAATGTGGTACCTTAAGTCGCCGCCGATGTAATATTTTTCCCCCACCGGGGCCTCCATGCCGACGCCGGGCGACACCCCGAATCTAGTCGTGGTTCCCGTGCCTCCCGACACATAGTCACTGCTGGCCTCGACCCCGGCCTCGAAGTAATACGGCAGTATTCCGCTTTGATAAAATCTGAAGCCCAGAAAAAGAGGTAGGCGGTTGTAGTAGGACGTCGTCCCGTTGGAGTTTTTTGACCAGTTGAGCGTGTTTATGTCGGCCCTAACCCCGATGGTGGCGGTTGACATGTAGGTGTAGCCCAAGCCGCCGCCCATCGTGACGCCCATGCCGGAAAACAGCGGCTCGCCGCCGTATGTGAGCGACACGTCAACGTTGCTCGTCTTGTCCGAGGCTGGCTCGTATTTTGAGGCCGCGTAAGACGCGTTTGCGGAAAGGCAAACCAGGCAAATAATGGCCGACGCTAATCTCTTCATAAATTCTCCTTAAAAGGCGCAAATAAGTCTGCGCCATTCTACCTCGCTTTTTTTTAATAAAAAAGACGATTAATAAAACGCGACGGACGGCGGGTTCGGCAAGCGTAAAAAAAAAAGCGCCGACCGTGAAATTTTGTGCTAGCATTAGCGGTATAAAATTGAGTAGAAAACGAGGGGGTTTTGTGAGCTTTAAAAAAGAGCAGTCCCAGGGGCACATTAGGGCCTTTTTGGGCGAGGGAACCGAGTTCGAGGGAATCCTCTCGTTTGACGGCACCGTCCGGGTTGACGGAAGGTTCAAGGGCGAGGTCAACACCACCGATTGCCTCATCATAGGAGAGACCGGCGTTGTGGAGGGTGAGATTAACGCGGGGCACTTCATCGTCATGGGCACGTTTAGCGGAAACATCAAAGCCCTAAGAAAGGTCGAGGTTCTCTCCACCGGCAAGATAACCGGAGACGTAGTCTCCCCTGCGCTCGTGGTGCAGGAGGGGGGCCATTTGGACGGCAAGATTGTCATGAACGGGATTTTGGGCCAACAAAGCGGCAAAGTCCTTAACCTTGTTGAAGCCCGCCAAGACGTTATTTCAGCCAAACCCCATTAAGTCCAAGCTTCCGAATTTCGACCAGAACAACTTCAGTCAGTTTATAATTAATTCGTTGTAACTATCAGAAAATATGTAGCATATATATTATTATTGTCGTGTTTGTAATTTTCGTGTTATTTTCGGTATATGGTGCCGCTAATCGTTCGCTCCCATTATTCCCTCATGCGGGGAACCGCCCCGGTTGACCGGTTTGTGGCTCGCGCTAAGGAGCTTGGATTTCGGACGCTCTCGCTTACCGACACTGACAACTTATACGGCCTTTGGTCGTTTTTAAAGTCATGCAAACTCCACGGCGTCCGTCCGATAATCGGCGCGCATATAACCGACCCATGCTCCGACAGACTCGTGGCATGCCTTGTGAAAAATCAGCTCGGCTATGAAAACCTCTGCCAGTTAATCACCGCACGAAAAATAGACGAAAGTTTTAATCTGGAGGGAGAGGTGGAAAAACTTGGCGAGGGGCTTTGCATTTTGACGGGTGACGCCGTACTGCTCGAACGATGGCGGGGCGCGGGGCTGGACGCGTGCGCCGCTGTTTCCCGAAAGATATCGGGCGACTCCTCGGAGATAAGGCGTTCGGCGAAAAAAATCGGCGCGCCGGTCGTCGCGGTGGCGGACAGTTTTTTTCTCAGCCCCGGCGGGCTGAAGCTCCACCGGCTTCTTCGCGCCATTTCGCTCAACACGTCGCTCTCGCGTTTGGGGGAGGCGGACGCGGCCCCGGCGGACGCATGGCTAGCCTCCCCTCGGGAATACGAGGAGCGTTTTTCAATTCTGCCGGAGGCCGTTTCGGAGACGGATAGAATCGCGGAGAGGTGCCGGTTTACCGGGCCGGACGCGTCTGTTGTTTTCCCGCCCTGGGACGGCGGGGGGAGGACGGCGGAAAGCATACTGCGCGAGGCCGCCTACGCCGGGGCGGAAAAACGGTACGGCGTCCCGTTGGGCGGGTCCGTTAAAAGCCGTCTGGAATACGAGCTTGGAATTATTTTAGAAAAACGGTTCTCCGAATATTTTCTGGTGGTGCGGGACATAGTCTTGCGAAGCCCGCGCATCTGCGGGCGCGGCTCGGGGGCGGCCTCCTTGGTCGCATACTGCCTCGAGATAACAAACGTCTGTCCCGTGAAAAACAACCTTTACTTCGAGCGGTTTTTAAATCCCGGCCGAAAAGACCCGCCGGACATCGACGTGGATTTCGCGTGGGACGAAAGGGCCGGCGTGATCGCCTCCGTCTTAAAACAGTACGAGGGGCGGTCGGCGATGGTGTGCAACCACGTTTTTTTTCAGCCCCGCATGGCGATACGGGAGACGGCGAAGGTGTACGGCCTCGGCGCGGGCGAGATAGCGGAGGTGACGTCGCGCGTGCCGTGGTTTATGCGGCCGGGGGACGACGGTTTTTTGGTGGCGCTAAAACGGCTTCCGAGGGCGCGGGGGCTGGAGTTCGGCGAGCCGTGGCCCGAGATATTGGCGCTGGCCGGAAGGCTGGCGGGAACGCCGCGAAACATCTCCGTCCATCCCGGCGGCGTGGTGATAACCCCCGGACCGATAAGCAGGCGCGTTCCGCTTGAGTTAAAGCTGGACGGCGTGCCGGTAATTCAGTGGGAGAAGGACGGCGCGGAGGAATCCGGCCTCGTGAAGATTGACCTTTTGGGGAATAGAAGCCTCGGCGTGATACGCGACGCCATGGCGAACGTGCGCGACAACGGGGAA
Organism: Nitrospinota bacterium; assembly: GCA_016200345.1. Lineage (GTDB taxonomy): Bacteria > Nitrospinota_A > UBA7883 > JACRGQ01 > JACRGQ01 > JACQEX01. The sequence continues at coordinate 4,884 of JACQEX010000017.1, forward strand.
AAATTCGACGAGCGCGCGTGGGAGCCGGAGGAGGACGGGGCGACGCAATCCCTCGTGGCGCGGGGGCTTACCATGGGCTGTTTTTACATAGAAAGTCCCGCCATGCGCCTCTTGCAGGAAAAATCGGGCAAGGGGGATTTCGCGCACCTCGTCATACACAGCTCCATAATCCGCCCGGCGGCGAACGAGTTTATACGCGAGTATCTTCTGCGCCTGCGCGGGGCGGAGTGGAGCCCGATTCATCCGTTGCTGGAGGGCGTGTTGGACGAGACCTTCGGGATAATGGTGTACCAGGAAGACGTCTCGCGCGTTGCGGTGTCGCTCGCCGGATTTTCGCATTCGGACGCGGACAGACTGCGCAAGATAATGTCCAAAAAGGAAAAGGTGCTGGAGCTCGCCGACTTCCGAAATAAATTCGAGGATGGGGCGTCGAGGAACGGCGTCTCGCGCGAGCAAATCGCCGAGGTCTGGCGGATGATTTTAAGTTTCGACGGCTACTCGTTCTGCAAGCCGCACAGCGCGAGCTACGCGCGGGTCTCGTTTCAGGCGGCTTACCTAAAGACGCATTTCCCGGCGGAGTTCATGTCCGCCGTGATTAGCAACCAAGGGGGGTTTTACGGCGAGTTCGCGTATGTTTCCGAGGCGAAGCGGCTCGGTTGCAAAATCCTTCCGCCGGACGTGAATGAAGGCGAGGTGAAATGGCGCGGCTCCGGGCGCGAGTTGCGCGTCGGTTTTTTGTCCGTTAAAAACCTCGGCGCCGGGACGATGGAGAGAATCGTAGCGTTGCGAAAGGAGGGGCCGTATAAAAGCTTCGACGATTTTCTCCTTCGGGTGAACCCGGCGGATGACGAGGCCCGCGCGCTGATTTACGCGGGGGCGTTCGGCGCGCTGGAGGCGGGAAGGGGGCAGGCCGGCCTTCTCTGGCGGCTCGTCAGCCGCGGAAAAGCGGACGGATGTTTTTACGAAACCCCGCCGGAATTTCAACCGGAGAAAGTTATGGAGTTGTTGCGAAGGGAATACTCCGCGCTCGGTTTTTTGTGCGACCGGCATCCGATTGTCTTTTACGAAAAGGCGTGCGCCAAGGTTTCGCCCGTGAAGGCGCGCGACGTCCGACGTCACGTCGGCGAGACGGTTAATTTTGTCGGCTGGCTCATAACCGGGAAGGTGGTCAGTACCAAGCACGACGAGCCTATGGAGTTCCTGACGTTCGAGGACGACACGGGAGTTTTGGAGACCGTCTTTTTTCCAAAAACGTACCGGAAGTTTTGCCACATTTTGGAGAGCCACAGGCCGTACCTTCTGCGCGGAAAGGTGGAGGAGGAGTTCGGCGTCGCCACGATGTCCGTCACCGACGCCCTCGCGTTGTGACCTAGAGAGTAAAGCCGCGAATAAGAAGCAGGAAATCAAAAGATGCAGGGGAAACTATATGATGAGAACGGAAAACTGTGTATAACAAAAAAATAATATAGTTTTATGGTAGCTTTGTGGGGGGGGTAAAAGAGGTGGACCCCAAATTTAGGACAGTGTGCTAAGGTGGAATCCGAATTGAAAGGAGAGCGCGCTTCCTCGCGGTCAACTCCGGATTTTTGCGCCAACGCGGTCATGTTCATTTCTTTCCAAAACTTCATGCCTTAAGTATAGATGAATATTTGGCTTTTGGAGTTGACATTATAAAAAGGGTATAGTATATAATTGTTATGTGGGGTGTTTATGAGAGTCGGGAGGCGCAAAGGCAGATTGACCGGTTGCAACCGGAATTGTTGAAGCGATATGAAAAGTGGAAGGACATCGTAATGTACTCGGGTCCCAGTGGGTTGCGCCTCATCAAGGGATTTCATGACGAGGCCTTGGGAGGCGAATGGCGCGGATGCCGGTCGAGTAGATTGAACCTTCAATATAGGGTTATTTACGAGGTGCGTGAGATTGAAGTTGCCGTGTATGTAATTAAGGTTACGCCGCACGATTATAGGAGGTAGTCAAATATGAGAAAGGGATTTTTGCCGGCTAAAAAGCGGATGAACGTCGGCGTGGGCGAATCGGTGCGTATTTTGCGCGAGCTTCAGGAGTTTAGCCAGGCGGATCTCGCCAAGGCGACTGGAATCCCGCAATCCACCATTTCAGGAATTGAACACGAAAGGATTAAGCTGGGCGTCGAGAGGGCAAAGACGATCGCCAGGGCGCTAAAATGCCATCCTTCCGTAATCCTTTTTTCCGGGTGGGACGTGGAGCGGGAAAACGCGGCGTAATTTATCTTGCCCGGCAAAAGGTGTATTGGGTCACTTTGAAAAAATCAGAGATCGCCACAACTGCCTGCGGCAGTTTCGCGATGACAAGTAATTGTCATTGCGAGCGAAGCGAAGCAATCGGCGTTTCAAAAACGTTATTCACAAATCAAACTGACCCATTACCCAAGGAGGGCGGGGACGTCGGCGGAGATGGCCTCGGGGTTTACGTCCGGCGCGTATCGCTTGACAAGCATCCCGGCGCGGTCAACTAGGAATTTTGTAAAATTCCACTTAATCATCTCCGTGCCGAGCACGCCGGGTTTTTCGTTTTTAAGAAACTTATAAAGCGGATGGGCGTCCGCTCCGTTCACGTCAATCTTTGCGAACATGGGAAAGGTGACGTGGTAATTTAGGTCGCAGAAACTTTTAATCTCATCCTCGTTCCCCGGCTCCTGTCCGCCAAATTGGTTGCACGGAAAGCCCAAAACGACAAGTCCCTCGTCCTTAAACTTTTTGTAAAGTGCCTCAAGCCCCTCGTACTGTGGTGTGAACCCGCATTTGCTCGCGACGTTTACGATGAGAAGCGCTTTCCCCTTAAACTCCCCGAGGCTTGTCTCTTTTCCGTCTATTGATTTCGCTTTAAAATCATACACGCTGGTTTCCATAAAAAATCTCCTTAACCTTTAATTACTACTACGGGGCGCATTCTTGCGACCATCTTGGCGAGTCCGGCGGTGGCGACGACGTCGACCACTTGCGAGACGTCCTTGTATGCGTCCGGCATCTCCTCCGCCAGCGTCTGCCGTCCCGCCGCGCGAACCTCTATTCCCCTTGCGGAAAGTCCCTCCTGAATTTTTTTGCCGCTACCGGCCTGCTTCAACGCTTGGTGTCTGCTAAGGCGCCGTCCCGCGCCGTGGCAGGAGGAGCCGAACGATTCGTCCATTGATTTTGCCGACCCCGCCAGAAGGAACGACATTCGCCCCATGTCGCCTGGCACCAAAACCGGCTGGCCCGTCTCCTTGAAGACGTCGGCAAGCTCCGGGTTTCCGGCGGGAAACGAGCGCGTGGCCCCTTTGCGGTGCACCAAAATATTTGTCTGTTTGCCGTTAACCAAGTGTCTCTCGATTTTTATTATGTTGTGCGCCACGTCGTAGAGAAGGCGCATTGACTCCGGCTCTATGTGAAAAATGTCGGCCAGCGCGGTTCGGACGGAGTGCATTATCACCTGCCGGTTTGCCCACGCGTAATTGGCGGCGGTTCTCATCGCGGAAAGATACTCGCGCCCCTCTTCGCTTTCCATCGGTGCGCAGGCGAGCTCCCTGTCCGGCACGGTGATGCCGTATTTTTTCATGGCGTGTTCCATTGTCTCCAGATATTCCGTCGCCACCTGGTGGCCGAATCCGCGCGAGCCGGTGTGTATCATCACCAAAATCTGGCCTTTCGAGAGGCCCCATTTGTCGGCGACTTCTTGGTCGTATATTTCGTCAACGTGCTGGATTTCGCAAAAATGGTTTCCGCTCCCCAGCGTCCCCATCTGGTCGCGCCCGCGTTTCATCGCGTGGTTCCCGGCGTGTTTTAGTTCGGCGCCTTCGAGCCTTCCGTTGGATTCGCAATTGGCGAGGTCGTCCTTGAACCCAAGCCCCTTGTTCACCGCCCACCCGGCGCCGTGCTCCGCGATGTTTCGGTAGTCGTCGTGTTCCAGCTCGTGTACGCCGCCCCTGCCGACTCCGCCCGGAACGGCGGTCATTAAACGCTCTGCCAGCGTCCCGCGCACGGCCGATGCCTGCGCAAAGTTTATCGGCGTCCGCATGATTCTCACGCCACAGTTTATGTCGTAGCCAGCCGCGCCGGGGGAGACCACGCCCGTTACCGGGTCGGTCGCCATCACGCCGCCTATCGGGAGTCCGTAGCCGGAATGGATGTCCGGCATGGCGACGGTGTGCAGGACGACGCCGGGAAGGGTGGCGGCGTTTGAAATCTGGGTGAGGGCGGAGTCGTCGATTGACGGCAACATCTCCTCGGAGGCGAATATTTTGGCCGGCACGAGCATTCCGCGGGTTGAGTCCGCCGGTATTTCCCAGCTGACCTCTCCGGTTCTTCGTAGTTTGTTTCTGTACATGGTTAAATTATGCGCCCGCTCTCTTAGAAATAAAAGCGTGCATTTGACTAAACTATTCATTGCGAATAGTATCAGCCGATGGTTGGGTTTCTAGGCAGGCTGTGCCTGCGGATTGCGGGGTTGTTCCTCTTTTTCCTATTAATTTTTTCCGGCGCGGCCTTTGCCGTGGAGCCGCTTCTTCTAAAGGAAGATTTTAATGGCGAGTTCATCGGTCTCCATGTGTTGCATTTTGAGGACAAATCTAGAAAACTGACCATAGACGATGTGAAATCGCCGGAATATAAGGTCAAATTCGCGCCGGAGAATCAAACCACTCTTAATTTTGGGTTTTCTGATTCCGACCACTGGCTCTATTTCCCCGTAAAAAACGCGGATTCCAAGAATGTCCGCTGGCTTTTGCAATTGGAGGATCCGCGCATCAACCTTGCGGAGGCGTACGAGGAGACGGCGGACGGCGGGTATCGCGCGCATTTTAGCGGTGGGCAACTTCCGGTCGGCATAAGGGACGTAAAAAATCGAAAAAACGTTTTTGTTTTTGACACTCGGCCCGGGACTAGCGGCGTTTTCGTCAGAGTGGTCTCCCCAGGTAAAACATTTACGAACGTGTTTATGACGGCCTGGAACGAAAAGGAATTTACCGATAAAAACGTCCTTGAAAGCCTCCTGCTTGGCGCCTTTTACGGCTCGATGCTTGGCCTGCTTTTATACAACTTTTTTATTTTTCTCACGGTCAGGGACG
>JACQEX010000102.1 GCA_016200345.1 Nitrospinota bacterium
TCCAGCATCCCCGGCTTGCCCTTCATCACTACTTCGGTTACTCTCTTCACATGACCTCCTTGCTTTGATTGTTTCTTCTATAAAAACATTTTAGCAGGTGAGGTCATACTTAAATTTCAACTAACTTTAGGCCACTTTCATGGTAGCTTTCGTCAACCTTTATCAAGTTGCCTGCTTTATCTCTCTGACTTGGAACATACAAGTGCAAACCATTTACTGCGGCCTGCCTTGCGCCCTGCCTTCGTCAACCCTCATAAAGTCTCAAACCGCTCGCTCTGATTCACATTTTAAAGTCTCAACCATTCACTGCGGGCGCAGAAACAGGATGAATCCCGTTGCTACCAATTCGTGTTGGTGCACGCACCGCCTGTAAAGGAGATGCTGGGACGCTACACCAGGGCAAAGAAGGCGGCTATGCCTCGCCCTCGCGAACCACGCGCCCGGAGGACGAAAGATAACCGGCCCATTTGGAGACCATGTCCACCAACACCACAAACGCCAAAAGCGCGATAAACACCACGAGCGCGGAGTTTAATTTGTAGTTGAAGGCGTCGCGCGGCAAAAGGGCGCCTTCGGCCTTCGCCATAAAAATTCCGACAAGCTGGTACGACGCGGTGAACGTGGTGATAAACATGAAGACCATCGGGACAAACGTGACCCACGCATACTGAACCCTTCCGGACTTGATGATTATCGTCGTGCCAATACCGAACGCTATCGCCGCCAGCAGTTGGTTGGCCACGCCGAACATCGGCCAGATGGTGGACACGTCGCCGCTATAAATCGGGTAGGCCCACATGACCACCACCAACGCGCTGGAAACAACGACTCCGACAAGGCCCTTTATGGGGGCCGAATCCTCGGCTTTTTCAGCGCCCTTCCCCCGCACCGTGGAGACAACCCCAGCCCCCATCTCCTGCAAAAGAAACCGCGCGATTCTCGTCCCGGCGTCCACAGTGGTTAGAATGAACAACGCCTCGAACATCAGCGCAAAGTTGTACCAATACGGCATAAGCCCCCTCATCCCCGGCAGGGAGGAAAGAATGGACGCCATCCCAACGGCGAGAGAGACGGCCCCGCCGGGTCTGCCATGAACGTCCGTTCCGACAAGCGCGGAAAGCTCGTTGATGCGCGAGACCGGAAACCCAAGCGCCGCCAGTTGGTCAAACCCCAGCTTGGTGTTGATGGCAAAATAGTCGCCGGGAATAAGTATCCCCGCCGCCACGATTGCCATCACCGCGACAAACCCCTCCGTAACCATCGCGCCGAAACCGACAAGCGGCACGTCGCTCTCGCAGGTTATCATCTTGGGGGACGTGCCGGACGAGACCAAGGCGTGAAAGCCGGAGATGGCGCCGCACGCTATTGTTATAAACATGAACGGAAAAAGCGTCCCCGGAATTATCGGGCCGCCGCCCCCGGCGAACTTTGTAACCGCCGGCATTTGCATCTCGGGCGCCAGAAGAATCACGCCGGCGGCTAGCATGACCATTGTGCCGATTTTCATAAAGGTGCTTATGTAGTCCCTCGGCACCAAAAGCATCCAGACCGGAAGCACCGAGGCGATAAACCCGTACACGCCGATGGCGACCACCATGCCGGTTCTGGAAACGGTAAAATACGGCTCCAGCGGCGAACCGGGAATAAAATGCCCGCCTATCACCGCGCAGAGCAACAGCACGCCGCCGACGACGCTTACCTCCCCAACCCTTCCGGGCCGGAGGTTACGCAGATAAAAACCCATGAACAGCGCTATGGGAATCGTGGCGAATATCGTAAACGCCCCCCACGGGCTTTTGGCAAGCGCGTTCACAACCGCGAGGCCAAGCCCCGCAAGCGCGACGATGATTATAAAAAGTATCGCGAGCGAGGCGGAGGCGCCGCCGACCGGCCCAAGCTCGTCCCTCGCGATCCGCGCCAGGGATTTTCCGCCCCTGCGGACGGAGGCCGCCAGTATGACCATGTCGTGCACCGCTCCGCCAAGCACCGAGCCAATCAATATCCATAGGAATCCCGGCAGATAGCCGAACTGCGCCGCGAGCATCGGCCCGATTAGCGGCCCCGCACCGGCGATTGCGGCAAAATGATGCCCGAAAACAACCCATCTGTTGGTGGGATGGTAATCCATCCCGTCGTTCAACCTCACCGCGGGGGTGACGTAATCGGCGTCCAGCGCCAAAACTTTGGAGGCCAGAAACGCCGCATAAAACCGGTAGGAGATGGCAAAAAAACAGGCGGCGCAAACGACAAGCCAAAGTGCGTTGATTTTTTCCGAGGGGTTCAAAATCCCGGTCACTACGGCGAAAGATACCGCCGCCACGACCGACACGGCCCCCCAAACTATTTTTGCTCGCATCATCGGATTATATCTCGGTTTGTAACCGATATCTCTGAAAAGTTTAAATGCCCTAAACAAGGCGGGCCATAATCAACTTTTTTGCCAGTTGATATATGTCTTGTTTACTTTTGCCCCTTCTAATTCCAAGGGCCACGACGACGACTGTAACTTCCTTTAGTTCCACCGTGTAAATAACCATGTAGCGTTGCCCGGCGGCACGGAGACTTAAATACCCGGCCAACTCGTAAGTCAGGGATTTGCCCCGTTTTTCCGGCTCGTCGGCAAGCGAGTCAATTTTCTCCATAACTTGCTTGCGAACCTTCAGATCTGATATCGCATCGAGACAACGCAACGCGACTTTGGTTATTACAATTCGATACTTCATCCGCCAAGCCGTTTTTTTGCCTGCGCCCAACCGACCGTTTTACCGGCCCTACTTTCCTCTATCCCTTTTTTTAATTCCGACATCAATCTTGCGTCACCCATAATCTCAAGGGTTTCAACAATTGATTCATACCCGTCCCACGACATTACAGCAAGAACAGACTTGCCGTGGCGCGTAATCTCAACCACCTGGAATTCATTGTTTAGTTCGGTGGACAGGCGGTTAAGCTTTTTCCGCGCCTCAATTATGGGCATTGTTTTGGTCATTTGGTCGCCTCCTTTCGTACGTATTATTGTACGTTATTATGTACGCATTATCCAAACGCAATTTAAACGCGATATTTTTGAAATGATTCTTTGCCGGCGGGCCTATTCCTTGGATGTTTTTGAGAGACTGAAGACCAAATAAGTCGCGGTCGTTCCGACAAGAGCGCCGACAAGCGCGTCCACCGGAAAGTGCACGCCAAGGTAAACGCGGGAGACGCCGACCGCGCATGCCCAAAGAAACCACAACACGGCGTGCCTTCGGAAAAGCAAAACTAAAAACATCGCCACCGAAAAAGCGGTCTGGGTGTGCCCAGATGGGAACGAGCCTGTCTTGTGCCTTTCAAAAGGGGCGTGGACTTTTGCGTGGGGCGGCGGAGTTTTTTTGGCAAAATAGGCGAGCGGCCTGTCCTCGGGAAATAAGTGTTTTAAGCCGTGCACAACGCCCCCGCCGAGCGCAAGAGCGACCATCAAAACAACCACCGTCCTTTTGGAAAGCCCCCCGTAAAAACGGCAGGCAACCATCGCGATTATAAACGCCGGGACGGTGTAGCCGGTGGACGTCAGGGCGAACATTATGTAGTCCGCAAAATCGGAGTGCGCCCCGTTGACGGCCCAGAACAACGCCTCGTTCAACCCGGCCACGCTATTTTTTTACCGCCCTATAAATTAGGAACAGCGCAAGAACCCCCATTATGGCGTTCGGCAAGACGGCGGACAAAACCGGGTCTATCCTACCCTGCGAGCCAAGCCCCTCCCCCACCATCAAAAGAAGATAGTTGAAAATTATCATTAAAATCCCCATCCCGACGCCGCCCCATTTTCCGCCGCGACCCACCTTAAAGCCGAGTGGCGCGCCCAAAACCCCCAGCACAAGGCATGCAAACGGCATGGTAAACCGCTTGCAAAATTCCACCACGTCCGCGTTTACAGTCGCTTTTAACTGGATTCGTTTTTGAATGTCGGATGCTATTTCGGCGGGCGACATCTCCCTCGCCCCTTTTTCAAACGCCTTTCTCTGCGCGAGGCCGACGTCCATTACGACGTCGTAATTGCGGTATGTTATCTGCCTGAACGAAACGGCGTCGCCCGAGTAAATATATCCGTCCTCCAATTTTAGGGCGATGTTGTCGTTCGGCAAAGTCCCGAGAAAACCCCGCCTCGCGGTGATAAAGCGCGGCCTGTCCGCGCCGCTGGAATCGTATATGAAAACCCCTTTTAAGATATTTTCCCCCGGCGGTTTTTCGGAGACGTAAATAATGATGTTCGGGAACTTGTCGAAAAACACCCTTTCGCCGAGCGCGGTTGTTATTCTTTTGCTGACGTAGGAGGTGATTTGAGAGTTAAAAAGATAATTCCCCTTGTGCATTATCTCCATTGAAAGCCAAAAGGAGAACGTCATCCACGTAATCGAGGCCAAAATCACCGGCCAAAGCAGGCGCATAAAGCTCACTCCCCCGGCGCGCATGGCGGTAAGCTCGTTGTCCGCCGAAAGCCGCGAAAAAGTCGTGAGCGAGGCGAGCATGGACGCAAGCGGAATGGAGACCACCAAAAAGGCGGGCGACGTGTAGATAATGAGCTTTAGCAACTCCCCCGCCCCCATCGCGCTCCCGCGCGTCAGGTTGGATATAAAGTTGATCTTTTCCAAAATAAGGATGGACATAAGAATGAAAAGGCTCATAAGGAAAACCTTGGCGATTTCGATAAAAATATACTTGTCCAATATTTTCACGGGACCGCCTAGTTTATCCTTGCGTCAAGCGCGTCGCGCATGGCCTCGCCCAGCAGGTTGTACCCCAAAACCGTAAAAAGAATGGCGAGGCCCGGAAACACGCTGAGCCACCACGCGAACTCGATGTAATTTTTCCCCTCCGTGAGAATGCTCCCCCAGCTCGGGGTCGGCGGCTGTACGCCGATGCCGAGAAAAGAGAGCGCCGACTCCGTCAGTATCGCCCCCGCGACGCCAAGCGTGGCGGAGACCAGCACCGGGGCCATGGCGTTCGGGAGTATGTGCCTGAAGATGATGACGCCGTCGCTTTGTCCAAGCGAACGCACCGCCACGACGAAATCCCTCTGCTTTATGGAAAGAAACTCCGCCCTTACGAGCCGCGCAACACCCATCCACCCGGTAAGCCCGATGACAATCATCACGTTTATAATGTTCGGCTCCAGCACCGCAATCACCGCTAGGATTAGAAAGAAGACCGGGAAGGTCAGCATTATGTCGACAAACCTCATCAGCACGTCGTCAATCCGACCGCCGTAATAGCCGCTTATCGCGCCGACAACCACCCCGACCACAGTGGCGATTCCGATGGATACAAAACCGACCATTAGCGAAATCTGCGCCCCAAAAATCATCCTGCTCAGCACGTCCCTCCCAAGCTCGTCCGTGCCGAGCCAGTGCTTTAGTCCGGGCGGCTGAAGCATAACGTCCGTGTTGACCACCGACGGGTCGAACGGCGCCACGTACTTCGCCAAAAGCGCCACCAAAAAGAGCAGGGCCACGACCGCGCCCCCCGCAAGCGCGAACGGGTTCCGCGCCATGCGCCTTAGCACCACGGTTCCGAACGAGGCCGAGGGGGCGTTACTCATACCTAATCCTCGGATCGGCAAGGGCGTAGCCCACGTCCGACAAAAGGTTGCCAATCAGCGTAAGCCCCGCGCCGATGATTAGGATTCCCATAACCAGCGGGTAGTCGCGGGACATGACGGACTCGTAAAAAAGCATCCCCATGCCGGGAATGGAAAACACCGTCTCGAAAATAACCGAGCCGCCGATTAAGGAGGGGACGCTAAGCCCGATAATCGTGACGATTGGCAAAAGCGCGTTTCGCAGGGCGTGGTGAAAAACCACGGTGTGTTCGTCGCACCCCTTGGCCCGCGCCGTCGTTATATAATCCTGCCTTATCACCTCCAGCATGTTCTGCCTCGTGATGCGCGACAAAAAGGCCAGCGAGGTGAGCGAGGAAATAAGGACGGGAAGAACCAGATGCCGCGAGTAGTCCAAAAATTTTCCCCACGCTGAGAGCTCCTCGAAATAAATGGAGCGAATGCCCGATATCGGAAGCCAGCCGAGCTGGACTCCGAACAAAATCATCAGCAACAGCGAAAGCCAAAATCCGGGGGTGGAAAAGCCCACGAACACGAACAGCGTAGAAAATTTGTCGAAAAGCGAGTGCTGTCGCGTCGCGCTCATCACGCCCAGCGGGATGGAGAGAAGAAAAATTATCAGCAGGGAGACGACGTTTATGAAAAGCGTTATCGGGAGCCTCTCCAATATTTTGCCGAGCACGGGCCGGTTGTCCGAGGAAAACGAGCTCCCAAAATCCAGCCTCGCGAACCTCTTCAGCCAGAGCCAGTATTGAACCTCCAGCGGCTTGTCCAAGTTGTACATCTCGCGCATCTTTTGTTTGGCCTGGGGCGATATTTTTGGGTTTAGGTCGGCCATTTTATCCACCGGCTCGCCGGGTGCGAGGTGTATGACCGCGAACGTAATGAGCGTAATCCCCAGCATTATGGGGAACATCATCAAAAACCGCTTGAAGAGATAGCTAAGCATCGAGGCTTGTCATCGGTTCAGCAAAAGTTTTGTCCAGATGGTGTAGCCGATGGCCGCAAGCGCAAGGGCAAGCGCCAGCATAAACGGCCCCGGCTGGGTGATGATCGAATTCTTTAAAACCACGGCCCCGACCCCGTACACGATTATTACGGCGCCTCGGGAAACCACCATCGTGGCGGCGTCCCTCGTCTTGTTGTACGCCACCAAAACAACGCCCAAAACCGCCACCCCGATGAAAATCTTGCTGTGAATAAAGTCCTTCCACCCGTCGTTGAAAAAACGCATCAGGGCCTCGAAGTCAAACGTGTCCCAAAACAACTTAAAGCTAAATCCGTCCATTGTTTTACCCCCTATAAATATCTATTTTTTGTATCCTAACACGGCGCCGATTAAAAGTGTATAATGCTCGACTTGAGAGAAAATGGGATGACAGATTATAAGATTAAATTGGACGTTTTTGAGGGGCCGTTTGACCTCTTGCTCCACCTGATAAAAGAGGAGGAGCTGAACATTTACGACATCCCCATATCCAAAATCACCACCCAGTACTTCGAATACCTCGACGTCATGAAGCAACTCAACATGGACGTGGCGGGCGAATTCCTCGTCATGGCCTCCACGCTTGTCTACATCAAGTCCAGAATGCTTCTCCCCTCCCCCCCGGCGACCGAGGAGGACGACGCGTCCGGCCAGGACCCGCGCGAGGAGCTGGTGCGCCGACTTTTGGAATACAAAAAATTCAAGGACGCCGCCGTCACCCTGCGCGAAAAGGAGACCCTGCAGACCAACAGCTTCTCCCGCGAATTTCTTTCGGATTGGGACGAGAACGACTCCGACTACCTTAAGGAGGTCTCGGTTTTCCAACTGCTGGCTCTGTTCCGCAAAATTTTGACCGATTCCGGCCAGGGGCACCTTTACGAGGTAACGCTGGAGGACGTCTCGGTCACGGAAAAAATGAACGAAATAATGGACCTGATGGCGACCACGCCAAAAGTCCTCTTCCAGGATTTTTTCAACAAACTCACCAACAAGATGGAGATTATCGGAACCTTTCTGGCCCTGCTGGAGCTAATCAAGCAACAGCTCGTGAGGGCATTCCAGCAGGACGACTCCATATGGGTTCAAAAAGCGGACGACGACCCGCGGTCGGAGATATCGCTCGTGGAAGATCTCGCCCCCGCCGCGCCGGGCGAGCAGACCGACGGGCAAAACGACGAAACAAACGGCGGCCATCCGTCGAACGAAACAGGAAAGGAATAGAAATTGGAACGGAACGACGCTTTAAGGGCAATAGAGGCGGTGCTTTTTGTATCGGATTCCCCCGTCACGCTCGAAAGCCTGCAAACGGTTTTGGAGGGGCTTAAGAAAGACGAGGTGCGCGAGATGCTCGCCGAGCTTTCCGCCAAATTCGAGGACCACGGAATCGAGGTGGTGGAGATAGCCGAGGGATACCAGCTTCGCACAAAATCGGAATGCGGCGAGTGGGTCAAAAAGTTCCACAAGATAAGCAGGTCAACCAAGCTCTCGCAGGCCGCGCTAGAGACGCTCTCCATGATTGCCTACCGCCAGCCAATAACAAGGCAGGAGATAGAGGACATACGCGGGGTGGACTCCTCGGGCGTGATAAAAAACCTCTTGGACAAAAACCTCGTGAGGTCGCTCGGCAGGAAAAAAGTCCCCGGCAAGCCGGTCACGTTCGGCACCACTAAAAAGTTTTTGGAGTATTTCGGGCTGGTCAAACTTAGCGACCTGCCCACGCTTAAGGATTTCCCCGCCGACGAGGGGGGCGCGACGCAGGAAAATTTACGTTTCGACGAACTGACGCAGACGCGGATTGAAGACTTGGAGCCTCTCGACGAGAACGAGGACGAATTCAACCCGGACGAGGAAAAACTTTTCGACGGCGCGGCCGTCGAGAGCGAAGAGGAAGAAAACAATGAAGCGGATGGAAAAGATCAGGCTTCAAAAAATTCTCGCTGAGGCCGGAATATTCTCAAGGCGCAAGGGCGAGGACGCCATAGCCCAGGGGCGTATCAAGGTCAACGGGGAGACGATAACCGAGCAGGGGTTCAAGGCCAATCCGTACGAGGATTCCATAACCTGCGACGGCAAACTCGTAAAAATCCAGCCCAAGACATACATACTGATGAACAAGCCGGCGGGCATAATCTGCACCTGCAAGGACGACGAGGGGCGGACGACGGTGCTGGACATCATCAAGCACGTTGACGAAAGGCTCTTCCCCGTCGGAAGGCTGGACTACAACACCACGGGGCTGTTGTTGCTGACGAACGACGGCGAGTTCGCGCAAAAAATGATGCACCCCTCCGGCGGAATCCTAAAGACCTATTCGGCGAGGGTGCGCGGCGTGGTTACCAAACGGACGATTGACAAAATGCTGGCCGGAATAACGGTGGAGGGGATTAAATATCGCTTCCAGCACGTGCGGGTGGAAAAGGCCTCGGAGAACAACTCCTCGCTCGTCATCGGCCTTACGGAGGGAAAAAACAGGCACATTAAGATATTGTGCCAGGCGCTCGGGCATCCCGTCTCCAAACTATCCCGAATCACATACGGCCCGCTTAAGATATCGAACCTGCAACCGGGCGACTACCGCCACCTCTCGCCGAAGGAGATAGGCGCCCTTCTTCACACGTCGGGCAAAGCGCCCGTCGCAAAAACGCGCTCCGGCGTCCGCAGGGGACGCTCCCGGTAGCTATTTTCTAAAACGGCGGGAAAGCCCATCCATCACAAGCCCCGCCTCCTCCATCTTCAGCGCGACGGCTGATGCAAAATAAAGGGCCACGGCAAGGGCCATCATCGCAACAAGCCCCACCACCGTGTAGCCGCCCCCGAAGAGAGTCCCCCACGAGAGATATACCACCCCGCACATAATTAGCGACGCCGTCGCCACGTCGCGAAACGCCTTGAAGATTTTCGGGCCGTCCAGCCCCCCCAGCCGGTTACGCAACAACCACGCAAGAACCACAAGATTGATGGTGGACGAAATGGAAGTGGCAAGCGCAAGCCCCGCCTGTCGCAGAGGCCCCATCAGCGCCAGGTTAAACAAAATGTTCAAAACCATCGCAAGCGCCGCAACCTTGACCGGCGTTTTTGTGTCCCCCATCGCGTAAAAGGCGGAAACGAAAATCTTAACCCCGGAAAAAGAGAGAAGCCCCAGACAGAAAAATGCGAGCGTAAACGCCGTCTGTTGCGTGGAGGCGGAGGTGAACGCCCCGTGTTCGTAAATCAATTTGACAATCGGCTCGCGCAGAACGAAAAGCCCCGCCATGCTGGGGATTATTAAAAACATAGTCATGCGGAAGGACTGCGATATCGTCCCGACCATCTTGTCCTTGTCGCCGCCCCCCCATTCCCTCGAAAGGGTGGGCAAAAGCGCGGTGCTCATGGCGACGCCGAAAATGCCCATCGGAAACTGAACCAACCTTTGCGCGTAATAAAGGTAGGAGACCGCCCCCTCGCCAAGCAGAGAGGCGAGCATCGTGTCCACAAAAAGGTTTATCTCCGCCACCGCTATCCCGAACGTGGCCGGGATGCTCAGCGCGACGACTTTTTTTATCTGCTCCGACGCCGGCTCGAAGACGAACTTAAAGACAAACCCCTCCTTAATGGCGAAGGGTATCTGAATCGCCAGTTGAAGAAATCCACCCGCCAAAACTCCGACGACCAGCGAGTAGACCGGCAGGGAGAACGCGTCGCGCAGAAAGATAACGGCTACAATTATCGACGCGTTTAACAGCACGGGCGATGCGGACGGGGACGAAAAATGATGGAACGTGTTAAGCACCCCCATCATCACGGAGGCGAGCGAGATAAATATCAGGTAGGGAAATAGAAGCCTTGTGAGATTTACGGTGAGGTCGAACTTTGCCTTGTCGCCGGTAAACCCGATTGCCATGACCTTTAAAAGGTACGGCGCAAAAATAATCGCCACGACAACCAGCCCCGTTACGAACACCATGAGCGTTATAAAAAGGTTGTTGGCGAACCTGAGCGCCTTTTCCCTGTCCTCCATCACCGTTTTTGTGAAAAGCGGGACGAACGCCGCCGAGAGAGCCCCCTCCGCCGTGAGCTGGCGGAACATATTGGGTATTCGAAAGGCTACGAAAAAGGCGTCCGCTGACGACTTCGCGCCGAAATAATTTGCCACCACCATGTCGCGCAAAAATCCGAAAATCCGGCTTAGGAGGGTCCACAACCCAACCACGCCGGCGGAGCGAAAAACCGACGGGGGTTTGCGCGCCTCCGATGCGTTCCTAGCGGACGGCGTTTCCACGGGCTGTTAGAAATCCACGGAGGAGTCTTCGGATGTGAGCTCCGAGACCATCCCCTCCGAAAAAAGCGGGACGATGTTTTTGACGAGGTATTTTTTTATCTCCTTCACCCTGTCGAACTCCATCAGCCTCAGGACGTGCTTCCTGGCGTCCTCCGCCGAGATGTTCCGAATAAACTGCTTTAGCTTTGGAATGGAGTGCGAGTCCATCGAGAGGCTTTCCACGTCCCCCATGCCGATAAGAAGGAACGCGTAGATCGGGTCCATGCTCATTTTTCCGCAGACGCTCACCGGCGCCTTGTACCTGTTGGCGGATTGGATGATGTTCCACAGCGTCCGTATGACCGCCGGGTTCAGCGGCTCGTAAAGGCTCGCGACGCTCTGGTTCGCCCTGTCTATGGCGAGAAGGTACTGGATGAGGTCGTTCGTGCCGATGGAAAAAAATTCCACCCCGTTCGCGGCGAACTGGTGGATTGATATCGCGGCGGACGGGGTCTCGACCATCATCCCGATTTTCATGTTTCTGTCGAAGTGTATTTTATCCCTTTCCAACTCCCGCTTGATTTTATCCATCATGCTCCTGGCCTTTAGAAATTCCTCCAGGCTTCCGACCATCGGGAACATCACGCGCAGTTTGCCGTAGTGCGAGGCGCGAAGAATGCTTCTTAACTGCGTTCGGAAGATAGCGTGGTGGTCCAAGCAGTATCGAATGGCCCTCAGCCCCAATGCGGGGTTGGCCTCGTGCTCCATCGAAAGGTGGTCGTGAATCTTATCCCCGCCCAAATCAAGCGTCCGGATGATGGCCGTGTGCGGGGCGATGGACTGCGCCACTTTTTTATAGTCCTCGAACTGTTCGTCCTCGTCTGGCAATCTGTTCCCCTTTACGAAAAGGAACTCCGTCCGGTACAGCCCGATTCCCTCCGCGCCGTGCAATATGGCCCCGGCGATGTCGGAGTGTCCCTCGATGTTTGCGGACAGGGTCACCAGCACCCCGTCCAGAGTCCTCGCCTCCTTCCCGGCGTCCATCTCCATTTTTTTGTCGAGATAGAGCACTTTCTGCCGCTTGCGGTTGAACGTCTGGAACTGCTCGTCCGTCGGCCTGATAATCACGTTGCCCGTCGTCGCGTCCAAAACCACGTAGTCCCCGGTCTGGACGGATTTTAATATTTTGGGAATGCCGACGATTGCCGGAATGTTAAGGGACGAGGCGATGATGCCGGTGTGCGACGTTTTGCCCCCCGCCTCGGTCACAAAGCCCAGCACATCCTTGGCCGACATCTGCGCCGTGTCGAACGGCGAGAGGTCGTGCGCGAAAATAATCGAGGGCTCGGCCAGGTTCGAAAGCCCGTCGTCCCCCCCGGCGCCGGTCATGGCGTGCAGGAGTTTGTTCACAACGAACTCTATGTCCTGAAGGCGGTCTTTTATATGGCCGTCCTTCATTTTGTCGAACCTTTGCACGAGTTTGTCGAAGGTCTCCTTCAACGCCGTCTCCGGGTTGACGTGGTTTTTTTCCACCAACTGCCTAGTCTGCTCCACGAGCGTTGGGTCGCTTAGTATCTGAATGTGCGGGTTAAAAATGTCCCTAAGGCTGGCTGAAAGGTTCCCCGCCCCCTTGTTGGCGGACGCCACAAACTCCTTGCGAACCATCTCGATGGCGGCGTTAAAACGCTCGATCTCGGCGTACACCTCGTTTTTGTTTATGGCGCGGGTTACAACCGCCAAGTGGAACCGGCTTAGGACGTAGGCCTTGCCTATCGCAATGCCCGGAGAAGCCAGAATTCCCTTAAATATTTTCACGTTAGGATTTTAACCCACTTTCCCCCGCGAATAAAGCGGCGAAGATGGGAAACCACGATATGTGCGCCTTTCAGATGCATGGGTGTACGCGAGTTGTTCGGTGGGTACGCCATTTATGGTGTACATTGGTGCGGAGCACCAACACTAAAATTGTTGCCGCTTGCGCGGCAAAGTACAGGCTAAAGCCTGTACCCACCGGAGAATTGGTAGGTACAGGTTTTAACCTGTACACACCGGAGAATTGGTAGGTACAGGTTTTAACCTGTACTCCTTTGGCTTGGCGCTTCGCACCAACGTACACGCTAAAGCGTGTACCCACCCGGTGTGAGACATATGCGGATTAAAACAGGTGTCCGGTTGCGCAAACCTCGTTTCCGACGCCGTTGTACTGCATCGAGGTAAAATATCTGGAGGCCATGAATATCCCCCTGCCGCTTGGTTTTAAAATGTCCCTCGCCAGGTCGTCCTCGGATATGCCGAGGTATTTCATATAGTCAAAACCCGGCCCGTCGTCCTTGACGGACATCGTAATTTTTCCGCCTAAAACGGCGTATTTAACCTGGATTTTTTTGTCGCACTTTTTTTCCATCGCCTCCAATTCGTCGGGGTACGTCCCGTTTTCGACAAGCTCCACCTTCCTATCGGAGCAGACCCCCAAATTCCCGTGCTCGTATGCGTTCATCAGCAGTTCGTCGGCGTACCTCATGAACACGCTTAGGTTGCCCACCGGCACAAGGCGCCTCAGGCGTCCCTTCAGCCAGGAGGACGCGAACGTAAGCTCCGAAAAACGCGTGTTTATCAAAAGCGAACCGGCGTTCCCGAAAGACTGGCACATAACGTCCGCCGGTACGTCGTTTTTTTTGCGATAGACCAGCGATTTGAGAAGATGCACGAGCGGCTCAGTGTGGCCGCCTTTAATGATAAAATTATCCACCCCAAATTTAATCATTCTCATCGTCAAATTACGGTCCAAGTGGAACGAATGTAGCACAAACGGCAGACCGTGGGCTTCGGAGTTGAGTTTTGCGAGTTGCTCTCCGCTGACCCCCGGAAGTCTTAAATCGGACAGGATGACGTCGATGTTAGTTCCCATCTCCGTGTACAAGCCCACGGCCTCGCGGCCGTCTTTTGCCTTTAGCGTTGCGAATCCGCTGTCGTTAAGGTCTATGGAGAAAAGCTCCCTTAGCGCGTCGTATCTCTCCGCGATGAGAACCTGCGGTTTTTTTTGCGAGCTTCTTCTGCCGGCAAACATAATCTGGCATTTTGTCTCCCGGCCGCCCGCCTTACCGCCGCACACGGAGCAAATTTTCGTCGGGTTGCGCCGGACGACATCGGAGCCAGCAGAGCCGTTGCCCTGATGCGCCACCATTTTTATGCCGCTCCCCCGACAAGCTCCGACAGATAGGCTGACGTGTTTATTCCCCATTTCTTTGGCGATTCGGAGCCGAGTATCTTGTCGGATCCGTCCGAGGTCGAAAGGTCTATGTCCCTCGTGGTTCGTAGTCTTGTTTGGTTGGCGATGTCGTATGTAAGGCGAACCGTCGGTTTTGTGGTCATTTTACCGGTTCCTTTTATCACGAGGGCCAGGTGGCCGCTTTCCATTCTCACCGTGGTTCCGATGGGATAAACGCCGATGCATTTTATAAACCGCTCCACAAGCTCGCGGTTAAAATGGAACTCGCTCCATTCGTAAAGCTTTCGCAGGGCCGCACCGGGGGTCATCCCCGCGTGGTAGCACCTGTCCAACGTTATGGCGTCGTAAACGTCCACTGTCGCCGCCATCTGTCCCGACTTGGAAATTTCCCCGCCTTTTAATTTGCTGGGATATCCGGTGCCGTCGTGCCGTTCGTGATGTTCCCGCGCAACGCTGACGACCTCCGCCGGAATCCCGCCCCTTTCGACGAGAATTTCGCCGCCGTAAACGGCGTGTCTTTTTATAGTCTCAAACTCTTGGTCGGTCAGCTGGCCCGGCTTGTTCAACACCTCGTTCGGGACTTTCATTTTACCGATGTCGTGCAAAAGACCGCCCATGCCCAGCACCCCCGCCTTTTCCCTCTCCAGGCCAAGTCCCCTGCCGAACGCCAGCATTATGATGCACGAGTTGACGGAGTGCTGAAAAGTGTACTCGTCGGCCCTCCTTAACTGGCCGAGACAAAGCATCGCGTCCATGTTCTCAAACACCGAGTTGGTCATGTTATGAACGGTCTCGTCAACGGCCCCCATGTCTATCCGTTTGCCGTCCCGCACGTCCTTCATAAATGTAAAGACCGTTTTTTCCGCCTGTCGCCGCACCGCCACCGCCCGCGCCATCTCCTCCTCGAAAGGAACCTCCGGCGCCGGGAGTATTTCATTGCCGGCTATCAACTCGACCTTGGCCTGAATTACCTCCTCGACCTCGATTTGCGTCGGCGCGTCCCGGACGTCCAGCCTGCGGGCCGAGTCTCTGTACACCTCTCTAATCCCGTATTTTACGATTTTTTCAATCATCCCCTCGTCTTTGAGCAAGAGCGACCTGCGAAAAAACGGTATTGCCAGCCAGTCGGCGTTAAAATCGTGGATATGCATCCCCGGTTTAAGCTGGTGAACCACGACTTTTTTAATCATTTGGTCACTCCGTACATATTTCTCCCACCTTGAAATGATTAAGGCTCACCCGGTACTCAATGGCAATTTGCCAATATCCCATCGCGTTAATGGTAGGACTTTTCAATCAAAATATCTATGGACACAAGTGCTCATTTATATGGGCACAAGTACTCTAAAAAGAGCTTTTTCGGCTAAAATCGGCCATTTGCTGGGGTTCGAGGCTTTTGGGGACAGCTCCCTAAAGGCTCTCTTTGTGCTCCAGTGCGAAGGACAAAAGGGCATTGGCCCCCGCCAACCCAAGTTTGGCGCATATGTGTGCGCGGTGATTTTTTACCGTCTTGGGGCTTATATTTAGCGCCTCGGCTATGGCGTCGTTTGTTTTGTTTTCCCCGAGCAGTTTTAAAACTTGATTCTCCGCGCGTGACAATTGGGGGAGTAATTCGGGTTTTGGTTTTTTATTGGCCAATCTCGTTCTTAGAAGATTGCCGGAGAGCAACGGGCTTACGTACGTCTGTCCGCACATGACCGCCCGGATTGCGTTACCGACGTCGGCAAGGCAGTTGTCCTTGGAAACATATCCGCTTGCGCCTTTGCGAATCGCGTTTTCCAAAGACTCGACGCTGTTGCTCCCGGTCAGCACGATAATTTTTGTTTTAGAGTCCAGATCGGCGATTTCGGACAAAATATCCATCGCGGTCTTGAAGGGCATCATCATGTCCAGCACCGCCACGTCCGGCTTGTGCAATAGTATTTTTTCCAGCGCATCCGCGCCGTTTTCGGCCTCCGCCACCAATTCCGTGTCGCTTTCGTCAAGGGCGGCCCTTAACCCGAAGCGGATAATTGGATGGTCGTCGGCTATCAGAACAGTCGTCCGCTTTGGCGCGGATTTGGCTCGACTCGACTTTTTCTTTGCCATGAAGGTTTTATTCCCCTACCGATTATTAACGCAATGTCACCCAGGCGGTGATTCTATCACGATTCTAGTGAAGGGTTACGTGATTTGACTTGCCCCAAAGGGTCACATACTCTTATATACAAATGGGTAAGACATCAAACAGGGGCCATATGGGAAATGTCGGTTGACGTAAAAAGCTTAAAGTGATTTTCCCCGCGTGTTAAAAAACAGCAATAGTTCGTCGAGGGCCTCCTGTGCATTCTCCCCATCCGCGCTTAACTCAACCTTGTCGCCCGGCCCCAACGCCAGCCCGAGCAGGCCGGCCATATCTTTGCCGTCGGCCCATTGGTCGCCGTTTCCGACGAGGATTTTACAGTTGTGTTTGCCGCAAAGCTCCGCCAGGGAAAAAGCCAACCTAGCGTGCATGCCAAGCGGGTTTTCCAGCTTAAGCGACGTCCGGGGCATTCTTTTTTTTAAGGAAGTCGGAGGCCAGGTAGATGTTCTCCCTTCCGTAGTCGCGGAGCTTTCTTGCGATCGTCTCCAAGTCGCCGGCCTTCTGAAGAGACACCGCCTTTAAAAGTATCGGGAGGTTCACCCCCGCGATAATCTCCATTTTCAACTCCCCCTGAAGCGATATGCAGATGTTCGACGGGGTTCCGCCGTACAAATCGGTGAAGACCAGCACGCCGTTTCCCTCGTCAGCCGAAAGAATCGCCTCCTTGACGTCGGCACGGGCGCGCGCGGAATCCACGTTGTGATCCACCGGCAAGGCGGTTATACTGCCGGCGTTTTCAGTGATGAATTTGACCGCCGAAAGAAACTCGTGCGCCAAATTCCCGTGGGCGCAAATCACCATCCCTACCATAACACCCCCAAACCCACTCAAACGGCGGCGCGGAAGCCATAGTCCGGATTGCCGCGCCACCGTGTGAAGAAAATCCCGACTTAAAGCTCCTCGGTAACGCTCAAATCGGGGGAAATCTCGGAGCCCCTGACGTGGTCGTGTTCCTTGTGCTTTTCCTTGTACTTCTTGGCCTGGGTGACGATTTTGTCCATCACCAGGTCAATCGAGGCGTACATGTCCTCGGACTCTTCCTTTCCGTGCATGTTCACCCCGTTGCCGGTCACCGTAACCTCGGCTATCTGCCTAAATTTGTCCACCGACAGCGTGATGTTGGCGCGGATGTTCAAGTCCAGAAATTTTCGGACAACAAGCGCCTTTTGTAACGCGTAATCCTTAAGAGCCGGAGTAACCTCCACTTTTCTGCCGTGTATATGTAATTGCAAAACAACTCCTCTCCAAAAAAGTTAGTAACTTCGCCTACGTTTGGAAGCCGGCGGGATCTTTAGCTCCTTGCGGTATTTGGTCACCGTCCTTCTCGCTATCCTAACGTCCTGTGTCTCTAATATCTTCACTATGTGGTCGTCCGTGACAGGTTTCTTGGGATTCTCATCCGTCACTATCTTCTTTATCATATCCTTGACCCGGACGGAAGATATCATATTTCCGAGGTAGGAGCTAACCCCCCCGTGAAAAAAGAATTTCAGCTCGAAAATCCCCTGCGGGGTGTGGACGTATTTGTTTCTCGTGACCCTGCTTATGGTGGACTCGTGCATTCCGATGTCGTCCGCCACCTCCCTCAAAACAAGCGGCTTTAAATGGGAGAGGCCGTTGTCCAAAAATCCGCGTTGAAACTTCACTATGCTTCTTCCGACCTTCGTCATGGTCTGCCTTCTTTGCTCGATGCTTTTTACAAGCCATTCGGCGGCACGGTATTTGTTCTCCACAAACTCCTTGGCGGAGGCCGCGGCTCCGCTCTCCTTGGATCTTAAGATGTTCCGGTAATACGAGTTCACCTTAAGGCGCGGGATGCCGTCGTCGTTCAGCAAAACCTGGTAGTCGTCGTCCATTTTGACCAGATAGATGTCCGGAAGAACATAGTGCGCGCTCTCGGTGTTGAAGGCCCTTCCCGGGGCGGGGTCGAGCGACTTTATAAAATCCATCGCCTCGTTCACGCGCTCCATGTCCACCCCGAGCTCCTTGGCGATTTTGGGGTAGTTGTTGGCGACCAAGTTCTCCAAATGACCGGATATAATCTCGTGTATTATCGGGTCGTCCGGCTCCAGCGCGTCCGCCTGGATTAGCAGGCACTCCTTCATATTGGCCGAGCCGACCCCGGTCGGGTCGAACCCCCTTATTATGTCGAGCACCTTTTTTACGTCCTCCAACGGGGCATTCGCCTGCTCCGCGGTCTCCGCCAAGTCGGTCTTAAAATAGCCGTCCTCGTCAATGTCGGAAATTATCACGTGGCCTATTTCGTTAAGCACCGGGTCCTGCACGCTCACGTTCAACTGCCAGAGAAGATGGTCGTAAAGCGAGTCGTTGTGTCTAAGCGTGTTTTCGAGCGACGGCTTTTCGTTGTACCCCTCGCCGGAGCCGCGTTCGTACGCCTCCTCTTGGAGGTAGGACTCCCAGTCCCTTTCCTGCTCCTTTTTCGGGGCCTCTTCGGGCTGGGCCACGGTGGTCTGCTCCTCGAACCCCTGCGGCTCGACCGGCGCGTCGGTTTCGGAGTCGTTGGCCTCCCCCTCTTTTTCCTCCTCCTCCGCCGGGGCCTCCTCCAGAAACGGGTTTTCCTCCAACTCGGCCCGGATGGCGGTTACAAGCTCCATTCTGGTAAGCGGCAGAAGTTTTATCGCCTGCTGAAGCATGGGAGTCATGACAAGCCTTTGCGAAAGCTTCATCCCCAGTTTCATTTCCATGCCCATCTTTACAATCCCTTATTTCATCGAAAAATTTTTGCCGAGGTAGAACGTGCGCGCCTTCTCGGACGAAATTATATGCGCCGTCGTGCCGCTTACGATTATGCGACCCTCGCTGATTATGTACGCGCGATCCACTATTTCCAGCGTCTCGCGCACGTTGTGG
Source organism: Nitrospinota bacterium (assembly GCA_016200345.1). Lineage (GTDB taxonomy): Bacteria > Nitrospinota_A > UBA7883 > JACRGQ01 > JACRGQ01 > JACQEX01. The sequence continues at coordinate 19,047 of JACQEX010000102.1, forward strand.
TCCGTTATCAAAACGCCGATTCCCTTGTTCTTCAGGGCCACTATTATGGACTGAATTTCTATCACCGCAATCGGGTCTATGCCCGCAAAAGGCTCGTCCAGCAGGAGGAAGGAGGGGGACGTCGCCAGCAGTCTGCTTATCTCCAGCCTTCTCCGCTCGCCGCCCGATAGCGACGACGCAAGCGAGTCAGCAAGGTGGAAAATGTTAAAATCCTCCAGCAGGGTCTTGGCCCTCTCCTCGCGCTCAAACGTGCCGAGCGGAAGCATCTCTAGCACCGCCATAATGTTTTCCATCACCGTAAGTTTGCGAAACACGGACGGCTCCTGGGCAAGATAGCCTATGCCGACCCTTGCCCGCCTATAAAGCGGCATTGTGGTTAAGTCTTTATTGTCCAAAAACACGGAGCCGCCCTCCGGATTGGTTAGGCCGACTATCATATAAAAGGTCGTGGTCTTTCCGGCGCCATTAGGCCCCAAAAGCCCCACAATTTCGCCTTCCCCCACTTCAACGTCAACATTGTCAACGACTTTTCGACCCTTGTATGATTTTGAAAGTCCCTGTGCTTGTAAAGTCTGCAACAACCAACCCCGTTACTAATCGCCGGTTTGTCCGGCCCCGTTTATTTTTTAGGCTCCTTCTTGGGCATGGGTAAAACCAGCGTGGCCTTTTTGCCGACACCCCCGTCGATGATTATACCTTCTTTGTCATACTGATAGCTTATTTTTTCGCCGCTCAGCGTGTTTCCTTTTTCGGTGATGGTCGGGTTGCCGGTCACCACCACGTGTTTGGTGTCGTAGTTCAATTCCGCGTGCCCGCCGGTAAGCTTCTTGGTGCCCCTTGTCACGACCACGTTGCCGGAGGCGATTATTTTGGAGACCGCCTCCTTCTTCTCGGTGGAGTAGACCTCAACCTCGTCCGCCGTCAGCAGTATGTCCTTGTGCGTGGCCTCCACGTGGCCGATGAAACGCATCCTCCCCTTGACGTTTTCCGAGGTCATCTTGTCGGCGGTTATAAGTGTGGCGCTTTTCGTGTCCGTCTTTGTATCCGTCTCGGCAAACCCCGGGGCGGAAAAAAGCAAAAGGACGGACGCCGAAACCAACAGGCTTTTCATCCATTTAACGTCCGTGCCGCGGTTAGTCAAAAAGGGCCTCCACTGAGCTGTTTATTGAAAGCGTCTGCTTATCCAACTCCAACAACAAATCTTTTCCGTTCACCGTGACGGAATTCACGTCCATAACTATCGGTTGGTCGGTGGAAACAATCCGGCGGGCGGAATTCCAATCCAGCCGTTCGGTTACAAGCGTCATCGGCCTGGAGGTCGTCACCGTTACGCCGCCGGAAAAAACCGCGTCCTGCGATACGTTTTCCATCACGGCCCTTTTGGAGACAAGGTCGAACGACGACTCCGCGTTCTCCTTTGAAAGGAAGCTCCCACGGACGTTTTCCAATTCCATCCTCGCGTCCGTAAGCACCACGGATTGCGCGTCCACCACCCAATAATCGTCGTTTTTGTATTTTTCCCTCAACCTAAACCCCGATATCCTTGTCTTAATGCCGTCCGCGCCGGTCAGCCCGCTTTGGGCGACGCTCCTAGCCGAGGCGGACGAGAAAAAGTAGTACCCCCCGCCGAAAAACAGGGCGACGATTAACAAAAGCGTCGCCCGCCTCAAAAGGCGCATGGTCTTGTGAAATCCAAAGCCAGCAATCCGCGCGTTGTCAGCCATCCTGTTTTTTAACCTCTATTTCCCTTTCGCAATCACCGACGGAAGTGATTATGACGTCAATTTTCCTGCCGGGCAATGAATTACAAAAATTTTTCGGCCACTCGATTATGCAAATCCCCCTGCCCCAATAGTCGTCCAACCCAAGGGCGTATATGTCCTTTTCGTTCTCCACCCTGTAAAAATCGTAATGGTACACCACCGGCGACCCCTCGTATATGTTTAGTATGGCATAAGTCGGCGATTTTACCTTGGTACCGCCGTCCCGGTGAAGCGCCGACAGAACCCCGCGCGTGAAGCACGTTTTCCCGGCCCCAAGCTCCCCGTGCAGAAAAACCACGTCCCCCTCCCTTAATGTGGACGCAAACCGTTCACCGGCTCGTTCGGTCTCCCCCTCCCCCGTCGTCTTAATTACATTTTTTGAAGGGGAGATTGGTTCCATGCGCTCATTTTATCCTTCTTTGCGGGCCGAAAAAAGGACGCAATTCCTGGGGGACAACCACGAAAGCCACGAAGAGGGACGAAAAAGAAAATGTCCCACATGGAAGCGCGGTGTCATCTCTGAGCCATCTTGGGTTCGAAGGGAGCATCTTGCCCGGCCATACTTAGTCCCCCTAATTACTAATCGAACTTTCTTACGGGCAAGGGGGGCACCACCTTTCGACCGCATTTCAAATTCCAGAAATTCCATGAGCGCAGATCAAAAACTCCGGGCGGGGCGTCGTCCAATACTTCGCAAAATTGTTCCAAACCAATCCCGGCGTTTTTGAGGACTGACAAATCCTCAGCCGTGCCGTACCGCAAGGCATAAGCCAGAAAATGAACCGGGTCTTCGAGGGCATCACCCGGCTCCTTGAACCAAACCACACGATTTGCCAATTTCAAAAGTTCTGGAGTTTGTTTAAGCGGCTTCATCGCGCCCTCCCACCATGACCGTACGGCAAATGCGGCCGTAACAACGGTAATTTGTCGAGATCAACGGAAAGAGCCGCATCGCTTAAACGCTCCCTAACCTCCTTCGGCAGACGTGGAACGTCGGCAAAATAAGACAACGCCTTAAGTGACAAGACCGGATTAAAGCTCCCTCCGTATATTGCCCTGGCCGAGGCCATCATGGCGGGCAAACTAACGCCGTGTTTCAACAATGCGTCCACATCAATATAGTCTTTTTCTTCCGCGCGCTCAGGCAATACCTTTACCTTGGTGCCCGCCAAATCAATTAGCGAGGCCACATAAATTCCGCCGCCTTCGGGCTGTTGTCTCGGTTCAACAATTCCAATGGGAAGTCCGCCAAAAAATTGCATTTTCACTTTGCCCCCCCTGTCAATGAGGCACGTCAGAGTGTTCTTCGACACTTCTAGGGGCTCGGCTCCATCAAGGTAAGGAATCGAACGCATTAAATCACCAGCGTCAATCGAAACGCGGGTAAAAAAATCAAAATCAACTGATTTTCTATGCCCAAGATGTAGGGCAATGGCCGTGCCGCCATACAAGGTGAAATGCTCGGGGGTTTTGTGCAATTCCGCCCAAACCGCCCTCTGTTCGGGGGGCAAAACTTCAATATGTGGTGTGAAAACCGTCATGGGCTTATTGTAACATGTCGTGCTTAAAAGTTACGCAGGTCGGATGACATGGGTTGACGCCATACCTAGCCCCGCGGATGTATTGACGTGGGCGGGTTAAAGGATTATTCTGGTCGTGGCGGGTTTTGTTCCCCCGCCGTAAATAGGGCAATTTTTGCCCCCCGGATGTTTGAGGCCCCCGCAAACTTAAGCGGCGGATACCCAAGTCCGATATGTTAATGAAAGGAGAACAAAATGAAAATAAATGGATTGACTCCCCAGGGAAGCGGCGGAGAAACAGGCAAGAAGGTAGATGCTCCTATAACCGGGCCGTCCTTTGGCAGTGTTCTGCAGGAGGCGGGGAAGTCGGGCCAGACTTCAGGTCCCAAGGCACCACAGGCCGTTGGTTTGCCACCGCCGTTGTCCCCCATTAGCGGGAACACGACGGGCCAGATTGCAAACCAAGCGGTGACAATGCTGGAGAACACGCTAGGCGATTTGCAGATGTACCAAAACGCCATGGCAAACCCCGGCGTACCTGCGTCCAGCCTTAAGCCAATGTCACAGAACCTTATGGATGCTAAGAACAACCTTGTTTCTTATCTTCCCAAGGTTAATGACAAGGCGCTAAAGGAAATGATTTCGCAGACGGCGTCCTTGATACTAAGCGAAAACACGAGGGTCAACTCCCCGACCTAGTGAACGGAGACAGGATAATGGGGGCGACAGGAACGTTGCCTCCAACATTCTGGGTTCGGAACCCGTCTATTTCCCCAAGTTGATTCTGAAAGAGGCCATCTGTCCCCTGCTCTCCTCCACCCCGACCTCGATGTAGTCCGCCTTTTTTAAGTAACTATTCTTGTCCAAGGCACACTTCAACCCATTGCAAAGAAACTCCGAGAGCATCTCCACGGTCGTGTTCGGGATGTCCAGCAAAACCACGTCTCCTCGCGGAAAAACGTACTCCCTTTCCTGGTACGCAACGCGCACGCTTTGGCCGGAGGTTTCAACCTTTAGCCTTTCGTTTTTCGTCGCGATGAGCGTTTTGTGGTCCAGCAGATCGCACAACGCGGCCATCTCCCCTTTTACTACCTTAAAATCAACTATATAGTGGTTTTCGTCCGGCTGGCCCCCTATCTCCACCGAGGTGTAGTAGTTGTGCCCGTGCAGGGCCTCGCACTCGTTTTCAAAGGTGATAAAATGCGCCGCCGCAAAATTAAGCTTCTGTTTCTCAATCCTAATTTTGTACATGGCGACATTTTAACCTGTAACGGGCCGCTTGAAATGAGATAATTCACCCCCATGAAAGAGAAAAAATGCGCTATTTAATCTACGCCACAATTTTGTTCTCGTTCGGGCCTGTTTTGGTTCGCCTGGGGCTCGCCGAGGGGCTCGACTCCAACCACCTTGTGGTACTGCGCCTTGCCGTCGCGTTCCCCTCCTTCCTTTTGGCGGTGGTTGTAAGCGGCTCCCTGCCAAAGGCCGGGTTAAAACCGAGGGAGATTCCGTTTGTATTTCTTATAAGCGTGGTCGGAATGGGAACGGCGATGACCTGCTTCTTCCGTTCGGTCTCCATCCTTGGCGCCTCGCTGGCCTCCCTGCTGGGGGCCGTCACGCCGGTTGTGACGGCACTGCTGGCTTATTTTTTCCTCTCCAGACCGGTTACAAAAAGACAGGCCACCAGTATGTTTGCCTCCTTCCTGGGGGTTGGTTTTTTAACGGTTCCGGCCACCGGCCTGCTGGCGTTTGGAAAAATTGACGGAGCATCCCTGGGCGGCGTCGGTTATTCGTTGCTGGCAACCCTGTGCGCCTCGGGAGCCGCGCTGGGGTTCGAAAGGTACGTCATAAACAAAAGCCCGCTTGTGGCGGCCTTTCACGTCACCGGGTTTATGTTCGTTTTTTTTGCGTCGCTTTTTGGGTTCCCGGAGGGACGCTTCACGCCGAGGATTTGGGAGATTATTCTGGTATTGGGGATTTTCACGTGGTTTGTCCCCTTCATGCTTTTTTTCTACGGGATACGGGAACTGGGGGCCTCCGGCGCGGCGTTGATTCAAAACGCCGGCCCGCTGATGACGGTTTTAACCGCGCGATTTCTATTCGGCGAAACGCTTGTCCCGGCCCAGTTGGTCGGGATGGTGTTGCTAATCTCCTCCGTCTACGTCTTTGCGCTCGAGCGAAAAAAATTGAGGGAGAACGACCTTACGCTCCCCGAGGCGTAAAATCATATTGAACCTTCAGTACGGGAAAAGCCGTTGGTTTTTTTCCTTCCACTCCGCGTTGCCGACGATGGCGACCGCCGCGTTTTTATAGGGAGACGCCGACTGCTCCTTCGCCAAAACCTTGAAGGAGGCCGTCGCCTTTTCGTCGCGGTCGAGTCTTGCCTGCGCGTCGCTCATCATAAATTTGGCCCAGTTGGCCTTCGGGGACGACGGATTATTATCCAGCGCAATTTGGGCGTATTTGAAAGCCTTTTCGTATCGCCCGGCCTTGAAGGCGCAGTCGGCCGCCTGATAATAGCTGTCCTTGGCAAGATATTCATACTCCGACGTCTTGGGGTTGAAGTTTGCTATCGCCGCGTTAAAAAATTGGACGGCCTCGTCGTTTTTTCCAAATTCCTTGTCAATCAACCCCGCGCGGTAGGCGGAGGCCAGCGCATAATCCCCCTTCTTGTCGAGGGATAACACCAGTTTGTAGACGGCTATGGCCCGCTGGTCATCGTCCATCCTCTCGTAGACGGTTCCCAGGACGTACAAGGCAGGCGATGCGTACTCCGACTTGATGAAAGGCTTGGTAAATTTTTTAAGCGACGCAAGCGAGTCGTCGTACATATTCAAGGCGGCGTAGGATGCGCCCCAGCCGTAGGCGGCCCTGGCGGCGTTCTTCGCGCTTACCGGAAGCTTTGCCAGCTCCGCGTACTTGTCCAGAGCCTTTGAATAAAGACCAAAAATCCTGAGCGCGTCGGCGAGATCGAGCAGAGTCTCCTCGTCCTTTATCTTTTGGAAGTAAGGCACGAAGTTGTTGTAAAAAACGGACACCGCCTCGTACTCCCCCCCCTGTTGGTGGTACGAGCGAACCATGGCGTAAAGGTTCGCCATGGAAAGGTCCAAAAGCTGTTTGGAGCCGGTCACCGCGTCGTATTTTGTGGCAAGATCGTTTATCACCCCAAGCGAATGAGTGTACTCCCTCTGCCTATATAGCATCATCGCCTTTTGGTACATCGCCTCCAGCACCGGGGCCTCGTTCGGGTGCTTGGTTATTATGTCCTCGTACGTGGCCATCGGGTTGAAATAGGGCGAGTAATTGTTTAAAAATTCATCCGTCTTCGAAAGCACGCGGCCGGGAAGTTGCCCCAGCGAGGCAAGCTTCAACCGCGCCCGAAGGCCGGCGGCTCCCTCGGGGTCCGAGCTTGCCTGAATCCCAAACAGCTTCACCGCCTCCAGGGTCTTCCCCTTGGCGAAGTAGATGTCCGCCATGTCGTTCAGCGCGTTTCTTCCCTCGTTCGAATCGGGGAATATGTTTGCGAGGTCGCTGAACAGGCCGAGCGCCGGCTCCAGCCTCTTCGCCTTTAGGTTCGCCCTGCCGTAGTGGTACAGGGCGGCCTTGTCCCCCTTTAAATAATCGGGCCATCTTTTGTTCAAAGAATCGTAAACCCTGAGCGCGTCCTCGTATTTTCCGCGAAGCGAAAGGGCCTCGCCCATGTTGAGTTTGGCGTCCCTTACCTCCGGCGATTTGGGAAAGAAAAGCAGTATTTTCTCAAGCTCGTTGGACGCCTCGTAATAAAGCTTGTTCATCATAAAAATCTTCGAGCGACCCATCAGCCCCTGCGCGATGTATTTGTTCCCCCCCATTTTCCTGACCAAGGCGTCGTATGTGGACATCGCCTCCACGTCCATCCCCGCCAGAAGGTACATGTCCGCAAGCCTTAGCTGACCGCGCGAAACGCTTTCCGAGGCCGGGTAGAGGTTTATCGCGTCCTTATACGCGTTAATCGCCTGGCCCACGGACTTTTTGTCGCGCCCCGTCATGTAAAACGACTCGGCCCTTAGATAATAGGCCTTCTCCAAAAACGGGCTTTTGGGGTGCTTTTCGATAAACGCCCCGAACTTTTCGGACGCCGGCTTAAATTTGCCAATCATGTAGTCCGCTATCGCGCTTTTAAAGTCGTTCGCTCCGGATTCAGTTTGAAGCCGCGCCGATTCGACAATCTGCTTCGCCGTGTTTTCCTCCGCGATTTTCATCTCCTCGGGGGTCAGGTTTTCCGTCTTGACGGCCATCAACTCCGGCTTGCCGATGAACCTAAGCGAAAGGGTGAGGCCGTCCTTGGAAAGAGTCCGAAAAATCGAGGTCTTGACGTCCTTCAGCGCGATGTCAACCGTAACCGTGCCGTCTTCGCGCGCGTGGAAATTCACCGTCTTGACCAACGCGTCCTCAAACGTCTTGTATTCAAACACCGGATTGACGGCGGCCTCCTTAAAAGTGACCCTGTACGTGCTCTCGCCCAACCTCGGCTCCAGCCGATACTTTATTCCGGGTTTCGCAAAGATTATGCTAAAGACGGACGAGTCGGGGTCGGACTTCAAATTTGCCAAACCGATTTTGTTCGGCTCGGATTTCAAGTCGGCGGAGACCATTTCTGCCACGGCCCAGGACGCGAAAAAAACGGCCGAGGCCAAAAAAAATATTTTTTTCATAAACCTAAATCCATCTTATACTTCCTCATCGCCTATTTAAAGCTTGGTTCGTCTGACGCGGGCAAAATAATGGCGTAATTTGACATACAAGTTTATCGGACTTAGCGTCAAACAACATTATGGTCGGAAACTGAAAAAAGTGCTACGGAGACCCTTTAGGTGAAAAAAACTGACAACGTAAGTGAACTTGCTGAAATAGCAAGGCAAATAAGGATAAATGTATTAAAAATGATACATTTGGCCGCATCTGGTCATCCGGGGGGGTCTCTTTCCGCCGTTGAAATCCTCGTTTCGCTCTATTTCTCTAAGATGAATCATTCTCCTTCCCACTCAAAAACCGACAAAAGGGACAAATTCGTTCTTTCCAAAGGGCACGGGGCGCCGGTTTTGTACTCCGTTTTGGCAAAGTGCGGCTATTTTCCCGAGGAGGAACTTTGGACCCTTCGGAAATTTAACAGCACCTTAAGCGGACACCCCTACGCCCCCTCAACCCCGGGAGTGGAGATTACCACCGGGTCGCTCGGCCAGGGGCTTTCACAGGCCAACGGGCTGGCCTTGGCCGGCAGACTTAACAAGGACGATTCGATTGTCTACTGTCTGATGGGGGACGGCGAGACGCAAGAGGGGCAGATTTGGGAGGCGGCTATGACCGCCTCGCATTACAAGCTGGGCACCATGGTGGCTTTTATAGACAACAACGAACTGCAAATAGACGGCTTCGTAAGGGACATCATGGGCATCGAGCCAATCGCGAAAAAATGGGAGGCCTTCGGCTGGCATGTGCAGGAGATTGACGGGCACGATTTCGGCGCGATTTCCTCAGCCATCGAAAAGGCCAAGGCGGAGAAGGAAAGACCCTCGCTAATCAAGTGCCGCACCGTCAAGGGGAAGGGCGTCTCTTTTATGGAAAATCTTGCGAAGTGGCACGGCACCGCCCCAAACGCGGACGAGTTAAAAAAGGCCCTTGCCGAGCTGGGCGTGGCGTAGAATGACAAACATGCTTTCACTGCGGGATTTTTACGGCAAGACCCTCGTGGAACTCGGCAGGTCTAACAAGGACGTCGTGGCCTTGGACTGCGACCTTTCGGGCTCCACCAGAACCTCCATGTTCGCCAAGGAATTTCCGGACAGATTTTTCAACATGGGCGTCGCGGAGCAGGACATGATGGGCACGGCGGCGGGCCTGGCCGCGGGAGGAAAAATTCCGTTTGCCTCCACGTTCGCAATTTTTGCGACCGGACGCGCCTGGGAGCAAATCCGCCAGTCCATCGCATATCCGGACGCGAACGTTAAAATCGTCGCCTCGCACGGCGGCATAACGGTGGGGCAGGACGGCCCCTCCCACCAGGCGGGCGAGGACATTTCGCTTATGCGCTCCATCCCCGGAATGACCGTAATAGTCCCCGCCGACGCGCACGAGGCCGCCGACGCGGTAAGATGGGCCGCGAGCCACGTCGGCCCGGTGTACATCAGGCTCACAAGGGACAAATTTCCCGTCGTGTACGACGAGAAAAAAACCTTCGCCGTCGGAAAATCCACGTCGCTTAAAAAAGGCAAAGACCTTACCTTCGTCGCCTGCGGAATGCTTACTTATGTCGCGCTTGAGGCCGAGAAGATGCTGGCGAACGACGGGATATCCGCAGGGGTTATTGACATGGCCTCCATAAAACCGCTTGACGAGCAGGCTGTGTTGGACGCGGCCGTTGAAACCGGGGCGATAGTAACCGCCGAGGAACACTCGATAATCGGCGGCCTTGGAAGCGCGGTGGCCGAGACCGTCTCGGAAAAACACCCCGTTCCCGTCATAAGGGCCGGCATACCGGACACATATTTGTCCTCGGGAACCCCCGAGGAGTTGATGGAGGCGGCGCACCTTACGCCGAAGGGGCTGGCCGATTGCGCGCGTCGCGCCCTCGCCCTCAAGAAGAAAAAGTGAACAACGCGGCGATTTATCCAGGCACGTTCGACCCGGTGACATACGGGCACATGGATCTTATCCATAGAACGCTTTCGGTTTTTGACAAGGTCGTGGTCGCCGTGGCTGTCAACCCCGGCAAGCGCCCCCTTTTTTCCATCGAGGAAAGGGTCTCCCTAATAAAAAAGGCGGTCGGCAAGAACGGGCTTAAAAACGTAACGGTGGAGTCTTTCGACACGCTGTTGGTGGACTACTGCGACCAAAAGAAAATATACACCGTGGTGCGCGGACTCAGGGCCGTGTCGGATTTTGAGTACGAGCTTCAACTGAGCCAGATGAACAGAAAAATAAACAAAAGGGTCGAGGCGGTGTTCATGATGCCGAGCGAGGAATACAACTTCATCAGCTCGAAAATAATCAAGGAGGTGGCGGCGTTCGGCGGCGACGTTAGCGAACTCGTGCCGGCGCCCGTCATGGAGGCCCTAAGGCAAAAATACGTCGCGTTAAAAAAAACCTCGGCGTCCGCAAAGCGGAAGCCGGGAGCAATTGGGAAAGGAAAATGAACATGAAATTGGCGAGAAGAATGGATTCGTTCGAGGAATCGGCTACCATGGAAATCGGCGGAAAAATAACCCGCCTTAACGCGCAGGGGCGCGACATCATCAGCTTCGCCGCCGGCGAGCCGGATTTCGACACGCCCGACTTCATAAAACAGGCGGCCGTAAACGCAATCAACAAGGGGTTTAACAAATACACCCCCGTGGCCGGAAACGACGCGATTAAAACGGCGATAATTGAATTTACCCAAAAAACCCTCGGCGTCACATACGCAAAAAACGAGGTCATCGTCTCGCTGGGCGCAAAACACTCCCTTTACAACATCTCGCAGGCGCTCTTCGACGAATGGGACGAGGTGATCATTTTCTCGCCGTACTGGGTCTCGTATCCCAACCAGGTTCTGCTTGCCGGGGCCAAACCGGTGTTCGTAAACTGCGACGCAAAAAACGGCTTTATGCCGGACATTGACGACCTTAAGAAAAAGATAACCCCCGCGACCAAGGCGATTATCTTAAACTCACCCTGCAACCCGACCGGCGCCGTCTACAGCAACGAGATTATTCGGAAAATCGCCGAAATCGCCGTGGAGGACGACATAATCCTGATATCGGACGAGATTTACGACGCTATTGTATACGACGGCGCAAGACCGCTCTCGCCGGTACAGCTGGGGGACGACGTGAAAAAACAGACGATACTCGTAAACGGCTTTTCAAAGACGTTTTCGATGACCGGGTGGCGCCTGGGCTACTCCCTCGCCTCCGCGGACGTCACGACAGCGATGGTAAAAATTCAAAGCCAGTCCACCTCCAACCCCGTCACGCCCATGCAATACGCTGCTGTGGAGGCGCTTAAGGACCTTTCGTTTCTCGCCCCCCGCCTCGAGGAATTCCGCAAGAGACGCGACGTAATCGTAAAGGCCCTTAACTCGCTGGACGGCGTAAAATGCACCACTCCTACCGGCGCGTTTTACGTCTTCCCGGATTTTTCGGGATGGATTGGAAAAAAGATTGACGGAGAGGAGATAAAAGACTCGGCCTCGCTGGCGAATCTGCTGATAGAAAAAGCGGAAATCGGCCCGGTGCCGGGGGCGGCATTTGGCGCCGAGAACCACCTAAGGTTCTCATACGCCCTTTCCGAGAAGCAGATTACCGAGGGGATGCGCAGACTTTCGGCCTTCGCCGCAAAACTCACCGACTGACTTTCCACCGGAAGCCGGCGTGGGAGCCGGCCTTCTTAAACCGCGTCGAGAATGGCCTTGGGGATCTGCTCCAAGGAAACGACCTTGTCGACGCCCCCCATTTTAATCGCCTCTTTCGGCATTCCAAAAACCACGCAACTGGCCTCGTCCTGGGCTATGTTGAAGGAGCCGGCCTTTTTCATCTCCAGCATCCCGGTGCTTCCGTCGTTACCCATGCCCGTAAGCATTACCCCGACGGCGTTCGCGCCGCCGAATTTGGCGACCGATTGGAAAAGAACCTCGACGGACGGCCTGTGCCGCATGACAAGCGGGCCGGGTTTTACGTCCACATAATATTTTGCGCCGCTCCGTTTGAGCGCCATGTGCGAGTTGCCGGGCGCGATAAGCACCTTGCCGGGAATGACGGTGTCGCCGTCCTTCGCCTCCGCCACCTGCATGGCGCAAAGCGTGTTGAGCCTTTCGGAAAATGCCTTTGTAAACCCCTCCGGCATATGCTGGACGATTACAACCCCCGGCGTGTCGGAAGGGAGACGAACCAAAACTTCCTTCAACGCCTCCGTCCCGCCGGTGGACGCCCCGATGGCGATTAGTTTGTCGGTGGTCTTCAACATGGCGGTGTGGGTCTTCACAACCGGCTTGAACATGGCGGCCGATTTCAACTTGGCCATGTAAACGCTCATGTTGGCCTTGGACGCCGCCTTTACCTTGTCAACGACCTCCGTCTCTATCTCGCGGACACCGACGCGCTGGTCAATCGCCGGTTTTGCGACGATCTCAACCGCCCCGGCCTCCATTGCCGCCAGCGTGGTCGCGGCGCCGGCCTGCGTCAGCGCGCTTACCATTACAACCGGCATCGGTTTTGCCGCCATAAGTTTTCTAAGGAACGTTATGCCGTCCATCCTCGGCATCTCGACGTCCAGGGTTATTACGTCCGGCTTTAACTCAACTATTTTTTCCCGCGCAATGTACGGGTCGGCCGCGGTTCCCACCACCTCGATTTCCGGGTCCGAGCTAAGGGCCGCCGAGAGGATGTTTCTTACGACAGCCGAGTCGTCAACTATCAATACTCTTATTTTTGCCATGATTAAAAATATTTCTCCGCCGGGTCGCAGAAATTCGCCACGTCAAGAAGTATTATCGTCTTCTTGTCGGCCTTGCCCACGCCCTCTATAAATTTACTTTGCATGTTGCCCAAAACACTCTTCCCGCTCACTATCATATCCTCCTCAAACGCCACGATGTCCTTCACGCAGTCCACCAAAACGCCGGTTATGGAGCTCTCGAACTCCACTATGATAATATTTTCCGCCGTCTCTGCGCCAGCGCTTTTCCCAAGTTTGACGCGCGAATTTATCACCGGTATGACCATTCCCCTTAGGTTCATTATTCCCACGACGTAGGTTTTTGCGTTCGGCACGCGTGTTATGTGCCTTTTTAAAATTATCTCCTTCACGGTCGTGATGGGAATCCCGTACTCCTCGCTACCGAGGTTGAAGGTGAGGAAGGACTGCTTCCCACCGTGCCTGTGCCGCGCGTCGTGGGTCGGAACGGTGTCGGGATGCTCCTGCCCCTCGGCCGGGGCGGGCGCCGTTTCAACCGGGGCGTTAACGGCGGCCTTCGGTTTTTCAACCGGTTTTGGCGGAGGGGGGGCGACCTCGGCCGTCTCCTCCGTCTTCGACGCGGACGGCCCGCCTCTGGCCTTTTCAATCATCCCCTTCATCTTGTCGAGGTCTTTAAAAAGCGCGTCCTTGACGTCCTGCGTCAGCTTCTTTTTCCCTTTTCGAACCTCGTCCATCAGGGTTTCCATCTCCGTGGCGACTGCGTGGATGTCCATAAATCCGACCAAGCCGGAATTCCCCTTTAGGCTGTGCACGGCGCGAAACAGCTCGTTTATCGTCTCGGCGGACTCCGCCTGCTCAAGCCCCAGCAGGGATTGTTCTATGACCTCCAGATGGGAGTCGCTCTCCAGAAAAAATGCCGACAGCGCGTCGCTCATGTCCATATCATGCCCTTTCCATCAACCCTTCGACGTTTATGAGAAGCCCTATGGAGCCGTCTCCCAAAATCGCGCCGCCCATGATGCTCTTTACCTGCCTGAACGGCCTGCCCAAATCCTTCATGACGACGTTTTGCTGTTCCACAATCGCGTCGGCCGCAAGACAACACCTGTTGTGCGCCTTCTCGATTATAATGCAAACCCCGTCGGCGGGGTTAAAAACTTCCGTCTCTATCTTGTATTTGTCGTAAAGTTTTATCAGCGGATAAAGGTTGCCGCGAATGTTCACCATTTCGTTGCCGCCTTTTATCGTGAAAATATCCTCCGTCGCTGGGCGCACGGACTCCTTGACGTCCTCCACGGGAAGAATAAACCTAAGCTTGCCGACGGCCACGACAAGGCCGTTGATTGTGACAAGCGTGGTTGTGATGGGGAGGGATATGGTGAAGGTCGTCCCGAAACCCTCCCTCGACTGGATGTCTATCTTCCCCTTCACCTCGGCAAGCGCGCTTTTCACCACGTCCATCCCCACGCCCCTGCCGGATATGTCCGTCACCTTTTCGGCGGTGGAAAAACCGGGGGCGAAGATGAAGTCAAAAACCTCCCTGTCGGAGAGCGCCTCGCCGGCCGACGCCGATATCATTTGTTGCTTGACCACTTTTTGCAATATTTTGGTTCGCGAAAGCCCCGCGCCGTCGTCCTTGAGCGTAAGGATGAGGTTGTCGTTTTTTATCTCGGCGGACATTTTTATAAGGCCGACCTTGGACTTCCCCGCGGCCTCCCTCCGCTCCGGCGTCTCCACACCGTGGTCTATCGCGTTTCTCACCATGTGGATTATCGGGCTTTCCAACTTTTCCAACAGACTCTTGTCCAAAAGCACGTCCTCGCCGATGAGTTCCACGTTGGCCTGCTTGTTGATGAGCGTGGCCGTGTCGCGCACGATGCGAGGAATTTTCTGGAAAAGCGTTTTGACCGAAACTTTTCTCACCTCGGAAAGGCCGCGCTGAAGCTGGTATGTGAGGTCGGAAAACGCGAGGTTGGCGTTTTTAAACTCCTTTGAGACGGCGGATGCGCCGGGTAGGACGTCGAGCCGCTTTTCAAGGTAATTCAGCGTCTCGGAGATTATTATCAGCTCCCCAATCTGGCGCATGAACTCGTCAAGCCTCTCCTCCTCGATGCGCATGGTTTTCTTTACGTTGGCCTTCGCCTTGGCCGCGTCCTCGGTCTGCTTCATCTGCGCGACCATGGCGTCTTTTATTATTTCGTGCGTGGCGAGCCCCTTTCTTATAAGGAGGTCGCCGAGCTTCTCACCCGGGGTCTGCTCCTTCATCGCCTCCAACAGCTTGGCGTGCTCCACCTTGCCGCTGGAGACGAGTATCTCGCCAAGTTTTTCAACCTTTATTTCAACCTCGTGCGCCTCCCCCTCGGCGGCGGGTTTTTCGCCCGACGGGACGGCAGAAACAGAGCCGCCCAAAAGGGTGATGACGGAGCCAAGACTCTCCAAAAGGCTTTTCAAGACGTTCTCGCCGGCCGCGCCGGTTTTTTTCGCCTCCAAAAGCATCGAGTTCATTTTTTGCAGAAAGAAATCCGGGGTTTTCCCGGCGTCGCCGCCCGCCCCCTTGTGGGCTATGCGCTCCTCAAGCCCGTCAATGAAGGTTTTTTCATCAGCGGTCATCTCGAACACCACGTCCCCTTCCACGACGCGCTTGAACATCGCCTTTAGGAAGTCGGTGCCCTTCAAAAGATTGTCGGTTATCACCGGGGTGACGGATTTTACCCCCTTACGAAGGTCGTCCAGAAGGTTTTCCAGCTTGTGGGCGAACGATTTTACGTGGTTGAGGCCGAAGAAGGCGGAGCTTCCCTTGATGCTGTGCACGGGGCGGAAAATGGAGTCTATTATCTTTACGTCGCCCGGATTTTGCTCCAGCGCCACAAATTTTTCATCCAATCCGTCCAATGACTCAAAAACTTCCGCGAGGTATTCTTTAAATACCTCAGGATCCATCATTTCTTCGCTCATGCCGGCCTTTCTCTACAAGTTAAGACGGACTACGGTTCCCATTACCCGAACAGGATTATATCACACGCTTTTATCCAAAAAACCGGCGCAATTTTGACAATTTTCCCCTATTTTTGATAGACGGTGGGCTGAACATATTTAAAGTTGTTCTTAAGGCCCGTCAGACTCTCCGAGTGACCTATCAAAAGATAGCCGCCCTCGCGGATAAAATTGTAAAACTTGTTCACAAGAACCCCCTGGGTCGGCTTGTCAAAATAAATCATCACGTTCCTGCAAAAGATAAAATCAAACTGATGTTTAAACGGAAAACTTTCCATAAGGTTAAGGCGCCGAAACGTCACCATCTCCCGTATCTCCGGCACAATTCGAGACAGTTCCCTGTTCTTCAATATCTTTCCGCTTTTCGTCTGGATGTCCCCGGTCTCCCTCCTAAAATACCTGTCGCGGACATGGGGAGGCAAATCCTTCATCTTCTCAATTTCGTATCTGCCGTCCATGGCTCGGCGCAAAATATCGGTCGAGAGGTCGGTTCCCAGTATCTTTACATCCCAATGGGAGGCGGCGTCGCCCAACGCCTCCAACATCACAAACGCGAGGGTGTACGGCTCCTCCCCGGAGGAGCAACCGGCGCTCCAAATCCTAAATGTCTGATCCGAGGATTTCTTCTTTTTTTCCGCCAGCGCCGGCACGACGCTTTTGATGAATTGAAAATGCCCGTTCTCCCGGTAAAAGCTCGTGAGGTTGGTGGAAATCGCGTCCAATAGAAGGACAAGCTCCATGCCGGAAGTGTCGTTTCTCACCTCGTCAAGATATGCGCGGAAGCTCGGGTACCCCTCCCTCTCAAGCCGGGAGCGCAACCGCGTGCGCAGTAGCTCCTTTTTGCTGTCGTTTAGTGAAATTCCGCTCCTGTCGTAAATAAGTTTGCGGAAATTCTCAAAGTCGGAATCCGTTAAATCAATTATCGCCATACCCGTGGATTATTGTACCCCGCTTCCCCTCCCCGTACCACCCAATTACCGGCTTCCAGTTTGCAAGGCACCTTTAAAAAGGTTGCCGAAAAAAGCCCGCACCTACCGAAAAACTGGCTCGGTAGGCACGGCCTTTAGGCTGTGCTACATCGGCCTGACAAGGCCGAAAAAATACCCCCGCCGGGGTGACAGAATGAGAGATTGGCGCTTCGCGCCAAGGTACAGGCCGCAGTAAACGGTCATGAACTTCAGCATTCCAAGTCAGAGCGTGCATCACCGCAGCAAATGGTTGAGACTTTAAAATGTGAATCAGAGTGAGCGGTTTGAGACTGCACGATGGCTGACGAAGGCTACTTTGATGAAGGTTGCCGAAAAAAGCCCGTACCTATGTGCAGGCTAAAGCCCGCACCTACCGGGCCCGCACCTACCGAGCCCGTGCCTACCGAAAAACAGAGTGTAAAAGAGTAATAGGGCAAAGTGTAAAATAAATTACTGGACACAACGAAAGCCGCCAGCGCTGCTACGATAGACGGGCGTCGCGTTGATCCGGAAGGCAACGCGCAGAAGAGAGGCACCACCGTCCCAAGAGCCGCCGCGGAGGACCTTCGAGCTACCGCTCGAAGGTCCCTTGGGGTTATCAGAGGGACTCTTATTATAATAATTCTCGTCGTACCAATCCGCAACCCATTCCCACGCGTTTCCCGCCATGTCGTACAATCCGTATCCGTTCGCAGGATATGTTCCCACCGGCGACAACCTCCGATAACCGTCGCTCACATTATCATCCGCCCAAAGCAGGCCGCTGGACGAATCCGCAAAGTTCGCCTGATTATTACCAGGTTTGTCGTTACCCCAAGGATACCGCCAATCATGGCCTCCCTTCGCTGAATACTCCCACTCCGCCTCAGTCGGAAGCCGTTTGCCCTTCCATTTGCAATACGCCTTCGCGTCGTTCCAGCTTACCTGAACAACAGGGTAATTCTCCCCGTCGTAACCACTGCCGGGGCCGTTCGGTTCCCTCCAATAAGCCCCGTTGGTTATTTGAATTTTGCCTTTATCATCGGCGGTATCGCCGTTCCCGCCTTTCTCCGCGTCCGTCCTATAACCGGTTCGACTTACGAACTCGCCGAACTGGCCGTTCGTGACAAGGTTCTTGTCCATTGAAAAAGCCTTCAGCCGGACGCGGTGGCGCGGTTGTTCTACTGCTGTTACAATTTTCAAAGTTTTGGCGTCTAAATTCCATGTCTTGCGAACCCAGTCCAAATCCGCGTCACTGCTACCCATCCAAAACTCGCCCGCCGGTATCCGCGCCATACCGTTTTGTTCCCTCTCGGCCTTCGCCTCAGCCTCCCGTTTCTCCCGCTCCGCGTTCGCCTCGGCGTCCTTTTGCTCCGCGCGAATCCTCGTCAATCTGGATTTCGCAAGGTTGGCAAACTTCCCCTTCGGAAAGTCCTTAAGATACCCCTCGAAATCATTGGCGCTGGAACTGTCCTTAATGCCGTCCCAACGGGAAAAATCCGCATTAATAGCCGCGTCCGCCTTCTCCTTCCTAAGCGACGCCATCCGCCTCTTCGCAAGCCCCGCAAACTTCCCCTTGGGGTAGTCCTCAAGATAGGCCGAGAAGTCGTCCGCGTTCTTGCCGTCCTTTATGCTGTTCCAGTACAACACCTCCGCGTCCTTGGAGTCCTCGGCCCTCGACGGCGGCTCCTCCGAAGGCGTCTCAACTGTCGGAGTCGGGGCTTTTTCCGCCTTCTCGCCCCCACCGGCAAGCGATTTCAACTTCTCCACAACGTCAACAATCGCGCACTTGCGGCATATGTCGGACTTGGACATTACCACCTCGTTTGCGACGACGTCTATTATCTTGATGGAAGCCGTGAAGTCGCCCTCTATCTTCGTCACGTCCACCA
>JACQEX010000004.1 GCA_016200345.1 Nitrospinota bacterium
ATCAACATTCCCACCCTTGCCATTTTGCTTGCTACCAGTTACTCTTCTCATGTGACCTCCTTGCTTTAAGTGTTTCCTAGTAAAAAACATTTTAGCAGGTGAGGTCATGCCTTACTTTCAACTAACTTTAGGCCATTTTCCGGTTCCAGTGGCCGAAACGAATGAAAGGCCACCCCCAAAGTAGGGGTGAAAACCTGAGTCGCCGAAATATTTTAGGCCGCCGAAATAGAGTTCAGAAACACCCGACTGGCAACTAATATTGTTCGCGGCATCGCAGATTTTATTCTGACTTGTAGAACTTGAAGTGCCAATTACGAGTGTGGCGGGCCAAGCTTTGTTCATAGCCTCAAAACGAATATCGCCTACCGGTTGAATGTTGGTAGCACTCCAAGCGTTACTTGATGGATAGCTAAGGGTGCGGGTGCCTTCAACGACATTTACACTTAAATCCCAATCGTCGGCGAATGACACCGTTGGGATAAACAAAAAAATAATAGCAACTAGTATTTTTTTCATAATCATCTACTCCCCTGCATTTAATGAATGCCTGTATGCGATGACAATAGCATTATTATAATGCCAACGCCAACGCAAATAGTAAATGCTTTTTGGTAATGCCATTGGAATGTTCTAATTTAAATTACCTAAGACCATAGTGGTGGCTATGAAAAGCACCAACTACCTCAGCAGTATCGAGCGTGGAAAGGAAAACCCAACTTTTGAGTTGTTGGTAAAACTCTCCAACGACCTCAAGGTAGAAATGTGGGAGCTTTTTGACTTCGGGCACGAGGCCGGGCCGGGGGAATTAAAAGAACTACTAAAAAATTTTGGAAGCGAGCTTTCACCAGAAAAGTTGAAGCTGGCCGTGAAGGTTATCCGCTCTATGGCACGTTAATGCCACCATCGGCATGGTTCTTCCGATCGTGCGCGAGGCGGCAAGGTACACCATGAATGGTGTACCCACCGATGCGGGATGCCGGCAGAAAAACCACGAGATATTGAAGATGAGATGCTATCAAAAAAAGGCCCCTGAATAATTATTCGCGGGGCCGTTCAAATTTACTTGTCGCTTAAAATTAGCGGATTCGTGGTGCCCGCCATCACGTTGGGAACCTTGCCGTCCCACTTGGCTATTTCCGCCGTCTTTATTTTCAGCCTCTCCCACTCTATCAACTGCGGGGTGATGGAGGCCGCCACAATTCGATTGGCGTAGGCCTCGCCGTCCGCATGCGCCTTAAGCTTCTCCCCCTCGGCCTTCGCCGACGCAACTTGGTTTTCCACCTTCATGGCGTCCTGCGCCGCCGCCATTTTTGCGTTTATGGCGTTGGCCACCGACTCCGGCGGACGTATTCCGCCGACGTATCCAAGTTGTATAACCTCCACGCCGATGTCAGCAAGCGATTTGTTGACCGAAACCCTGGCGTCACCCAGTACTTTTTCCTTGTCCTTCCCCATAATTCCGTCAATCGTGTAGTTTGCCGCCGAGGCCACAAACGCGTCGCGCACCGTATTTCGCAGGAAGGTGTCCGTGAAGGTCCTGATGTTGTCGGACCTAAACTTCACGTAAAATGCCGGAACCTTGTCCGCGTGCAGTTGGTAGCTTATCGAGATGTCCGCCGAGATGGAATTCCCCTCCTTGGTGTTAAAAACTATTTCCTCGTTTACGGCACGTCCCTCGTGCGGACTTGCGGTCCAGATTGCCGTCTGGACCGACGTGGGATATTCAACAACGCTAGACAACCCCGGCATATAAAAGACCAGCCCTGTGCTGAGCGTATAGTTCTGCACTCCGCGCTCGCTCCCCACATTGTCAATTTTTATCCCGACCTTCCCGGGCGGGATGATGGTGCAGGCGGACAAAACACCCGCCGCAAAAACAACTGCCAATAATCCAAGTTTTTTTCTCATCTTTAAATCCTCATTAAAAATTATTGTTGGTGCGCCGGTCGGTTAGTCCGAAGGCGTGGCGCGAAATGGCCATGCGTAAAATTATGATGCCAATGAGACCACATTATACGCTTTCCTTGCGCCTAATGCCCCGTTAAATGGATTATTCGCGTTTCCCGAGCGAATAATTCGGGTTATAGTTGGCCGATGTTCAAATCGAAGGATTACGACTCAATCCTAAAGGAGCTTTACCAGTTTAAGCGGTTTGGCATCCGACCGGCCCTCGGGCCGTCGCGCAAGTTCATGGTCGCCCTTGGGAATCCGCAGAAAAAATATCCCTGCATTCACGTCGCGGGGACGAACGGAAAAGGCTCCACGACCGCGATGATTGCGTCCGTCCTCCAATCCGCCGGGTACGCGACGGGCGCCTACCACTCCCCCCACATCAGCGATTTTAGGGAGCGATTTCTCATAAACGGACAGTTTTTCCAAAAAGAGGAAATTAAAAAATCCATCCTTCGAATCGCGAGAAAACACAAAAAAGCCGGACTGGGAACCATGACGTTTTTCGAGTGGTCCACCGGGCTGGCCTTCTCGCTTTTTGCCGACGCAAAAGCCGACGCCGCCGTTATTGAAACAGGCATGGGGGGGAATTTTGACGCCACAAACGTGGTTCTGCCGGAGGTCTCCGTAGTAACAAACGTATCCTTGGAACACACCGCCATCCTCGGCTCGACAATAGAGAAAATCGCGTTTGAAAAAGCCGGAATCATAAAAAATGGCATACCGGTTGTTTGTGGCGTTATGGATAAAAAAGCAAGGACCACAATTCAAACGGTAGCCAAGAAAAAAGGCTCAAAGATATTTTTTTTAGGAAAGGACTTCACAGTTTCCAAATCCGGCAAATTCGTCTCGGCCTCCGGCGAGGAGTTTACCCTACGCCCTAGCATGCAAGGGGATTATCAAATGAAAAACGCCGCGCTTGCCGTCCAGGCCGTCCTATGCGCTGGGAAATTCCGTGCGACAAAGCAACAGATCGAGTCCGGTATTAAAAACGCCTTTCTTCCGGGCCGGTTCGAGATTATCAAGAAAGGCGGACGGGAGATTATTTTGGACGTGGCGCACAACCCGTCGGCAATCGTGGAACTCGCCAAATTGTTAAAAAAGCGGGGAGGAAAATATGATTTTATATTTGGGGCGCTTGGGGACAAGGATTTTAAACGGATGTTAAAAATTCTTGCTCCGCTCGCCGGTGAGTTTTATTGCGTAACACCCGACGACGACCGCGCAATACCAGCCGAAACGCTCTGCTCTGCGGCTCGGGCAATAGGTATAAAAGCCCGGGTCGCAAGCCCGGGTAAAATAACGCTTGGCAAGCGAACCTGCGTAACAGGCTCCTTCACCGTCGTAGAGGCCTTCCTCGAAAAAAACCGAATCAGGTAAAGGTGTTTTCCACCTCGGTCTTATTCATCGTCATGCACGGAACCGGACAGGCGTCTATGCAAAGACCGCACCTTACGCAATCCTTCTCGTCCATAATCATGTAGGTGCTTCCCTGCTTTTCGTGCTCGTACCCGGCCCCGTTTTTCACCTTAACGAAATTCTCCTGCAACATTAGTATGCAGTTGTAGGGGCACACGTCCACGCAGTTAAAGCAAAGTATGCAACTTGCGCCGTCTATCATGACGTTGTGGTTGCAGAGGTAGCACCTCTCCCCTTGCAGATGGGTCTCCTCCTCGTTGTAACCCAAATCCACCTCGATGTTCTGGTCTTTTCTTGATGATAGATCCAATGCGAACATGTCCTGTCGCGGGAGAAGGTCGAAAAAATTGCCGTTTATGGATTTCCACTGCGCGTAGGAGCCGCGCTCCGTCTGCGGGTAAACCGTCTCTCGAACCGCCTCGCCGTGCCTGTTCTTCCCGGTTAAAAACTTATCCACCGAACGCGCCGTTTTGTGCGCCAGCCCCACGGCGCTAATGATGTCCCGCGGGCCGGTAACGTAATCGCCGGTGGCAAACACTTTTTTAATCTGCGTGGCGAAATCGTCCCCTATCGTAAAATCTCCGCCGAAGGGGGACTCCGCCGACTGGCCGATTGCGGCCAAAACTTGGTCGCATTTTATTGTCGTGGTCGAATTGGGAATTTCCACAACCGAGCGTCTGCCGTCTTTTCCCGGTTCGCCAAGGCGCATTCTGGCGAACACAACCGCATGCACCGCCCCGTCCGACCCCTTCAAAATCTCCTTTGGGGAAAGGAGGTATTCGAACTCAATCCCCTCCATTGCCGTTTCGCGCATCTCCCTTTCGTCCACCTTGAACTCGTTTCTGGAGCGTCGGTAAACCACCATCACTTTTTTGGCCCCCAGCCTGTAAGCGGAACGGGCGCAGTCCATCGCCGTGTATCCGCCGCCAAGCACAACCACCGTTTCGCCGACGGAAGCGGTCTCGCCCTTGTTCACTTTTCCCATAAAATCCAAGCCGTGCGAAACGCCTTTTGCGTCCTCGCCCGGAATGTTCAGTTTCAGCGGCGACGAGTTTCCGGCGGCCATAACGACCGCGTCGAAGTCTTTGGCAAGCTCTTCGAGGGTGATGTCCTTGCCAACCCACCTGCCGGTTTTGAGGATTACGCCGAGATCTAAAATTCTGTCTATCTCTTCGGCGACCACGTCTTCGGGCAGTCTGAATTTGGGTATTCCGTAAGTAAGCATTCCTCCCGCCTTGGGATACCCCTCGAAAATCGTGACCTTGTGGCCCCACTTGGCCATGTCGAACGCAACGGTAAGTCCGGCTGGCCCCGAACCAATGACGGCCACCTTTTTGCCGGTGGAGGGCGCCACTGATACTTTTGGCGATTTCGTTTTTAAATCTGCGCCGGAGCGTTTAAGCCAGCAGATGGAGACCGGCTCGCCCATGCCTTCAAATCCGTGCCTGCAGGCCGATTCGCACGGATGCGCGCAAACACGGCCAAGAACGTGGGGCAGGACGTTATCCGTTAGGTTTATCTCGTAGCTTTTTTCGTAGTCACCTCGCGCCGATGCGTCGATATATTCCGGGATGCGCGTTTGGGCGGGACAGGCGTTCCTGCACGGGACGTTGTCCTTATACCACTGCACGTCGGGGTCGTTGCAGGAGTAAACTTGGTTCGGGGTCGTTTTGCCCAATACTATTTCCGGCAGGTCGCCCTGCCCTTTGGGAACACGCGCCATTATCCTGTATCTTTCCGCCATGACCAACCTCCTAATTATTTTGGCTCAAAAGACCACACTCCTTTTGACGCCGAACACCACCCCAACAAACACTAGGGTAACACGGGAAAAATAAGCGAAACCCGAATTCTTTTTTTGAAAACCAAGATACGAAAAAAGAAAATTAAAAAGTCAACCGGTTTATGAAATTCCCGCCAATCTGCGAAGCGTCGCGAGATTTTCGACGTCTTCCTTCAAATCGGCCTCCTTCGGGGTTTCCAGAGCCATCGGAATTTTAAAAAATCTTTTGTCGTTCACCAGCAACTCAAAAGCCTTTTCGCCTATGAATCCCTTGCCGATGTGCTCGTGCCTGTCCACGCGGGAGCCAAAGTCTTTTTTTGAGTCGTTGACGTGAAAAAAAACCAGCTTGTCCAAACCAATGATGCGGTCAAACTCGGCAAACGTTTTTTTGTAACCCGCCTCGGTTCTAATGTCATAACCGGCGGCAAACACATGGCAAGTGTCTAGGCACACGCCGACCCTGCCTTGGTCCTTCACCCCGTCAATCAGACGGGCGATATGTTCGAACTTATAACCCAGGTTGGTTCCCTGCCCCGCGGTCGTCTCTATGACAAGCATCACGTCGGGATGTTTCTTGGTGGCTGAAATCGCCTTGTTCATGCACTCCGCCACCGCGTCCAGCCCGGCCTCCTCGCCGGAACCTAGGTGGGAACCGGGATGAAAAACCAGAAATGGAATTTTTAAAAGCGCCGCGCGTTCAATTTCATCAATAAACGCGGCCAAAGATTTCTCCCGTAGCACCGGGTTTGGCGAGCCTAGATTAATCAGGTAGGAGTCGTGGCTTGCAACGGCCTTGATGCCGGACTCCCCCAGATTTTTTAAATATTTTTCCACCGACGACGGCTCAAGATTCTTCGCCTTCCACTGGTTGGAGTTTTTTGTGAATATCTGCATCACGGCGCACCCGGTTTTTTTGCCGCTAAGCGGAGCGTTTTCCACACCGCCGCCTATCGGCATGTGGGCGCCGAAAAGCCTCGCCTCGTTGTTTTTCTTCATGCCTGTATTTAACCACGAAACGGGGAACAACCGCCAAGCTGGAGAAGGGAACTGAATAAACCACGAAAAGCACGAAGGAACACGAAAGGGTTTGTCTTTATTTTTATAAAGCCTTCTCCCTTATTTTTCGTGCCTTTTTGTGTTTTTCGTGGTGAGTTCCAACGTTCTTCAAGCGAGCAATTATTGCTTGGAGCAGAGGCCGGAAAAGACGCAGGAGTCGCACGATTCCAAATCCGGCTTCTTAGCGCAATGCCCAAGCTTGCCCAGCGAACAGATTGCAAAATCGTATTTGACCGGGTCATTTGGGTCGAACTCCCTAAGTTTTTCCGTGAGCGCCAAGGCCTTTTTAAAATCGCCCGCCCCCTTTGGATTTACGAGCGAAAGCCGCCCCGCGATGCGGTTCACATGCACGTCCAACGGAATGATAAGCTCCGACGGCCTTATTTTTTTCCACAGCCCCAAATCCACCGAGTCCTTCCGAACCATCCAGCGCAAAAAAAGGTTTATCCGTTTGCAGGCCGCGCCGCTGTCCGGGGACGTGACCAAAAAGTTTTTGGCCTGAGAAAGCTGTTCCCCCTTTTTTCTAAAAAGCGCGCAAAAGCCGGCGAGCCTCTCCGCCTGCGTCTCGCCAACGGAACAAAAGGCGTTCTCCAACGTGCCGTGTTTTTCGTAAATACCTTTTAGGCGGTCCAAAAGCCACAACAGGTCGGGCCGTTTGTGGAACCGGTATTTGAACCCGCGGAACATCCCGCGATACGCGCCGGTCGCAAGGGTTTTGTGCGGATGCCTACCCATCTCGCCAAGAATCAGGCGGACGTTGCGCACTATCAGGTCGGCCCTTCCGTAGGCGAAAACCGCGGCCAGAAACGCCGATAGCTCGACGTCTTTGAACGCCCCCTTGGTCGGAACGCACTCCAACGGATCCGGCGAAATCATGCTTCGGTCGAATTTTTTATATAACTCGTCGAGACCTATTTTTAAAATTCTTTCCCTTTCCACTTCCGCCCTTGCCCCGATTTTTGTCGAATTTTTTGCCTTTGTTTTCGCCGCCTTTTTCGCCTCTTTTCCCGCGAAACGCCCCCGGCTTCTCGGAGGCCGGCTCCAGCGTTATTTCCTTTTTCAGGATGTCAACGTGCTTCAGCCTTACCCTCATCGCCCCGCCAAGCCTAAAAATTTTTCCGCGCCTTTTTCCCACAAGCATGTGCTCTTTGTCGCGGTAGTCGTAATAGTCGTCGTGCATGTCGGTAAGCCGAACCAACCCCTCCACAAAAACATCGGTCATCTCCACAAATATGCCGAACGCGGTAACTCCGGTGATGACGCCGTCGAACTCCTCCCCCTCGCGCCCGGCCATGTACCGGACCTTTAGCATGGAGGTTACGTCCCTTTCCGCCTTCTCCGAAACGCGCTCCCTCTCGCTACAATGCCTTCCGGCCTCGGACAGGCCCTCCAAATCCAAATAACGTGGCGCGCCTTTTAGCTTTTCCTTTATAAGCCTGTGGACTATGAGGTCCGGGTACCGGCGTATGGGGGACGTGAAATGAGTGTATTCGGCAAAGGCCAGGCCAAAATGGCCTATGTTGTTGGGGCTGTAGCCCGCCTGTTTCATGTGGCGCAACATTATAAAATTTATCAGTTTTTCATCCGGGTGGCCGTGTGCCAGCTTCAACAACTCCTGTAGGCGATATTTTAATTCGAGCCTTTCGGAAGTGACGTACCCCAGGCGTCCGGCAAACTCAAAAAACTCCGCCACCGCGACCGGATCCGGGGAGGGATGTATCCTGTACAGGGAAGGCTCGTCGGCAAGAAAATTGGCGGCGCATCTGTTGGCGGAAAGCATGAACTCCTCTATCAGCCGGTGCGCGTCGTTCCTGTCGGAACGGATTATTTTTTCCGGCTCCCCCTTCGCGCCGATGATGATTTTTGACTCTGGCAGTTCAAAGTCCAAACCGCCGGCCCTGACTCTGTTGTGAAAAATTTTCTTCGCCAAACCGTTCATCAGAACAAGGTTGTCCGCCGACGCCTTGTCCGGCGCGACCGCGGGATTTGCCAAAATCTCGGCGACTGCCGTATAGGTCATTCTATGCGCGCTATTTATGACCGACGGGGTAAAACGATACCCGGTTACCTCGGCCGATGCGTTTAGCGTCATTATCGCGGAAAGCGTCAGCCTATCCACGTGAGGCTTCAGGGAGCACACGTTGTTGGAAAGGTTAAAAGGCAACATCGGAAGAACAAAGCCGGGAAAGTAGGTGGACGTTCCGCGCTGGTAGGCCGCCAAATCCAGCGCCGTGTCCGGCGACACGTAGTTGGACACGTCGGCTATGTGCACCCCAAGCTCCCAGCCGTACGGCACGGATTTTATCGAGATGGCGTCGTCAAAATCCTTCGCGTCCTCACCGTCTATCGTCACCACCCATTCGCCCCGAAGGTCAAGCCGCCCCTTGCAGTCCCTATCGGCGGGCTCGGCTATTTTGTCGGCCATTTTTAAAACCGCGGGCGGGAACTCCTCCTCCAACTCGTACTGCCGTATGATTACCCGCCTTTCCGCAACCGGGTCGTCTGGGTAGCCAAGTTTTTCGATTACCACCGCCTCCGCCGTTTGATGAGCGTCGGGATATTGAACTATGGAGCCTACGACGACCTCGCCGCTTTTTGCCTGCATTGATTTGCCCGGGGGGACGAGAAAATCCTGCACCACCCTTTTTTGGGCCGGCACTATGACTCCCCCCCTACCCCTGCTTTGGTAAATGCCCGTGACGGTCTTTACGGCCCTTGCCAGAACGCGAATAACGCGCCCCTCCGGTTTGCCGTCTCGCCTATGCCCCTCTATCCGGCAGACCACGCGGTCTCCGTGCATCGCCTCCCTAAAATTTTGGGGGCCGATGTAAACGTCCTTTTGCCCCTCCGTCTCCGGAATCACAAAACCAAACCCGTCGGCATGCCCTTGAACCTTGCCCGTAACGAGGTTCATATGCTCCGCCAGACCGTACCTGCCGTAACGAATCTGGATTATCTCCCCGCTTTTTTCAAATTCCGAAAGCCTCCTGTCCAGTCCGGCGCGGAATTTTTTGGGCACCGAGCGCCGTATCTCCGGCTCGGTCAGGGGGTGGGAAAGAACGGAGCGCAGAATTTCAAAAAGTTCGTCATGCTTCGCCATATCCGCCACAATCATACCATCTTAGGCTTTTCGAAACGTAACTTATCCGCCTACCCATTTCGAGGATTTGAGTGTATTATCTCCCAATGAATTTAACAGCCCGTCCGGAATGTAAATGAGCCGGCTTATTGGAAACCTTGCGCTCTTTACGCTCATCTTGGCCTCCGCCTGCGGAAAAAGCTCAACCAGTTCCACCAACCCGTTGACGGCCACCGGCGGCAACGGACAAGTGTCGCTCACATGGGGCGCCGTCAGCGGCGCGACCGCCTACAACGTTTATTATTCCACGTCCAAACTTCCAAACGGATTGACCTCGTCAAACTACAGCCAAAACACCGGGGTTTATACGACATCCTCCACCACGAACTGGTACACGGTTACCGGGCTGTCCGCCGGGGCAACCTATTATTTTGTTGTTACTGCGGTGACGAACGGTAGCGAAAGCACCCAGTCGGGCCAGGTCTCCGCAACGACTTTAAGCGCCTCGTCGGGCTTCCAGATAAGCAGTGTTACGGCAACCAGGGCGAGCGCCACTTCCGTGCTTGTTTCTTGGACGGCGGTATCGGGGGCGACGTCCTACACAATCTATTGGAGCATCGGCTCGAGCGTTAATATTGCAAGCCCCACAGGTTCCTACACCGCAACTTCCGGAACAAGTTATACGGTCACGGGACTCGCCACCGGGTCGCAATATTCCTTTGTGGTGTATGCCACGGGAACGGGAAACACCGCCTCGGCCACCCCCTAACCGACCCCCGCGACACCCCGAATTTTTCTTTTTCGGCCCTTACTGTAGTAGTATCCTTAACGTATGATTGAAAAAATCATCGTCAAAATCCGAACCCTAAATCCATGGGCGATAGTCGTCGCCTGTGTCGTAGTCTCCGAAGTTTTAACCCTGCTTATTGTCTCGTCCGTCGAACTGGCGCTTAAAGGGGAAGTGACGTGGGATTATCTTTTTACGGGGGCCGTTACTGCGCTGGTCGTCTCGTTCATCATCGTCGCAATCATCGTCTTCACGCTTGGACAAATTCGCGAACATGAAAAATACGTCGTCGAGGTCTCCGGGATTATTGATGAAAATCGGGAGCGGTACAGGCAGATATTCCAGCAATCCTCCGACTACATACTCATGTTGGAACCGGCCTCGGAGGGCCCTTTTGTGATAACGGACGCCAGCGATTCCGCGTACGAAAAACTCGGCTACACGCGCCAGGAACTTTTGGGAAAGCCGATCTCCACCATTATCGGCGAAAATTTTCGGCATTTAATAAAAGAGCTCACAGAGACCATTCAATCCGGAAAGACGGTAAAATTCGAGTCCGAACACATTCGAAAGGACAGAACGACGCTTAGCGTCGAGGTCTTGGTAAAAATGATGTCAATAAACGGAAAACCGTATGTTTACGCCACGCACAGGGACATAACCGAGCGAAAACGACTTGAAAACCAGCAACAGGAGCTTATGGCGCGCATTGAGATAGCCCTTGCGGAGGCCCACCGCGAAAGAAAAAAATCAGACGAGGCAAGCAGGCTAAAATCAGAATTCATTTCGAACGTTTCCCACGAGCTAAACACTCCCCTGACCTCCGTGTTGGGCTATTCACACATAGCCAACGACAAGGACAAGGAAATCTCCAACCGCCTCTCGCGAATAATAATGCTCGCTCGGAAGCTTACGGACTCCGACGATGCCGGGGCCGACACGGAGATAGCCGAGTTGGCCGAGGCCGCCATGCTGTTGACGCAGGAATCCATCAAATGCAACGGCGTCGTCATGGAGCAGGGACATAAGCTAAACGTGATAATAAACGACCTCATTGACTTTAGCAGGATGGACTCCGGCAAAGGGAGGCTGGAAAGCCAGCCGGTTTCCGTGTATTTGCTGATGGATTCCCTGGAAAGATCCCAGTCAAAACCCGCGAGGGACAAGGACATCCGCCTCAAATGCAACACGGCGGACTTTCTAAAACAAGACATCGTAATGATGGGGGACGGAAGAAAACTGGAAAAAATATTGGAAGTGCTGGTGGACAACGCCATAAAATTCAGCAACGAGGGGGAAATTGAGGTCGTGGCCGAAATGGGTGACGGGTCTGTTTATTTCAGCGTGAAAGACCAAGGGCTTGGAATTGACGAAAATGACAAGGAAAACGTATTCGACGTTTTTAGGCAGTTGGACGGCTCTTTCAGCAGGACCCAAGGAGGGCTTGGATTGGGGCTTTCCCTCGCCCGAAAACTTGTCCACGCAATGAACGGAACAATAGGCTTTGAGTCAAAAGTCGGGGTGGGGACAAAATTCACGGTGACAATTCCGTACGTTCCCGCCTTCCCCGAACGTGAAGACGGTGTTTAAAAGTTTCAAAATCAGTGGCGCGACGTTAAAACATGGCAGTGCTCTCATAGCGGGAGTTTTGAACGTAACGCCGGATTCCTTCAGCGACGGCGGAGATTTTTCCACCCCGAAAAAAGCCCTGGCCCGCGCATTAAAAATGGAACAAGACGGCGCGGATATAATTGACGTCGGCGGCGAATCCTCGCGCCCGGGGGCGAAAGCCATTCCCGTAAAAACGGAGATTTGGCGCGTGCTACCGGTGATAGAGGCCATCCGAAAAAAATCACGGGTGCCTATTTCGATAGACACCAAAAACCCGCTTACCGCCCGAACCGCAATCTTGGCGGGCGCCGACATGATTAACGACATCACTGGTTTTACAAACCCGGCTTTGGTCAAGGTGGCGGCAAAATACAACGTTCCGGTGGTCGTGATGCACATGAGAGGAACCCCAAAGACGATGCAAAACAAACCTCGATATCGCGACGTCGTAAAAGAGGTCGCCGGTTATCTTGCAAGCCGTGCAAAATTTCTAAGGAAAAACGGGGTGGAGAAAATAATCATTGACCCCGGCATAGGATTCGGCAAAACCCTGGCACACAACCTAGCCATTTTTATCGGGCTGGAACATATTGTTAAATTGGGATTTCCAGTCATGATTGGGGCCTCAAGAAAAAGGTTTATCAAAGATGTTACGGGCGCGGATGTGAACCACAGGCTTGGCGGATCCATATCAGCCCATGTTTATTGCGCCCTCAAGGGAGCGGCCATCATACGCGTCCACGACGTGGCGGAGCATCACCAGGCGTTGAAAATCTTGGAAGCAATTAAGAAAACCGGAATTCATAAATAAGAATCCGAGTTTTGAACCCCTTCCTCGCCCTTTTTTATCTTCCCCGCATTAGGCCATTTATCAAAAAAATGTGGTAGAATCCGGGCGTTGTCGGTTTATGCTTATTCGTGCGAATAAGGAATTTTTAAAATATGCGTGATTTACGCTTTTGAGGGGGATTTTTAGAATATGAAAAACTTGGGTCTTTCGGGAAAAATGTCCGTTGTCTTCGCGATACTAATCGCCGTTTCGATATTAATATCGGTTGTTTCGATAAATAAAATGTCGACGATATACGACAAGGTGGAATACAACTCGGTGATTGCGGAGAAAATGTCCTACGCGCTCGACATTTCCAACGACTTCATGGGGATGGTCAGGGCGGAAAAGAACATCATCATAGAATACAATCCCGCCAACAACGACTATTGGATTAAAGCTCGCGAGAAAGGTTATGCGGATTTACGCGAGAAGCGGGACAAGGTGAAGGCCGTCTCCTCCGAAAAAGATAAGAAATTGTGGGATGAGTTCTCGACAGATGCCGACGCCTACTACGAGAACTCCAAAAAAGTTTTCACTTTGGCAAGCGGTTTCGACATAATCACGGTTGCCTCTAAAGACGAATCCCCGAAGGCGCAAAAAATGCGCGAAGAATTTATGAAGACCATCCACGTCTCACTCGACGAAAACAAAAAATTAATCGTGGCGGGCATGGAAACCCTGCAAAAAATCATCGCGATGCTGAAGGAACAGAAAGAGTCGGCCAGGGCCGAGGCCGAGGCGGCCTATTCGCAGACAAAAATGATTGTTTCCTTGTCCGCGATTATCGGTATTTTGGCGGGAATGGGTCTGGCCATTGTGATTCTCCGCTCTGTTACGGGCGGCATCGGCAGGGTTATGGACGGGCTGACATCCGGTTCCGACCAGGTGTCGTCCGCCTCGGGCCGGCTCTCCTCCACCAGCCAGCAGATGGCGGAAGGGGCAAGCGAACAGGCGGCTTCGATCGAGGAAACGTCGTCCTCGCTAGAGGAAATTTCCTCCATGACCAAGCACAACTCCGACAACTCCAACACGGTGAACAACCTCATGGCGGACAGCAAACGGGTGGTTGACGGCGGCGTCTCCGAGATGAAAGAAATGACCGTCGCGATGAGCGAGATAAAGAGAGCCTCCGACGACATAGCAAAAATAATAAAGGTGATAGAAGAGATTGCTTTCCAAACCAACCTGCTTGCGCTTAATGCGGCGGTCGAGGCGGCGCGCGCCGGAGAACACGGCAAAGGGTTTGCCGTCGTGGCCGAAGAAGTTAGAAACTTGGCGCAACGCGCCGCTTCCGCATCGAAAGACATTGCCGGTCTGATTCAAAACGCCGTGTCGAAGGCGGACGGCGGCACCGAGATTACCAGCAGGGTTGCAAAATCACTTGACGAGATAGCGGACAGGATTAAAAAGGCGGGCGACCTTGCCGCCGAGGTTGCCGCGGCCTCGGTCGAGCAATCGCAGGGAATCGAGCAGATAAACAAGGCGGTGACGCAGATGGACAGCGTGACACAGCAAAACGCGGCCAACGCGGAAGAGGCGGCCTCCGGAAGCGAGGAGCTTTCGGCGCAGGCAGAGGTATTGAACGGTTTGGTGAACGACTTGGCGGGCATTATTTTCGGCGGAGGCCACGAGCACACCTCGCACGCCGCCCCGTCCCCGGTAAGAAAAACTCCCACACCAATCAGAAAAGCCGCGCCCGTCGCCACCGCTAGGGCGCGACAACCTTTGGCAAGGCCGAAGGGGCTCCCGGCGCCCAGGCCAGCGGCTCCAAAACATGAGTCTGCTCCGGCCCCAAAACCGGCGGCTAAAAACGTGAAGGCGGAAGAGGTCATTCCTTTCGACGACGACTTCAAGGATTTTTAAGAAATAATTTATTTAGGGCTGAGGAGGATTAGGGAAAATGAGCGCCGAAGAGATTAAGGGTCGGGCGGGGCAGGCCGCGCTGACACGCGAGGACATTGCCAGGCTGGAAACGGCCGTAAGAGAGGCCGATTCGCAAAGAAGAAGCCTCAACACGCTGGTCGAGTACGTGCAAAACAACATGGACAAGGTCTCCCAACAAGTTTACGCGATGCGAAATTTCGAGGAGAAAATCCCCTTCTTTAAGGAATTTGGCGACAGGATGGCGGGCAAGTTCGAGGAACTCCGCAACATGGAGATAAGGGTCAAGGAGGTTACCTCCGGCGTGGAGTCAGCAAAAGGCGCCTTGAACGAAAACCGCATGGCGGTGGACGAGGTCTCCCTTTTGACAGAGCACGTAAAAAGCAAGATAAAAAGCCTCGGTCAACAGCGCCTGCTTGTGGAAAAGGCCAACGAGGAGGCAGGCAAACTGAACGTCCTTATTTGGGACATGGAAACAAAAATCAAACGCCTCGGCGAGGAAAACAAGCTTATAAAACAGTCTGAAAAGGGCATATTGCGCCTTGAGGACATGCTGGAAAAAACGTCGGACAGGACGAGGGAGATAGAGACCTTCAAGGGGCTTGTAAAGACCTCCGACGAGCAGATTATGCGACTTTCCCAGATTTCGAAGGACATGGAGGAAAAAATCGCCTACCTCCAAAAACAAAAAATAGAGATGGAAAACCAATCCCAGGAAATCGGAAAAATGGAGAAGATTCTAAAAAAACTCCAAACCGATTCCGAGGAACTTCTTAGGCAAAACGCAACCGTGGGGCAGATTGGCAGGGAGGTCGGCCAGGTATCGAAGAATATAAACGAGCTGAGAGTCGAAACAAACAACCTCCTCTCGAAACAGGAAGTGATAAACCGGGTTGCGGCAAGGTTGAAAACGCTGGAGGAAATGAATTCCTCGGTGGAGGTAAACATAGCCCGCGTGGCCGAGGACAAAAAAGCCGTGGCCGCGACAGAGGAAAAGATTAACAGGATAAACGCCCTGCTCACCGAAACCGTCGAGTCCAAGATGAGGGATTTGAGGGAGGAGATGGCCACGGTGGACGGGTTCCGCGAAAAGATGGGCCGGTTTCAACGCGAGGCCGAGGGCTTCGAGGCCAAGCTACAATTATTCCGCGAAGACCTGAAAATCAGCGAGGACGTGGAGGTAAAACTCAAAAAAATCGCCGAGATGAACGCCGTACTCAACTCGCAAATTAACGACATCAACGCAAGGCGCCACATGATAGACCACGTGGAGAAAAAGGTGAACGACATCTCCTCGATGGTTATAAATCTGGACGTGAAAATGGAAAACCAGCTACAGCGCAAGGGCTTGGTGGAAAAACTGGAAAAGAAGATAGACGGCCTGGACTACAATCTGGAGGACGTGTCCTTAAAAATAGAGACCGTCGGCAAAAAGATGGCCTTCGTCGAGGACTTGGACAAAAAAATCAACGGGCTTAACGACGTCATCCTCACGGCGGAAAACAAAATTCTCGACCTGGCCCGCGAGAAAAACGCGATGGACGCGCTGGAGCGGAGGTTGCAAGCGCAGGGGGCGCGGCTACAATCCTCCGAGGATTCCTTAAACAACAAGCTGGCCGACCTTAACGAAGGCAACAAACTTTTGGAAAAAATCCACTCCGCCAAGGAGGAGCTTGCCCCGGCGTTGGAAAACCTCGAGGGGCATCTTGCGTCGCTTGGCGACAAAAACTCGCGTCTGGCCTCGATAGAAGGGGTGATCTCCTCGCTAAAAGGGAGCACGGACGAAATAATCAAACGATTCGACGGCATAGCGGAAAAGGAAAACTATCTGTTGGAAATCGAAAAACAAATCAATCTGCTTAGCGGCTCCATCGCAAGGGTAAACCAGCAGATGGAACACATTTCGAGGGAAGAGCCGACAATTAGAAAGGTTCGAGAGGAAATCGCGATGGTGTCCGCCTCCGTGGAGGAACTCCGCCTTCAAGAGCGAAAAATAGTGAAACACCAAGAAAGTTTCAAGGACGCCGAGGTTAAGGCAAAGTCGCTTTCGACCGTCATGGAAGAAATAGACCGAAAGATGGACTCTCTGAACTCGCGCATGGCGTTAATCAGCCACACGGAACAGAGGTTGAACGACCTTAACATAATGGCCGAGGACATTCGGACGAAGCTCAAGGTTCTTGCCACCGAGGAAAAGACGATAGACAAGGCCTCCGAACAGATTACCGAACTGCGCTATCTGCTCGGAGAGGTGGAAAAAAAGCTGGGCGGGTTCGAAGCCCAAGGCAAGCAACCGTAGTCGGCGGCGTTTAAAATGGCGCTTGGAGTCATCGGCGGTAGCGGCCTGTACGGCATGAAGGAACTGCGCGTTCTTAAAACTCAAAAAATTAAAACGCCTTTCGGAGCCCCGTCGGACAGTTACGTGTTCGGCAACCTCAACGGCAAGGACGTCATCTTCCTGCCGCGCCATGGAAAAGGGCACAGGATACTTCCGTCCGAGTTGAACTTCCGCGCGAATATCTTCGGCTTTAAGAAACTTGGGGTGAAAAGAATCCTCTCCGTATCCGCCGTCGGCTCGCTCAAAAAAGAGATTCATCCGGGACACATCGTCTTCCCGGACCAATTTATAGACCGCACCTTCGCCCGAAACTCCACTTTCTTCGGAAACGGCGTTGTGGCGCACGTCTCTTTCGCTGACCCAATCTGCAAAGACCTCCTTAAGACAACCTCCGCCGCCGCCCAGCGCGCCGGCGCCGTCGTTCACACCGGCGGCACATACGTAAACATGGAGGGCCCGCAGTTCTCAACCCGGGCGGAATCGAACCTCTACCGATCATGGGGCGCGTCCGTAATAGGAATGACGAACCTAAACGAGGCCAAACTGGCCCGCGAGGCGGAAATTTGCTATGCGACCATAGCCCTCTCCACGGACTACGACTGCTGGTACGAGGAGGAAGAAGAGGTAAGCACCTCCGCCATTTTGGAGGTTATCAAGAAAAACGTGGCCATGTCGCAAAAAATCATCATGGAGGCGGTGCGCGACATCGGGGACGGCGTGTGCCCCGCCGGTTGCCATAAAATGCTTGCCAACACGATTATGACCGATCCGACAAAAATTCCGACCAAGACAAAGAAAAACCTAAAGCCGATTATCGGCAAATATATAAAGTGACCGACTCCAAAACCCTCTTCGCTAAGGCAAAAACGTTAATGCCCGGCGGTGTAAACAGCCCAGTCCGCGCGTTTAAATCGGTCGGAATGGAACCATTGTTCATAAAAAGCGCAAAGGGCGACACAATCACCGACGTCTCGGGAAAAACTTACATTGATTACGTTGGCAGTTGGGGCCCGATGATTACGGGCCACGCCGACGAGAGAATTTTGAACGCCATCTACGAGGCCGCAAAAGACGGCACAAGCTTCGGAGCGCCTCACGAGCGCGAGATAGAACTTGCCGAAATGGTTATAAACGCCGTGCCGTCCGCGGAGATGGTGCGCATGGTAAGCTCCGGCACCGAGGCGGTAATGAGCGCGCTTAGGCTTGCCCGCGGGTTTACCGGCAGAGACGACATAATCAAATTCGAGGGTTGCTACCACGGGCACACCGACTCAATGCTTGTTAAGGCCGGCTCCGGGGTGGAAACCCTCGGCCTTCCAGATTCTCCAGGAGTCCCCTCCGAACTTGCGGGGCACACCCTTACCGCGACCTACAACGACCTCGAAAGCGTCGAGGCACTGTTCAACGCGCGAAAAAATAAAGTCGCGTGCGTGATTTTGGAGCCGGTGGCAGGCAACATGGGCGTCTTCGTGCCGGCGGACGGCTTTTTACGCGGACTTCGACAATTATGCGACAAGCACGGCGCACTCTTGATATTCGACGAGGTCATAACCGGCTTTCGCGTTTCTTACGGCGGCGCGCAAAAACTTTATGGCGTGCCCCCCGACCTCACGACGCTTGGCAAAATAATCGGCGGAGGCCTACCCGTGGGATGTTACGGCGGTAAAAAAGAAATTATGTCTAAAATCGCGCCTGAAGGGCCGGTTTACCAGGCGGGCACACTTAGCGGCAACCCGCTGGCAATGGCCGCCGGAATTGCCGCCCTTAAAATTCTTCGCGAACCGGGAGTCTACGAATCGTTGGAGGAAAAATCAAAGCGGCTCACCGATGGGATTAAATCTGCCGCCGAACGGCATGGCGTAAAGATATGCCAAAACAGGGTCGGCTCCATGTTCTCCGCTTTTTTCACCGAGTCAAAAGTGTACGACTACGCCTCGGCGAAGACCAGCGACGTAAAGAAATTCGCCAAGTTCTTCGCCCTTATGCTGGACAGGGGGATTTATATCGCCCCGTCCCAATTCGAGGCCGGATTCATGTCGCTTGCCCACAATAACAAGGACATTGACGCCACGATAAAGGCGGTGGACGAATCCTTTTCGGCCTTGGTCGGTTGACCGGTTTTTATATATCACGCGTGATGGTGTAAAATACCCGCATGGCCCTTGTAGTGCTAGGACTCAACCACAACACCGCACCGGTGGAGGTGCGTGAAAAAATCGCCTTCAACCAAAAACATCTCCAGGATGCCGCCGAACAAATCTTCGCGAGCATAAAGGAAGTCGACGAAAAGGTCATCCTCTCAACCTGCAACAGGGTCGAAATTTACGCGCACGTCGAGGAAACAGAGGCGGGAATAGAGGCGCTTAAAAAGTTCATCTACAGATACCACGAGGTCGAACAGGGAATTTTGGAGCCTTATTTCTACACGTACACTTTCGAGGACGCAGTGGAACACCTCTTTAAGGTATCGTCCTCGCTGGACTCCATGGTCATAGGCGAGCCGCAAATTCTTGGCCAGGTGAAGGACGCCTATCAAAACGCCCGTAAAGTAAAGGCCACCGGCAAAATACTAAACCAGCTTTTTGAAAAGGCCTTTTTCGTGGCAAAAAAAATTCGCTCCGAAACGAGCATCGCGGAAAACGCCGTCTCAATTTCATACGCCGCGGTCGAGTTGGCGGAGCGAATATTTGGCAGGCTGGAGGGACGATCGGTGCTTTTAATCGGTGCGGGCGAGATGATCCAACTCGCCGGAAAGCACCTGCTAAACCAGGGCGTAAAAACCATATTGGTCTCCAACCACAACCACGGCAGGGCCGTGCAACTCGCTCGCGAGCTTGGCGGGAGCGCCGTGGAATTCGACAGATTCATAGAGCAGTTGGCCGAAACAGACATAGTGATAAGCTCCACCGCCGCCCCGCACTACGTCATAAAACGCGCACAAGTGGAAAAGGCCATGAAAATGCGACACGGCAAACCAATATTTTTGATAGACATCGCGGTTCCGCGCGATATAGAGCCTTCCACCAACGAACTTGAAAACGTCTTCCTTTACGACATAGACGACCTTTCCAAGGTCGTGGCCAGCAACAGGATTGAACGGGAGAAGGAGGCGGAACGCGCGCTGAAGATGATTAAGGAGGAGGTCGGCAGATTCACCGTCTGGCTCGAACAGCTTGAGATGGAGCCGATGATAGTGGCGATACGAAAAAAAGCGGAGGAAATTAAGGAACGCGAGCTAAGCAAGACCTTCTCGCGGGCCGGACTGGACGAGCGGCAAAAAGAGGCCGTTTCCATCATGGCCTCGTCCATAATTAATAAAATTTTGCACGACCCGACGCTACACCTTAAAAAACAGACCGCGCCGGGGAACGATCCCCACCACCGCAAAACCATAACAGAGGCCGTAAAAAACCTCTTCAACATAGAATAAATGGAACTGCGACTTAGAATCGGAACGAGGTCCTCGCCGTTGGCTCTGTGGCAGGCGGAATGGGTTCGCTCGGAACTTCTAAAAAATCCCGACGTTTCCTCCGTGGAGATTGTAAAGATTAAAACCTCCGGGGATAAAATATTGGACGTGCCTCTCGCAAAGGTCGGCGGCAAAGGCCTTTTCACAAAGGAAATCGAGGAGGCGCTTCTAAGGAACGACGTTGACATGGCGGTGCACAGCATGAAGGACGTGCCGACGAAGGCCCCGGAAGGGCTTGAGGTCAGGATAATTACCGAGCGAGAAAACCCTTTTGACGCGCTGGTGTCGGGCGGGAAAAAGTTTTCCGACCTGCCGCGCGATGCGAAAATTGGCACGAGTTCGCTCAGAAGACGCGCCCAATTAAAAAAAATTAGGCCGGACTTCCAAATAATAGACGTGCGCGGCAACGTTCAAAGCCGGATGGCAAGATTAAAAAACGACGGGCTAGACGCCGTAATACTGGCCGCCGCCGGAATGAACAGGCTGGGATTCGGCGAACATATAACGGAAATCCTCCCCCCATCGTTAAGCCTGCCAGCGGTTGGCCAGGGGGCGCTCGCAATCGAGACTCGGACCGGAGATTCCGCCACGTTTTCTGCGGCGAACAAACTCCATCACCAGGCCACATCGTACTGCGTTGAGGCAGAACGCGCGTTTTTAAAAAGGCTGGAGGGGGGGTGCCAGGCCCCAATAGCAGGGTACGCCACTTTGAGCGACGGTGTGCTTAGCCTTGAGGGGCTGGTTTGCGACCTTGAGGGAAACCGCTACTATAGAAAAGTTTTAGCCGGCAAACCCGCGCAAAGCGTAGAAATTGGAATCGCGCTTGCCGACAAAATTCTTGGCGCGGGCGGAGGAGAGGTTTTGGACGAGCTTTACTCCAGGGACGACTGACCCGGAAACGGGGCGGAAAAAACATGCGTTTCGCAACAAAACTCGCCCTAATTTTTTCAGGATTTATCGTCGTCGCAGGATCCATAGTGGTGTACAGCGTGTCCGTCTCCACCAAGGACATCATGGAATCCGCAATCAGCGACAAGCTTCAAGAACAGGCGTTCCACGCGATGGACAAAATTGACCGCGCCTTCTACCAAAGATACTACATGGCAAAAATCCTTCGCGAGGAACTGGTTGAATATTTTTCCGAGGGGAAAAATCCAAACACCAAAGACGTCGCAAAGTTGCTGGCAAAGTTTCAATCAAAACACCAAGTCTTTACTTCATTGTCTTTTTTCGACATGGATAGGCTCAGGCTGGCCGATTCAAAGGGGGAGGACTTGGGTAAAATCCATTCAAACTCCGA
>JACQEX010000013.1 GCA_016200345.1 Nitrospinota bacterium
CTTAAAATACGCGCCGAGGCCGGGGGTTTGCGATGCGTCCAGCCGGCCGGTGAATTTGTTGGAAAGGGCGGCCCTTTTTGCCGGGTCGTGCTCGCGATAAAAATTCTGGCGGATTCGCTCGACTCGGCTTTTTTCGCACGAGAGCCGAAACCCGGGCGTCCCAATAAATTTTTTAAAATGGGGGCGCAGTTCGGCAACGTTTGCGGAGCGGTCAAACAGTTCGCCCAGCAGTTTTGTCCTAACCGCCTCCGCGTCCAACTGCCTTTCAAAGCTCTTGCCGATGGCGACAGCGGGCGACGCCTCGACGATTAAGTCCGGGTGCGCCGACGATATCTCCTCAAGAAACGGGGAGGGGATTAGTTCCTTTCCCTCCAAGTCCGTCGCGCTGTAAGAAAGGAAAAGCCTTTCCTCCGCCGACTTGGCCGACTGGTAAAAGAGGAACGACTCCTCCTCCCATGCCTCGCCAAGGTGGGAAAAGACGGCCCTGCCTGCCTTAAGCCCGGTTTTCTCCGCCAAAACTGTCTCTGCGTGTTTTTTATTGAACTCTGTTTTTTCCGCCTCCGTCAGAATGGAGCCGCGCTGAATTTTCGCGGGAAACTCACCTTCGTGGAGACCGCAGATAAAAATGGTCTTAAACCTTCTTCCGGCAAGCTCGTGGACGTTAAGCGCGTAGACGTGGTTGGCGTTTGACCATCTTGGCGAGTTCATGTTTCCAAGGTTGTCCAAAAGGAGCCTTCGCAAGTCCCTCCATCCGAACCTTACCCCTTCGGCCTGCCTTTTCGCCACGGCGTGGCGAAGGTCGCCCATGATTTTCTCAAGCGTCGCCGCGCAAAACGCGTCCCTCAAAAAATACGGGTTTGTTGCGTCCATCGGTTTTGGGCGCAAGAGTTTTAACACGGCCTCGAAAGCGCCCATGCATTTTTTTATCGTTGAGGCGGCGCCAAGTTTTTCCAGAAGCCCGACCAAGGCAAGGATGTTTTTGGAAAGATGCTTGTCGGCCTTGTCGGACGATTTAACCCTTGAAAGTTTGTCCCCCCACTGCCGGCGGGAGCCGGAAATAATACCCGCCCCCATAAGAAGCCGGTCAACATCCTGCGGCTCGACCCCCGCCGCGAGAAACGAAAAATATTGCGAGGAGGCTAGGCGGCTGACCTCGTCGCGCTCCAAATTTTTTTCGAGCGCCTCGAACACGCAGAGAACGGCCCTTATAAATGGGTTCGACCTTGCCGGAATTCCCCGCCTTAGGTAAACCGGTATGCCTGCCCTGCGAAACACGTCCTCCACGATTGAGCCGTATTTTTCGAGGTCTCGAAAAACCAGGCAGTAATCCGAGTATGCCGCCCCGTCGGTCATTGATAAAATCTTTTCGGCCGCCTCCTCGATTTCGCGGTACCGCCCGGAATGTTTGAGAACATGCACACTCTCCCCAAGTCGTTCTATCTTTTCCCGTTTTTCCTGGGAGAAGAGCGACTCCACAAAAAGATTAAGCGGATTGTCGTTTTTCTCGGCCTCTTCGAACTCCAGCTCCAGCAGTCCCGCCTCCGCCCCAAGGTTTTGGAATTTACGAACGTCCCTCTCCACGAAATCGAACGCCAGCCGCCTTTCGTCGGGAAGCGGAAAATGGAGGATGGTCGGGATTGTTTTGGCGGTAAGGCGTATAAGCTCGAAGCGGGCCGGGGTGAAGTGGTACACGCCGTGGATCCTAATTTCGGAGAACCTCTCGAGGCATTTCGGGCGTTTTCTGGACGTGGCCATTTTTTTTAAAAGCATTTTTGTGGCGTCGGCGGAGTCGAACGCGCCCGCGTTTCTTAGAAGTAGGGCGTAGCGGGCGAAGAAATTTTTTAACCATCCTTCCTTGCCCGGCGCGAACCCGCTTATCTTTTCAAGCTCCTCGCGGCCGACAAGCCCAAGTTTAATCTGCTGTATTAGCTCGCCCGCCGCCCTGCCGAACCCGTCGGTGTCAATAAGGTCGTGGATAAGCGGATTCCCGGCGGAGGCGGACTTGGCCGACTCGAATAGAAAAAGCCATCTGGCGACGTCGCCCAACGGTTTTTGTTTTACGAATTCGGAGAGAAGTTTTTCCTCGAAGTCGCCGAAACTGAGCATGGCATGGGTGAAGACGACGCCGGAGGCGGACGATGCTTTCGCCACCTCTTCCTCAATTCTGAGGCGCGTCGGAAAAATGTGGAGTGTTTCCCCCATGGGGTGATATTAGACCGCTTTGCTCCGCGAGTAAAGCGAGGTTAAGGCGCCGAAGGCTCCAAAACTATTTTGCCGTCCAAATAGAGGGCCACAAGCTTGTTCACTATCTCCTCGGCGGATTTTCCCTCGGCGTCCAGCCTTTCCTTGAAGGGGGGCACCAAGTTCCAGTTGATTGCCACCAGATTGTTCTGAGAGGGTCTTCTGCCCTCGGGTCGTTGTTTGTACGCAGGGTTCGGCTGGCGGTACGAGGAACCGGACGGACGGGAGGGTTTTGTCCCCGAGCGAACAAAAGGAGGCCTTGGGGCAACCTTCTCCTGGCTGGTGGTGTTGTGGTGCATCATGTTGACCCTGTAATTGGGCGAGACTGCCCTGGCCGGACGATTGGAAGGTTTTCCTTGTCCCCATTTTGAGCCAGAGGCGCTTTTAGGCCTAGCCCCTTGATTGGAATGATTTTTTCTGAACATTGATGTCCTAAAGGTAACAGAGTCCGCTTGCGATTGTCAATTTATATAAGTTGGCGATGCATACTTTGGAAGGTTGCTATTTTCCGTTGTCGGCATAGGCCTTGGCCGCGTCCGCCGGCGAATAATCCCAATCCTTCCACTTCTTGGCCTCCTTCACGGTTTTAAATCCGGCGTTTTGCCAGGCGGCAATTTCCTTCATCCTAAAACCGTTGTCCTTCCATTCCTTCGCCTCGGCAGGGGTCGCGTTGGCCTTCGCATCCAGCGCCTCGTCAACCGTAAAGCCGAGTGACAGCCATTCTTTGGATTGCTCGATGGTAAACTTTGCCGCCCTCCAGACCGTCGCGTCGAACCAGTTAATTTTTGCGGTGTGCCAGGATCTAGCCTCTTCCACCGTGAACAGATATAGCTTCCAAGCCTGCGCGTCCACGAGGTCAATGCCCATCGCTTGATAGGCCTTTGTCTCGCCGGGCGAAAAATTTACGGCCTGCCAGGATTTGGACTCCGCCGGCTTAAATCCGTCCTCGCGCCACTCCTTGGCCTCCTTCGGAAGGAATCGGTGCAATTTCCACTCGTTGGCCTCCTCGATGGTGAAACCGTTTGCCTTCCACTCGGCCGGTTCGATCGGCTCGTACCTGTTTTCCTTAAGAACCTTGGCTTCCTCGATGGTAAAACCGTTTGCCCTCCACTCGGCGGCGTCTCCCGGCCTGAACCGGTAGGATTTGAGGTCAATCGCCTCCGCGATCGAGAATCCGGCCGCCTTCCAAGCCGCCATCTCACCTTGTGTTATGTAATTTTTGGTCAACAACAAAGCCTGCTCAAGCGAGTACCCGGCGTCCTTCCACTCCTTGGCCTCGTCCAGGGTGTATTTTACGAACTTCCACCTGTTGGCCTCCTCAATCTTGAAGCCGGCGGATTTCCACTGCTTCGCCTCTTCCTTGTCAAATCCGTTCGACTCCCAAGTTCCGAAGTCCTTTTGCTGGGCCGCCGCGTTGGCGCCCTCCTCGGCGCGGACGAATTGCGGCGAAAGAACCGAGGCAATAATCAACGCCCCGATTAAAAACTTTCCAAAATTCATATGCACCCCGTTTGGAAACCAAAGTTACGCATAGTGTATAAACGCCCCGTATAACGCCAGCCCCGCCCAAAGCGCGACAAGCAAAAAGAAAATACCCTGCGAAAAATCCCATTTTTTCGAGGAATTGACAAAAAGCGGGATTATTAACATGGCGATAACCGCCGAGACCGGAACGGCGACAAGCGCCCAGGTGTCAAGCGGGTATAGGAAAAGAAACGGCCACGACGGCTTGGTCCACTCCACCCCCTCGACAATCGGGGCCGCAATAAGCGGCGGGGTGTAGTAGGCGGTGGCGACGTGGATGACGCCGATGATGATAAGTCCGTAGGCCATCACGTAGCGCATATGTTTGAAAAAGGTCGACTGCGGGCCGACGCCCTCCTCATGTCCCGGCGCCAACGGGGATATTTTGTTTATTTTGACCAGAATGGCGTGCACGCCGATGATTCCCATTAAAAGCAACGGGAGGGCGATAACGTGAAACCCGCGAAACCAAACTTTGTTCACCGGCACAAACTGTTCGAAGTGCGAGTAGGCCTCGTACCCTGCCTGGTCGACCCTGAGCGCCGTTCCTGTGTAGAAGAAAAGGGCGGACAAGACCAAAATCACCACTCCGCTTCGCCAGTTTTTGCTTCTTGCCCCGGAGTAGGAGCGGGTGAGCACCACCCTCGTCATGTGGAGAAATATCAGGATTAAAAACGCGTCCGCCGCCAGCGAATGGGCCGCCCTAATGCCGGAAAGGCTGGCGGTTTCGGCCATCTCCGCCGCGGTTCTATGTGCCGCGGAGGGGACGTACCCGTAGTACGCCATCACAAGCCCGCTTACGACAAGCGGGATGAAAATAAAGCCCGCCAGCCCGCCAAGCATGTAGCCCGCGCGCATCGAGTGCTCCGGCACCGGGTAGTCAAGCTGTTTTAGCTTGTCTAAAAGGCTCATTTTTCCTTCCCTCCCGGAAGGTATCGAATTACAAGTCCGACGACGCCAAGCAGAAGGCCGGTGATCAAAAACGAGGATCTGGTCGCGGAATTATCCGCGGATTTTTCCG
Organism: Nitrospinota bacterium; assembly: GCA_016200345.1. Classification (GTDB taxonomy): domain Bacteria; phylum Nitrospinota_A; class UBA7883; order JACRGQ01; family JACRGQ01; genus JACQEX01. The sequence goes on from JACQEX010000013.1 coordinate 4,787, forward strand.
CCATAATCCGCGCCGAGTTCAGTCTCTCCTTTTCCAGCTCTTTTTTTAGCGCGACGTTTTCCTGCAAAAGCCTGGTCTGCGCCGGGTCGGCGGCGGCGGGTTTGGGCGCCTCGACGACCGCCGGGGCGGGTTCGCCATGCTCGTGTCCGGCGTGCGCGAACGCCAGGGCCGGGGCCAGCAAAATCACAAACGCCGGCACGACAAATAATTTTTTAGTCATTGTAGCTCCTCACTTGTCTTTATCCCTTTTAAATTTCGACAAATCCTGAAATTCCGTCTTATACCGCTGTTTGTTTATGCGGAAGAAGCCGTGGCACGGCTCGCAACCGGAGTCGCCTCCCGCGAATTTGCCAAGGTGCGGATCGTAATGGCACGGGGCGCACGCCCTCTTTTGGTCGTTCCACACCCCCTTGGTTTTATGGCATGCGTCGCATTTCAGCTTCACGTGCCAGCGGACAAGCTTAAACTGCGTGTAGTCGTGCAACTTCTTTTCGTACTTCCAATCTTTTGTCGTGTGGCACAGACTGCACTTCTGACCCTTGAACTGGTCGCCGTGAACGTAGCCGCGCTCCTTTACGTCGTGACAGCCGGCCGCGTCGCAAGACGCAGTGCGAATCGGCTTGTAAAGCGCGATTTTTGTGACGGGGTCGCGCCTATGGCATTTTTCGCAGGCGGCTTTCTCGTGCTTTCCGGAAAGCTTATAGCCGATAAACTTAGGCCCGGTGTGGCTGAACTTCGCCGGTTTCCATCCCTTCTCGTCGTGGCAGGATTCGCACCTCAGCCCCTTGAACTGGTTGCCGTGAATATAGCCCCGTTCCTTCACGTCGTGACAGCCGACGGCCTCACAGGTGGCGGTGCGTATCGGCTTGTAAAGGGCGACTTTGGTGACGGCGTTCGGCCTGTGGCATTTCGCGCACGCCGTGGTGGCGTGTTTGCCGATTAGTTTGTAGCCGTTATATTTCGGGTCCTCGTGCTTGAAGGAGGATTTTTTGAAATCCTGCAGGCCGTGGCATTTGTCGCAACGCGTCTGGCCGAACTGCTCCCCGTGGACGTTGCCGAATTTTCCGGTGTTGTGGCACATCGGGGTGGAGCAGGTCTCGAATTTGGGCACTTTGAACATTCCTGACTGCTTGGAGTCCGCGTGGCATTTTTCGCAGGTAGTCTTCTCGTTCCGCCTTGTGCTTGTCCGGGTGGCAACCAAGGCATGTCCGTCCGTTCGCGCCCAGGTAACTTTGGAAGCCGGCCTTGGTGTGGGTCTTGTGACACTTTACACAGTCCGTTTTCGCGTGCTTGCCGGCGAGGTCGTAACCGAGGTTGGAGTGGTCGAACTTCTTTTCGTCCATCTCCACCATGGAGAAGGATTTTCCCTTGTGGTCGGAGTGGCACTCCACGCACCGTTGTGAGGCGACGGCGGCGTGCAGTCCGGTGCCCTTGGCCACTGTCGCGGTAATTTCCTTGTGGCAGGACTCGCACGTGGCGTTTGAAAGGCCGTTTTTCTTTGTGTGGCACTTTGTGCAGTTTTCAACGCCGGCTGTGGTGTCGTGCAGTCCCGAAAGGTCGCCGGGGCTTAAAAACCCTCCGGCGTGCGCCATTAGCGACGAGGCAAGAAAAAATGCCGCCATAAGAACGAGTAGAAGAGTTCCTTTTAAACTCGATGTTCCGCGCGAGGGGCGGACTTCGCCACTCCTAAAAAGAACCGATTCTCCAAATTTCCCAAAACCAAACATTTAACCTGCCCCCAAAGATAACGTAACCGGCAAATCATAGCATACATAGAAATTGAAATGCCCGGGCAAAGGCGTCGCCGGGCCGTCGAACCGAGAAACTTACGGCCCGAGAGAAAATTCTAGGCGGGTGAACCGCGCCACGAGCGGAAGGTTGTCAAACGACAATTTAGAAAAAACCATGCGCTGAACCGTCGTTTGGAATTGAATTTCGACGGAGCAGGCGGCGGTGAAGCCGACGAACAGCAACATGAAATATACGGACAAAACTATCTGGTACGTCTCGACGTCGACATTTAGAAGAACGGGCAAATCCGTAACCATGAACTTAATCATCGGCACAATCTAGCAAATTTATGGGAAAAGTCAAGAAGCCGTGTTGACTTTTGACGAGAATTTGTTAAATTGGCCCGATGTACAAATTTCTGATGTTTGATTTGCCGGTTCTGTTGAACGTGGACATCGAGACGTACCAGATTGCCCTTTCCATATACTTCCTCATCATTTTTATCGGGATGGTCTCAGCCAAAGGCGGAGATGTTCGGACGTTTGATTCCATCCAAAAAATTGAAATCTTCAAATTTGTCGAAATAGATTCGCCGCTGGTATCCGGCCCGGCCAACCCAAATTTCGCACGAGGCCCCTAAGTCCTAGGTAGTTCCTTAAATAAGGGGTATTTAATGTGCGGAACGAGCCAAGAATTTAAAAGGAGCTATTAATATATGAAATCTAAGACTTTGTTAGCGGCAGTTTTTGTGTCGGCATTTGCGGTCATTTCAACCGGATGCGCCTCCAAGAAGGCGGATAAAGCGGATGCCGCGGCTCCTGTCTCGGAAAAGAAAACCGAAGGAAAGGCCGACGGGAAAACCGAGGACAAAAAAAATCAGGAGGCTGTGCAACAGGTTCAGCCGAACGTCGAGGAGGTCTCGAGGCAGGAGCGCATTGACGCGGAAAAGGTTAAAGAGGAGGAGGCCAGAAAAGCGGCCGAGTCCACCCCCGCCGCGGTTGTGGGCAAGTTGGAGAGCATTCACTTTGATTTCGACAAATCGGACATTAAATCGGACGACGGGAAGATTCTTGCCAAGAACGCGGAGGTGCTTAAGGCCCATCCGTCGGTCAACGTGGTTATCGAGGGGCATTGCGACGAACGGGGAACCGCCGAGTACAACCTGGCGCTCGGCGAGCGCAGGGCTTCGTCGGCCAAAAAATACCTTGTCTCGCTTGGCGTCGAGGAGACAAAGCTCGGCACCATAAGCTACGGCGAGGAAAAGCCGCTTGACGAGGGGCACAACGAAACGGCCTGGGCCAAGAACAGGCGCGCACAGTTCGCGGAAAAATAGCACGGTTTGCGACCCGCCCTGTTTTAACGACGGGGCGGGTTTTTCATTTCAATTCCAAAAAGTTTCCCAAAAGTAAAAATTTTGTTTACCGGCAAAAAAAAATATGGCAGAATGTTTCGCATGGGTGACAGGGGACTGTTCAAATTTTTTCTATTGGGCGCGTTTGTGTTTGCCGTGCTCGCTACGGGCGTTCCAAGCCAAGCGGCGGACGAGTCCATGCCCACTGCCGAAAAAGCCGAATTTAAGGACAACGGGGACGGCACCGTCACCGACGGCAAGAACCGACTTACATGGCAGAAAGAGGACGACGGCACAGAAAGGGACTGGAAGGAGGCCGGCGAGTATTGCAAGGGCCTCGATCTCGGCGGCCATAAGGACTGGCGCCTGCCCGAGAAAAAGGAGATGGTCACCCTTTGGTGGGGCGCCGGTTCCAAAGAAGATATTCGGGCAAAATTTTTCCCGGAAATGAAAAAGGCGTATTATTGGACCGCCACCACCTTCACATATACGAACAATGTTTATGGAAAAGATCCAGTGCGCGCGTTTAGCCTTAATTTTACCGAGGGGCGGTCGGTCACGGACTCGCGGGACGCGGTGAACATAGTCCGTTGCGTGCGCCCGTAGCCTTTCAGGCGCGGCTCCAATTAAATTTCTACTTTGGGGAAATTTTTAGGTATTTCTTTTTCCCGAGCCGGACGGTGTACTCCCCTTTTGGATAGCTAATTTCGGTGTCCTCGATTTTTTCGCCGTTGACCGCAAGGCCCCCCTGTTTTATCAGGCGCCTCGCCTCGCCCGCGCTTTTAACCGCGCCGGCTGTGGCCAAAATGTTCACGAGTCTTTCCGTTTCAGCCGTCCAGGCGTGGAGCACGTTTTCCATCTCCGTCGGGACGTCCTTGTTTCTAAACTGCGCGTCGAAAGATTCCTCCGCCTCCGTCCCGGCATCCTCGCCGTGGAACCTCGCGGCAATTTTTCTGGCAAGCCGCATCTTTAGGTCGCGTGGGTGCTCTGCACCCGATGAAAGGTCGGATTTTAATTTTTGAAGCTCCTCGGAGTTTATCTCGCCGACCAGCTCCCAGTACTTCATCATCAGCTCGTCGGATATCGACATCACCTTGCCGACAATTTCTTTTGCCGGTTCGGTTATGCCGATGTAGTTGCCGAGCGATTTGCTCATTTTGTTCACGCCGTCCGTCCCCTCCAGCAGAGGCATGGTTATAACCACCTGCGCGGGCAGTGGAGGTCTATTGTCGCGTTGAAGGTTTCTCCCCACCAAAAGATTAAATTTTTGGTCGGTGCCGCCAAGCTCAACATCGGCCTTTAGCGCGACCGAGTCGTGCCCCTGCAAAAGCGGGTATAAAAACTCATGTATGGCGATGGGCCTGCCTTCCTTGTACCTCTTGGAAAAATCGTCTCTTTCTAACATCCTAGCCACAGTGTATCGAGAGGCGAGATCAATCATTTCCATTGATGTTTGCTGACCAAGCCATTCAGAGTTAAAAACCACGTCGGTCTCTTTTTCATCCAAAATTTTAAAAACCTGTTTCTTGTATGTGTCGGAGTTTTTCAAAACGTCCTCGCGCGTGAGCGGGGGGCGGGTTTCGGATTTGCCGGTCGGGTCGCCAATCATCGCGGTAAAATCGCCGATTAGCAGTTTTATTTTATGGCCCAGTTCCTGAAACTGCCTTAGCTTGTGAAGCAGGACGGTGTGACCCAAATGGATATCCGGCGCCGTGGGGTCGAACCCGGCCTTTATGACGAGCGGGCGTTTTTGGGCCAGCTTGGAGACCAGCTCCTCCTCGGAAATTATCTCCACCGTTCCCTGGCGGATAATCTTTAACTGCTCGTCCGGGCTTTTTGCTACCATATAGGGGTGAAGGTTATCATAAATGCCGCAAAAAGCTAAAGAGAGGGAGTTTCGGCTTTCCGTCTGCCTCGTCTATCCAAACACCCAAAAGGTCGGGGCGAGCTACCTTGGGTTCCATAAAATTTATTCCGCATTAAGCGAGGTTTGCGATTGCGACACGGCGTTTTTGCCGGAAGGGGGCGGAAAATTGCGCTCCCAAAACCAAAACAGGGAATTGGGAAGTTTCGATTTGCTGGCCTTTTCGCTTACGTTCGAGACGGACATTTTGAACGTGCTTGAAATTTTAAAGAGGGCCGGAGTTCCGTTGGAGAGGGAAGAGAGGGACGACGACCAGCCGCTTGTCTGCGCCGGCGGGATTGCGCCGACGCTTAACCCGGAGCCGTTCGCGGATTTTTTTGATTTTATGGTGATAGGCGAGGGGGAGCTTACCCTGCGCGAGTGGGTTGAAAAACTTGCGGAGAGCGGCGGCAAGCGACGAATGGAGAGGCTGGAGTCGCTGGCCGGAACTGCGGGGGTTTATGTTCCTTCGCTGTACGAGGAAGAATTAGCCGAGACCGGCCGGATTATTTCAAGAAAGACTCTCGGCTCCGGACCGGCGGTTGTAAAAAGGCTTTATGACGTCTCGTTTGCGAAAAAAGGTTCCGCGCAGGTGATGGACATGGAGACGGTGTTCGGCGATTCGTGGTTGTTGGAAACCGGCAAGGGGTGCGGCCAGGGGTGCAGGTTTTGCGCGGCGGGATTCATATACCGTCCCACGCGCCATGTGGATTTGGAAAGGCTTGTCGAGCAAATATCCGACGGTCTTGCCAGAAAAAAACGGATAGGTTTGATTGGCTCCGCAATTTGCGAGCATCCCGACATAAAAAAGGTTTATGCGGAGATTCTTCGGCAGGGGGGCGGGATAAACGTCTCCTCTCTTAGAATCGGCTACGTGGATTCCGAAATGCTCCGCCAGCTTGTGCGGGGAGGTTTGCACACGATGACCATTGCGCCCGAGGCGGGAACCGAGAGGCTTCGCCGGTCGGTGAACAAAAACGTGGCCGACGCGGAAATTCTCGGGACGGTGGGGGAGGCGGTAACGGCGGGAATGCGCAACGTGAAGATGTATTTTCTAGTCGGCCTTCCGGGGGAGGAGGACGGGGATGTAACCGCGATTGTGACGCTGGTAAAAAAACTGCGCGACGAGTTTGTGAAAAAATCAAAACCGCTCGGCAGGGCCGGCAAAATAACCGTCGCCGTGAACCCGTTCGTGCCGAAACCGCAGACGCCGTTTCAATGGGAGCCGTTTGCCGCGCAAAAGGATTTAAAAAGAAAAATGGCGGAGGTTAAAAAGGGGCTTTCGCGGGAGGCGAACGTGGAGCTAAAACTGGAGTCGGGGAAAGGCGCGGCGGTTCAGGCGTTGATGTCGCTCGGCAACAGAACCGCCGGACGGGGCGCGGTAAGGGCGTTTACGGACGGCGATTGGAAAAACGCCCTGCGCGAAGCCGGTTTGGCGTCCGCTTCGCTGGCGGGCAGGGACAAAAACGAAATCTTGCCGTGGGATTTTATTGATTCCGGCGTCACGAAGGAATACCTATGGAATGAGCGCGAAAGGGCGTTTGCCGGAAAGGTAACGCCGCCCTGTCCGCCGGGGCTTTCCGGATGCGAGCGGTGCGGAAAATTTTTGGGGAATTGTTGCTGATAATGGTTCTGGTGGGCACGCCCTTTAGGGTGTGCTTTGGCGCGGAGCGCCAATGGAACAAAAGTTTGCCGCTTGCGCGGCAAGGTACACCATGAATGGCGTACCCACCGAAAAGACGGAGAAGATAAATGATAATCAAACATAAATCGCAAGGGATAGTTTGGTTTTCTTACGAACCGTTGGATAATCAAACATAAATCGCAAGGGATAGTTTGGTTTTCTTACGAACCGTTGGATAACCTTGGATTTTTAAACAACTGGACCACCACGCGAACGACGGATTTCGCAAAAAATGCAGGGGGTTCGAAAAGTGAAAGCCTTGCCCTCGCAAACCGAGTTTTTGCGGGTGGCAAAAAAATATACCTTCCAAAACAGGTGCACGGCACCGATATTCACGAGCTTCTTGGAGAGAACGATTCAACGGTTCCGGCGGATGCGGTCTTTGTTAAAAATCCAGGACTGTCGGTAGGGGTGTTGACCGCCGACTGCATTCCGCTGATTCTTGCCGACCCGGTTCAAAAAACCGTCTGTGTTGTCCACGCGGGCAGAAAGGGAGTTTTTTTAAACATCGTCGAA
>JACQEX010000105.1 GCA_016200345.1 Nitrospinota bacterium
CAAAGGGGGATTTGGTTTTGCTGGTCGCCTTCGGCGGCGGCTACACGTGGGGCTCCGCCCTCGTCGAACTGTAGGAGAAGTTAAACACGGAGGCACAGAGACACGGAGAGCGCGGGAAAGTGATTATTTCGCCCTCCCCCTTGACGGGGGAGGGTTAGGGAGGGGGAGAGCAAGTCTTTCTTCATTTCTTTCCTCTCTGTGCCTCCGTGTCTCCGTGGTTAAAATACGTTTTAGTGGGGTGAACAAATATGGATGAAGCCGTTTATTACGATAACGACTTGACGGAGCAAATTATCGGTTGCGCCATTGAGGTTCATCGCCACCTTGGGCCCGGTTTGTTGGAATCGGCATACGAGGAGTGTCTGTGTCATGAGTTGGGTCTCAAGGGTCTTCAATTTGAAAGGCAGAAACAACTACCTATCGACTACAAGGGCGTAAGGCTGGATTGTGGTTATAGAATAGACATCCTAGTTGAGGGCAGGGTTCTGCTTGAGTTGAAGTGCGTGGACAAAATCATGCTAGTTCATACCGCTCAATTATTGACGTATCTGCGTCTTTCAAATGTTAAAACCGGCTTGATTGTCAATTTCTACACCCACTTATTAAAGGACGGGATAAAAAGACTCGTTTTATAAAACTTCAAGTGCGAGGAAAACACGGAGGCACAGAGACACGGAGAGCGCGGGAAAGTGATTATTTCGCCCTCCCCCTTGACGGGGGAGGGTCAGGGAGGGGGAGAGCAAGTCTTTCTTCATTTCTTTCCTCTCTGTGCCTCCGTGTCTCCGTGTTTAGACACCCCCCTCAAAATTAAGTTTAATATTGGGGTTGACTCAAGGGCCGGGGTTTTGGTAGTCTATGCGGGACTGTTAAATTTGGGTTAACCTTTAAGGGAGGTAGAGAACTCGTCTTTAAGTTATCGCCCCCGCTGGAAGGGGCAATAAGGATAAAAGTTTAATGACGAAGGAGGTGGTCGGGAAGTTTTTCCTACATCGGCTTGTGAACGATCGGCAAGAGTGAGTATAGAGAGGTAAAGTAACCCCAAGGGGGGATAAGTTTCTTTAACTATTTGCGGAGGTTTGCTACATGAAAAAATTTCTAACATTGTTCCTAGTTGCGGCGGTCGCCTTGGTGGGCGGCGTGTTCGCACCGAAAAGCGCGGAGGCGGTTCCGGCTTTTGCTCGCCAACTACAGATATCCTGTCCGTCATGCCATTACATAGCCTTCCCCAATTTGAACTCCTTTGGTAGGTCCTTCAAACTGAGCGGTTTTACCCAAGCCGCCGTTGAGACCCTTAAGGATGACGGCCTTGATCTTCCGGCGAACCTAAACGCGGCCGTAATGATCGGCTCACAATTGTCGCTTGGCACGACCAGCGGCATGAACGGCAATAACAACGGCAACTGGCAGATCGGCAACGACGCCTCGTTGTTTTTCGGCGGACGCGTAAGCACCGACATGGGCGCGTTGATCGAGGTAAACGGCGGCGGCACCCCCGGCGGCATTATCGAAAACACAAAGTTCGTAATCAGCCATGATTTCGGCGGAGTTCAGGGCGGATTGTCCCTCTACAGAACAGGCGGCGGCGGCGCGGCTTACTCGATAGACCTCTTCAACTCCGGTTCCAACCAGAACAACTATGGTTGGTCTAGCGGCAAAACCGTCCAGTTAAACCAACAGTACGGTCCTGCCCGCGGAGGGGCGGAAGGTCTGCACTTGTTTGCCGGCAGTAGCCTCTTTTTCGTAAACGTGGGTCTTTTCGCGCCGGTTAAGGATAACTTCAACGCGGCCGGAGCGCTTCTTCCGACTGGCACCGGCGCCGCCCTTAATCTGACCGGTGGCAATGGCGCGAACGCCGGCTTGAACCTCAACCAGTACTATCGCGTGGCCATTACCCCGAGTCTTGGCGGAGCGGATCTTTTGATAGGCGCCCAGCTTAGCCAGGGGAGAGCAACCCTGAACGCCAGTGCTAACAATTGTTCCTATGCCAGCACTTCGTCCCCATGCCAACTCGAGGTTGAAACCTCGACAACGATGTTTGACTTCCAGGCGCAGGCGGACGTCGCCGGAAACCCGATGCAGGTGACGGCAGTTTATGGAACCGTTCCGGGCATATCAAGTGCTAACGCCCGCACTCTTGCAACCTTGAAAGCCCTGCAGGGTAGCACGACCGCATATACCGACGCCTACGGCGGCGCCCTTTACAACACGGGATCTGCGGACATTACCGGCATGGATATAAGCCTAATGTACGGTTTAACCAAACATTTGGCGTTGAAGGCGTTGTACGGTTCCACAACCAATGCGGCTGGCGTGAAAAGCTCCAACATCACGGCCAAGGGTCTTGGAGTCGCAATCAGCCTCGCGGCGAACGTGAAGCTCACGGTTGAAGAATTCATGTTCGACTACAGTGGCACCAAGCCGACCGCTGGTGACGGGCCTGACCTGAGCACGACCATGATTGACTTCAAATACTTGTTCTAGTCTGCTAACACCCATAGGGGTGTGACTACTAGCTACCTTAAAGGGGTTCGGGAAACCGAACCCCTTTTTTTATTCTATTCCGGTAGGTACGGGCTTTAGCCTGTACTTTGTCGCGCAGGTAGGTACGGGCTTTAGCCTGTACTTTGCCGCGCAAGTAGGTACGGGCTTTAGCCTGTACTTTGCCGCTATCAGGTAGGTACGGGCTTTAGCCTGTACTTTGCCGCGCAGGTAGGTACGGGCTTTTTTCGGCAACCTTCATCAAAGTAGCGGTGATGCACGCTCTGACTTGGATGGCAGAAGTTCATGACCGTTTACTGCGGCCTGTACTTTGCCGCTATCAGGTAGGTACGGGCTTTTTTCGGCAACCTTCATCAAAGTAGCGGTGATGCACGCTCTGACTTGGATGGCTGAAGTTCATGACCGTTTACTGCGGCCTGTACTTTGCCGCGCAAGCGGCAATCAATGATTATTGGCGCTCCGCGCCAAAGCACAGCCTAAAGGCCGCGCCCACCGATTTTACCTTAATTTGATTAACCGTTATTCTTCTGCGATAATGGCCGCATGTCAGTAGATACATTGAAGATTTATGAGCGCCTTAAGAGGCACGAGATGCCAGAGAGCACCGCGCGTGAACTTGCCGAAATATTGAAAGAGAACATTGAAGAGGCGCAATCAGACCTTGCCACAAAGCGGGACATCAAGGATGTTTCGTTGACAGTTGAATCCATGCGCCAGGACGCCAAAAAAGACATTGCCATTGCCGTGGAAACCCTCCGTAAAGAAATGGAAACCATCCGCAAAGAAATGGAAACCATTCGCAAAGAAATGGAAGCGATGAAGTACGACATAATTAAATGGCTTGTAGGCCTAATAGTGATTCAAACAGTCATATCTAAATTCTGGAAATAACCACCCGCCTAAAAATCTACAAAAATGGATCCTTAGCGAAAATCAACGCCGGGTAGCGGCTCTTTTGCCGGACTTTTTTTTAAGGCGCGGGGTTGTTCGCGTTAGATTAAGAAGCGTTCGTAACGCGTCATTGACAGCCGCAGAATCAACAAATACCTCCGCCACATCCGATTCTAGAACCGCGACATTTGCCCCCTCGTTTAAAATTCGTCTGAAGTATTTACCGCGGGTCGCTTTGGAATAATCAAAATCGTATTCGGGGCGTAATGCGTCGGGGGCCTTCTTTTCCTTAGCCTTCATGTCGCTTCCTTTCATGCGGGGTTGCCTGCCTAGCGTTTATAATTCGTATGGCATTTCCCCTCTCCGTGTGTGCCGCAACAAGCAAGCGTCCTCTGGAGGAAAAACCAACGGTTATCAATCTTTGTTCGTCGTCAGAATGATCCGGGTCGCCAAAAGTGGCGGACAAGGGGTCATAAAATATCGTTACGGCCTCGTCAAATGACACCTTGTGTTTTCTGAGGTTGCCTTTGGCCTTTGCCGCGTCCCATTCAAACCGCACGGTTAATTTTTAACACAATTATTGGGTTAACGCAAAACCAAGGCGTTATTTCTTGGGGGTTTCGGAAAGGGGGGTCCAGAGCATCGGCTCCAGCGCCAGCTCCATGTAAAAACGGTTGTTCCCCTCCGTGATGAAAACTACTCGCATGCACTCCATCTCGGAATGTCCCTTTGTCTCCATGCTCAGCTCCAGGGGAACCTTGACCGGAACGGTCGCGGGAATGTTGGCCTTTGCCATGACGTCGTATTTGTGCTGTATGACGCTACGTATTTTGCCAATCGCCTGGTTTGTTAGCTCCCCCACGTTGTTGCGAACGTCGTCGCTTGTGGCTGACGTCGGCATGTCTTCCTCGCCCAGCCCCATGCCGGCAAGCATGGCGCGAACGGTCTCGAGGGCGGCCTGCGACTCGAAATTGAGCACCATTAGTCCGCTGTAGTCGCCGTAGAAGGTGACGAAAGAGGCGATGTCCCCGCTTAATTTAACGCACGGTATCTGTATGATGGTGCCGGAGATGTGAAATTTTTTCCCCGTGGTTTTTTGGAGCAACTCCTGGGTTACCTCGGCAAAAATACGCGTGGCAAACGAAGTGCTTGTATCTTTTAACTTCACTTTTCCCCCGTTAAAACAGTTGTAAACCGTCTGACGCACCATCAATTGACTCGGAGGTGATAATATTCAATATGATAGCCAATGTCAATTTATAAGATTATCTGGCAGGGGTGGGGGGGGAAGAAACACAGAGGCACGGAGGCACGGAGAGGAAAGAGAGATGGATATTTTGCCCTCCCCCTTGGGGGAGGGAAGGGAGGGGGACAAACAAGGCCCCCGCACTCTCCGTGTCTCTGTGTCTCCGTGTTTGGCCTCATTGATTCCCCGGGGTGAGAAACCGCCGGGGAATGGTTTCACCGTCGGAGGTCATTAAGGCCGGATTATTCACGGTCAAAACCGCGAATAATCCGAAAGCCGCGATTTTGCGCTGAGTTACGCGCCGTCTCGCTTTTTCTCGGTCAACATACTGTCATCGTATGTTTCCCTCAAAAAATCCTTCGCCGTCGCGTTCTCAACGCAAACTTGCGACTTTGCCCGCGTTGTTCGATGAATAATGCGGGAAAGGCCGTCGAAAGCCGCAAACGCTGACGTCATTATTCACGCTTTCCAGGCCAATAATCCGGGCTATAATTGCGTCTATGAAAATTGCCAAGCTTCGCGAGGATAAACCTCGCGCACGAAAAAAATGAAACCGGCCCAAAAAAATCGTTTAAAAAAGCGGGCGTTAAAGGCCGCGCTTCTCATAACAATTGTAGCGGCTTTCCTGGGTTGTACTCCTGGTGTTACCCAGCTTACCTATCCTAGTTCTACATACGCCACTGCCGGAGACGGAGTGGCCACTTTGTCGTGGACTGGGGCCCCAACCGCCACCTCCTACAACGTCTACATGTCCACAAACCCCAACAATGCCGCCGTGGTTCCCACATCTTATGCATGGGGCACCGTGGCTTGTTGCACGCCCGGGACGGTGTCGTTTAGCGGCTCGACTCCGGCTTACGTTACGCTTTCCCCCGGCTCGACCATTTTGTACGACGGCACGATGCCGGGCACAATCAAAATTACCGGCGCTTTGACCGGAATGCAAATACGAGGCCTGACCAACGGCGTAACCTATTATTTCGTCGTAAGCGCAGTCATCGGCGGAGGAGAGAGTGCTTCGTCCGCCGTCGTAGGGGCTACTCCGCAGGTGCCCGCCCCCGCGACGCCGGCGTCTTTCAAGGTCGTGGCCGGCAACGGAGCCGTGACGTTAAGCTGGCAACCGGTTCTTTATACAGTTGGAGGCACCAACGCCACCGGCGTCACCTACAGCATTTATTACTCCCAATACGCCTCAAGCGCCAACGTTTCAAGTCCAAATAATGTGACGGGTATAACCTCAACCGGGGCCACGCTCATGACTTCCGGGGGAACAATCACCGGCACCGGTTGGACGCTGTCGGGAACCGGCGTCAACATCGGAAGCGCACCGTTTGTAAACGGCACCACTTATTACTTCGTCGTAACCGCCACGAACGCGGGGGGGGAGGGGGCCGCAACCGGCGCCGTATCCGCGCTCCCAAAAGGGGTTAGCTTTGCCGTTGCGGGGGGGGAGTTCCACTCCGCGTCGCTTGGTAGCGACGGGACGATTTGGGCGTGGGGCAACGATTCAAACGGACAACTTGGAGACGGGCAGACGCTTAGCAGGTCGTCCTTGGCGCAGGTCGGAAAGGCGCTCTCCAACTCGGCGTTCAACAGCACAAAATCAACCGCCGTCTCGTGCGGCGGGGCGCACACCGTCGCGTTGACGGCAAGCGGCACGGCTTGGGCCTGGGGTTCGAACGGGTTTGGCCAGATTGGCGACGGCACCAACACGGATAAATTATCGCCCGTCCAGGTTCAAAACACCTCCGACCCGTCCGGTTACCTGACCAATGTTGTCGCGGTGTCCGCCGGGTACCAGCACACGCTCGCGCTTACGGCAAGCGGCACGGTTTGGGCCTGGGGTTCAAACGCAAGCGGCCAGATTGGCGACGGAACAACGACGACCAGATACGCGCCCGTGCAGGTGACGGGTCTTTCGGGAATAATCGCCATTTCGGCGGGATACCAGCACTCGCTTGCCTTGACGTCCACCGGGGCGGTTGTGGCCTGGGGCTCGAACTCCAACGGCCAAATTGGCGACGGAACAACGACAAACAGATACGCGCCCGTGCAAATTGGGGTGGTTACTAATGTAATCGCCATTACGGCGGGGTACCAGCATTCGCTCGCGATTAAATCCGACGGCTCGCTTTACGCATGGGGGAACAACTCAAACGGACAACTGGGCGACAACACCACAACGCAAAGGCTTTCGCCCGTGCAGGTCACCGATCCAAGCGACTCGACGGGTTTTATAACTGGCGTCGCGTCCGTCGCGGCCGGATTTCACCATTCGGTCGCATTGAAGAAAACCGGCGCCGTTTGGGCTTGGGGCTCGAATTTCAACGGACAAATTGGCGACGGCACCTCGACCGATAGATGGGTTCCCGCCAAGGCGACCGGTCTTTCCGGCGCTGTTTCCGTTTCGGCGGGCTACTACAACACAATGGCGCTTCAGGGGAATTCGTTCTCAAGCAACAGCCCCGGAACGGTTTGGGGATGGGGGTACAACTCGTACGGCCAGATCGGTGATGCTTCGCTGACGCAAAGGCTTTCCCCGGTTCAGGCGAGCGGTTTTGTTTTTGCGCCCGCGGACTCTCCGTCCGGCCTTTTGGCGGTCGCGGCCGCCGGGCCAAACGTCACGCTTAGCTGGACCGGTTCCTCGCTTGCCACCGCTTATAACGTCTATTACTCCACCACGCCGGGCGGCTCAAACAACTCCAGCAAAAACAAAGTTACGGGCATGACCTCCACCGGGACGACGCTTGCCACCGCGGGCGCGACAATAACGTCCACCGGAACGGGTGGAACGGTCGGAGCCTCCAGCAAGGCGTTTGTTTCCGGGACAACCTACTTCTTTGTTGTGACGGCCTCCAATGCGAGCGGCGAAAGCATCGGCTCCGCCATAACTACGGTGACCCCGTAATTCGGTAGGCACGGCAATAATGGTGTGCATGATTTTATTTCCCGGTGGGCGCACACTTTAGTGTGTGCTTGGCGCGTAGCGCCAAACCAAATTTAGTGTACAGGCTAAAGCCCGCACCTACCGATTAGACCCTGGAGTGGAGGTTGAAAAGCTTGTCGTATTCCCCCAGCGCGTAACGATCGGTCATGCCCGCGATGTAATCGCAGATTATTCTTTTTTCGTTGCCGGTCTCCTTTTCCCTTTTGAAATGTTTTTGCACGTTGTCCGGAAGATGGTCCGGGAACTCCAAAAACCGATGGAAGAGCTTCTCGATAACCGAGCGCGCCTTTTCCTCCATTATTTTCACCCTGCTGTGTTCGTACATATTTTTGTAGAGGAATTTTTTTAGGTTGTCGTGCTTCGGCTTCGTTTCCGGGCTGAACGCGCAAAGCCTCTCCGGGGCCGACCTTATGTCGTCCGTCGTGGACGGATTCAACCCTTCCACGTTTTTTTTGGTCTGGGCTATTAAGTCCGTTATCTGCCTGTCAATTATGTACCGAATTATTTGGTGGTTTAATATCTTGCCGCGCAGGGCCGGATAGCGCGATTTTACGTGGGCCTCCCCCTCCCGCCAAAAAATGCACTCCTCCAGCAGGTCCGGCGTTATGCTCCCGTTGGTTATTCCATCGTCCAAATCGTGCGTGGTGTAGGTTATGGGGTCGGAGACGTCCACAACCTGCCCCTCTAGGGACGGGTGCGGAAAAGCGTTAAACTCGTCCTTCAAAGGCTCCAACTGCCGGTGCCCTTTTTTTGCAATCCCCTCGCGAACCTCCCATGAAAGATTCAGCCCCTGAAACTCCGGGTATCGGTGCTCTATCACGCAGACAATTCGAAGGGACTGCGTGTTGTGCTCGAACCCGCCGTTCTCCCTCATCAACTCGTGCAAAATATCCTGCCCCTTGTGGCCGAACGGGGCGTGCCCCAGGTCGTGCGCCAGCGCGATGCACTCGGATAGATCCTCGTTTATTTTGAGCGCGCGGGCGACCGTCCTGCTTGCCTGCGCCACCTCGATTGTGTGGGTAAGCCTCTTCCTAAAATGATCCCCTTCCAAAAAAAGGTTTGAATAAACCTGCGTCTTCCCCTCCAGCCGTCGGAACGCCTGTGAGTGGATTATCCTGTCGCGGTCGCGTTGGTACGGCGAGCGATACGCGTGCTCCTCCTCGGAGTGGGCCCGGCCTCGGCTGGAGGCCGGACGGGAGGCGTAGGACTCCAATCCGTCCTTCATGGCCTCAGAACGTCCCTTCCTTAAGGAGGAACGATTCCACCGGTTTTCCCTCGTTGACGTGGCTGTCGAAAATTAGCCGGGCGGCCTCTTCCGTTACGTTCCCGGCGGCCCTGTCGGCGCAACATCCCCTCGGATGCCCCTCGTGCCTTTGGTTCACGCAGGTTAAAAAATGGGTCTTAGGTTTTGGCATGAGTTCTCCTTTTTAATTTATTTAATTCCAACGGCGTTGTCATCCGTGTCTAATCGCGTCCTCGGCGGCAAGGGATATCCCCTCCGAAAAAGTCGGGTGCCCGAAAACCGTACCGGCCAGCTCCGCGACCGTCATCCCGGCCCTCATGGCCGTAACGGCGCCATGAATAATTTCAGTGGCGTAAGGGGAGGCTATGTGCACCGCAAGAATGGAATGGTCCTCCCCCTCGATTACCTTGAACATTCCGGTTGTCTCTCCGCAGGCCTGCGCCCTCGCAAGCGCGCGCACGTGATGACGCCCGACCCTCGTCTTAACGCCGGTTCTTGCCATCTGGTTTTCCGTCGGCCCTATGCAGGCTATCTCCGGCCCGGAAAAAACTATGGACGGCACGGCGCGGTAGTCCATCCGGGACGGACGACCCAGTATGTTTCGACCGGCCACAAGCCCCTCGTGGTGCGCGGTATATGCAAGCTGTCTTTTTCCGGCGGCGTCCCCGACCGCAAAAATTCCGCCTCTTGTGGTGGACATCGCTTCGTCCACCTCTACGTTTCCGCCGATTCCTACGGCCACCCCGGCCTTGTCCAGACCCAGCCCGGCAAGGTTGGGTTTTCTTCCAGCCGCTATCACAACGGCCTCGGAGTTCATCGTCCTGCCGTCCTCCAGCTCCATTTTGCAAACGCCGCCGTCCGACCAGGCGTTTGAGATTTTTGCCCCGGTCAAAAGCGTAACCCCGTTTTTTTTAAATTCGCGCTTTAAAACTCCCGTTACTTCCTGGTCCGCAAACGGCAATATCTCGTCCATCGCCTCCACCACCGAAACTTCGCAGGCAAGCGCGCTGAAAAATGAGGCCATCTCCACGCCGACGGCGCCGCCGCCGACAATCACGACGGATTTTGGTAGCTCCGAAATTTCAAATATCCCGTCTGTGTCGTAGAACCCCGGCCCTCTACCAAAAAGTTCAATCGGCTTGGAGCCGACCGCAATGACGGCGCGTTTGAACGTGATCACCCTCTCCCCGTCGTTAATCCCAATTTTGCGATCCGAAAGAAACGCCGCCCGGCCTGCAATAACCTCCACCCCCGCCTTTTTCAGGGAGGAAGCCGCCCCCTTTTGTAAAAGCCGGAATCCACCAGTATCGTCTTTAGGCCGCCGGACGCGGTGGTTTGGGCGCAGGCCAGCCCGCCGGGCCCGCCGCCGATGACGACTACGTCCGCTTCCATTTTCGCCACAATCCATTTTTCATATGCGGCGATTATACCCGGATTGTCCCCTTTAATTCACGCCCGCTTTGTTTAAGGAATAAAGCGGGTGTAGAATGGCGGCGGGTTATGAAGGGGAATAAAATGCTTTTTGGCGAATATCTTTTGGCGCTTGGAAAGCTTAAGCCAAAGGACGTGGCGAGAGTCTGCAACATTCAGGAAAAAAGCGTCCTGCCAATCGGAAAACTCGCCGTGGACAACAAGTTCATGACCCTCGCGGACGTTCTTACGATTTGCTCCCACCAAAAAAAATCCGGCGCCTTGTTCGGCGAGGTCGCCATCAACCTCAACATCCTAAAACCGCGGCAGGTGGACGCCCTGCTGGAGCTTCAAGGCGAGCTTAGGCCGCTGTTCGGAGAAATTCTGGTCAAGGACGGGCTGATGTCCGAGGCGGAATTTTTGGAGCACCTTCGAAGCTTCAAGGCCAACGAGCTGTCGGCCCCGCGGACGGCCTCCCCGATTGTGGCGTTGGTGGACGTGGATAAACAAAACCTATTTAGAATGCAGTCGGAGCTTATGGAGCTTGGGTTCAACGTCGTGGCCCAGACGTTCGGCGCGGATTCGATGGCGTCGCTCCCCTCCATGAACCCGGCCTTTGTCGTCATAGACATTTCGAGGGAACGACAGGAGAAACTTTCCGCCCTTGCCAGACTTAGGGCAACGGAGAATTTTGGCCCCGTTCGTCTGCTGGCGATGTCCGACAAGCTGGACGCCGGGGAGCGCGAGGCCGCCACCGCCGCGGGAATCGGGGAAATTGTCCCCTCCGGTTCGAACCCAAGGAACATCGTGGCGTACATCCACGGCCTGCTTTCCGGCACGACCTCCGCGCACACCGGAAAGATATTATTGGTGGACGACTCCCAAACGGCCCTGCGGCTCATGTTCCACTGCCTTGAAAGGGAGAATTACGAGACCTACCTTGCCAAATCCGGCGAGGAGGCGCTTAGAATTCTTAAGCAAAACATACCGGACTTGGTGCTGACCGACATATACATGCCGGGGATGAGCGGAGTGGAGCTTACCGAGCTGATTAAGAAAAACCCCGAGACCCACTCGGTGCCGGTGGTGGCCGTGACCACCGCAAAATCCATCTCCAAACTAAAAGAGGCTCTTTTCGCCGGCGCGGTGGACTACATTGTAAAACCGTTTCAGCCGGACGAGCTTTTGGCCAGGGTTCGCTCGCACATCAAAACAAAGCGCCTTATGGACGAGATGGAGAAATCAAAAAAGGAACTTCTCATAACCAACGAGAAGCTCGCGGAGGCCAACAACAAAAAAATAGAGTTTCTCGCCATGGTCGTGCACGACCTAAGGGCCCCGCTTACCTCCATTCAAACCTATTCCGAACTGCTTGGAATGTCCGGCACGAGCATGGAGGATCAAAAGGAATTTGTGGGGATAATCAAAACCGAGGTGACAAGAATGTCGGGCCTCATAAAAAACTATCTCGACGTGTCCAGAATAGAATCCGCGACCGGCATACATTCCAAAACCGAGGTGAACATCGGCGAAATGGCCTCCTATTTTGCGAAAATTTTCTCGACCATCGCCAAAAAAAAATCGCTCCAATTCGCGTCCGATTTCAAGGATCCCGACATGGTCGTCACCGGCAACAAGGAAAAACTGGAGCAGGTGTTTTCAAATCTGCTGGACAACGCGGTAAAATACACCCCCGTGGGAGGAAAAATTTCCTTCGAGCTCTCGTCAACGAAAATTAAAAACAAAAAAATGGCCAAAATCATCGTAAGCGACACCGGCGTGGGAATTTCGCCGGACGCAAAACAGTACATATTTAAGAAGTTTCATTTTTTGCACGACGGCTCGGCGGAGTCGTCCGGCCTCGGCCTCGGCCTTTCTATATGCAGGGAAATCGTCGAGTGGCACGGAGGAACCATAGACGTAATCTCCGAACCGGGGGAAGGCGCCACCTTCCAAGTCCTCATTCCGGCGTGAGGCGCCTACTTCAATGCGCGGGTTCGCCCTTTTGCGGCCCTAATCAGCGCGCCAAAAATCGCCGCCTGCTTCCCGGTCTTCGTTAAAAATTCCGGGTGCCATTGCACTCCCATCAAAAAAGATCCGCTCCTCCGCTCAATGCTTTCCACCACGCCGTCTGGCGACACGGCGGATGC
>JACQEX010000103.1 GCA_016200345.1 Nitrospinota bacterium
CTTTTGTCGCACACGCACTGGGACCACATTCAAGGGCTTCCCTTTTTCGCGCCGCTTTACGTTCCGGGCTATTCGGTGAAAATTTACGGCCCCGTTCATTATGAGAAATCACTCGAGCAGGTGCTCGACCGGCAGATGGAGTACACATACTTCCCCGTAAGGGTGGCGGAGCTTGCCGCCAATATTTCCTACCACGGGCTGAAGGAGGAGGAGTTTAAAATTGGCGACCTCTCGGTTAAAACAAAATACCTTAATCATCCAGTTCTATGCCTCGGCTACAGGTTCGAGCACGTGGGAAAATCCGCCGTTTATTGCACGGATCACGAGCCGTATTACAATATTTTCGGCGAGGCCGACGACGCGGATGAAGAGGTGAAAAATGTCGTGGCCGAGCAAAACAACGGTTTCGCCCATTTTATCTCCGACGCGGATCTGTTGGTTCTCGACACGCAGTACACCGAGGCGGAGTATCCAAACCGCGTCGGCTGGGGGCACGGACACACCGCCTTTAACCTCGGCATGGGGGCCAAGGCGAATGTTAAAAAATGGGCCCTTTTCCACCACGACCCGGACAGAACGGACGACGCCGAAAAAAAAATAATCGAGGATTTGCGCGCGACGGCTGAGGGGATCGGCTTCAAGGCGGAGATTTTCGCCGCCAGGGAAGGGGAGACAATAGATGTCTGAACCATCCGAAAAACCCCTCCTGAAGCGCGCCCAAAGTTATTTTGTAAGTGTTTTTCTAGCCGGAGTGCTTGTAACTCTTCCGCTCGCAATATCGGTGATCATAATAAGGTTCCTTTTTAACACGGTGGACAACCTGCTTACTCCGGCGGTGACGCAGATTCTCATCATGTCCGGCGCGTCGCTTGCGACTACATACAAGGTGCCCGGCCTCGGGTTTGTGGCCACGATATTGATAGTGTTCCTGATGGGTCTGATAACCCGAAATTTCATCGGGAGAAAGCTTCTAAACTTCGGGGAGAACCTGCTCGTTAAAATCCCGATTTTTAGGAGCGTCTACACCGGCGCGAAACAGGTCATTGACACCTTCTCGGCCTCGTCGTCCATGGCGTTCGGGAAGGTGGCGCTAATAGAGTACCCGCGCAAGGGGGTGTACACGCTTGCGTTTATAACCAGCGAGGGCAAAGGTGAAATTGTCCGCCGCCTCGGAAGGGAGATGATAAACCTCTACGTGCCGACGACCCCGAACCCCACCTCCGGCTTTTTCCTTTCACTGCCGAAAGAGGACGTTGTGGAGCTAGACATGCCGGTCGAGGACGGGTTTAAAATGGTCATCTCAAGCGGACTTATTATTCCAACCGAACGCGGCGACGCAAAACCGCACCACGTCGGCTGACGGCCCAGCGCATGAAGGTTAATCTAAGGGATCTTTCCTTTTCGGAGCTCGACTCCTTGGTGGCGTCGTTGGGCGAACCGGCGTTTCGCTCGAAACAAATCCGCGACTGGGTTCATTCCAAAAACGCCGTCTCCGTAGAATCAATGACCAATCTTTCGAAGCAACTTAGGGAAAAGCTTTCCGCCACGCACTGCGCGGACGGACTCGCGACGCTAAAAAAAACCGTCTCCCGCGACGGAACAATAAAATATCTTTTCGGGCTCAAGGACGGCCTGAGCGTCGAGACCGTTTACATACCCGAAGAGGGGCGAAAAACCGTCTGCGTGTCGTCCCAGGTCGGGTGCAAGTTCTCCTGCGCCTTTTGCGCCACCGGCGGCATGGGATTTTCCCGCAACCTCACGCAGGGGGAGATTCTGGGACAGGTGACAGAGGTGAGAAGGGACAAATCGGCGGGCGACCCGACGAACGTGGTTTTTATGGGGATGGGCGAACCGTTGGACAATCTGGGGGCGGTGATTCCGGCCGTCGCCATACTGAACTCGCCGGACGGATTCAACATCGGCGGCAGGCGTATCACCGTCTCGACGGTCGGGCTACCGGAGCAGATAAACAAACTGGCCTCGGCGGGATTAAACATGAACCTCGCCGTGTCGCTTCATTCGGCGGACGACAAAATAAGAAGCTCGCTTCTCCCGATAAACAAAAAATATCCGGTCGCGACGCTGGCGGCCGCATGCGCGAACTATCCGCTCAAACACGGAAGGAAAATTACCTTCGAGGTAATTCTGTTCGACGGGGTGAACGACTCAGCGGAGGACTCCGCGAAGATGATAAAGGCTCTGCACAGGGTCAAATCCAAAAAGGTAAACCTCATCCGCTTCAACCCGGTCTCAAACCCGGCGTTGAAACCGTCCCCGCCGGGAAAAGTAAACGCGTTTAAGACGTCGCTGGAAAACGCCGGGATAGACTGCACGATAAGGATTAGCAAAGGGGAGGACATCTCCGCCGCCTGCGGCCAGCTAAAGGCGGACTTTTCCAAGAAATCGGCCGAATAGTATTTGCCCCAAAAAAGTGATTGGGGAAAAAATGACCCGTCTAGATAGGCAAAAATAGCGCTGTTGCCTAGTCGTGAATATCCGCGCGACGATGTTTTGACGCATTTTTGTTAAAGTGAAACCTTAAGTAAATTCTCATCACGCTTATTTCTCAGTCGGTTGAGCCTTGCCTAGAATCAACAAATGGAGGGTTAAGCGTCATTATTCCGTTTGGCACAACCCTTGCTCTAATATGCGGCAAGAGAAAACAATTAACCTTTTTTGGAAAGGCAAAGTTATGAGTTTAGTGTCGAGCATTGGAAATCCGCAGGTAGTTTCGGGCGCAAGCGGCAGAGGGCCGGGGTATCAGACGTTGTCCCAGGCATTTAAACAGATTGATTCCACAGGAGCCGGGAGCATCACAAAGGCGCAGTTCGAGTCAGCATTTTCCAGCCTTAAGATGCCCAAAGCTCTTCAGGCGATGGGGGCGGATGCGATTTTCACAAAGCTCGACCCGAACAACAAAGGAAGTGTTTCAAAAAACGAGTTTATAGACGGCTTCAAAAAAATGAACACAAAAAGTCAGCAGAGGCAGAATTCTGCCAAAGACCAGGTTGCCGCAAACAACCGGGCGGCCGCGACCTCCGCGACAAAAGACATATCGGCTACGGCGCTATTGGCTATATTTGGCGTCGGCCAGCCCGCGAACAACAACCATAATGATAGTTTGATAAACCTTGTAGCCTGACCCATCTTCATACCTCCCTTACCCCCCTAAAGCGGACACGTACCACCAAGCGTGTCCGCTTTTTTTTATTCCTGTTCCGCGAAATATAATAATTTTGTCATTCCCGCGAAAGCGGGAATCCATTTCCTTTTGAACTTGCAAAAAAATAAAACCGTTATTGGCGATAAAACGGATATCATTAGGGAAATAGAAAAGGAGAAAGTATGGAGCCAATTGTTTCTTTAAAAGGTAAAACGGCCCTCATATTCGGGGTGGCGAACGACAGGAGCATAGCCTGGGGGATTGCCCAGGAGCTACACAACGCCGGGTGCAAGCTCGGCTTTTCATACGCCGGCGAGGCGCTTGGGAAAAGGGTTGCGCCGCTTGCCGAGTCGGTCGGCTCCGATTTTGTAGAGCAGTGCGACGTGGCGGACGACGCGCAGATAGAGCGCGTGTTCAACCTTTGGAAGGAAAAGTACGGCTCTTTGGACATCCTCATACACGCCGTTGCGTTTGCCGACAGGAACGATTTGAAAAACGAGTATTACGGGACCAGCCGGGCCGGGTTTCACCTTGCGATGGACATATCGGTGTTTTCGCTGGTGGCGATGGCAAAATGCGCGGCCCCGCTGATGCAAGGGAGAGACGGGCACATATTGACGCTCTCTTATTACGGCGCCGAGAAGGTCGTGAAGAACTACAACATCATGGGCGTGGCGAAGGCCGCGCTGGAGGCGAGCGTGCGCTATCTTGCGGCGGATTTCGGCCCGAAGGGTGTTCGCGTAAACGCAATCTCCGCCGGCCCGATAAAAACTTTGGCGGCAAGCGGCATCGGCGATTTTCGCTCGATGTTGAAACATCACGAGAAAACCGCGCCACTGCAAAGGAACACGTCGCAGGAGGATGTCGGTAAAAGTGCGCTTTATCTCTGCTCGCCACTGGCAAGCGGCGTTACAGGCGAGATTTTGCACGTGGATTGCGGCTACAACATCATGAGCTCCCCCGCGCCCGACGACAAACCGGAACAAGTTTAGAGGACTTAACCGCCAAGTCGCCAAGAAATGGAACGACTTACGCGCGGCGCGAAGGGCGCGAAAAGAAAGGGTAATTAAATGATTTTGCCTGGGAGCGCGGGCTTCCAGCCTGGCATCCTAAGGTTGGGAAGTGTTTTATTTAACTTCCTTCGCGTTCTTGGCGCCTTCGCGTGAGACAATTTTATGAAACTATTAATAAGTGTTATCTCTCCGTTGGAATGCGCGGCCTTTTCGAGATGGCCCGATTACGTTGACATAAAAAATCCAGCCGACGGCTCGCTTGGAATGCCTTCGATTGAAGACATAATGCGCGTTAAAAAATTGGTCGCCAGCTCCGCGCGGCTTTCCTGCGCGATTGGGGAGGCGACGGACGACGCAGAGTTTTACGCAAAACGCGCGGTTGACGCGGGCCAAGCCGGGGCGGACATTATCAAGGTCGGCCTTTTTTCTTTCTCGGGCGAGATTGCAATTAGCCGGTTTCTTTCGGCGTTGACCTCCGTTAATAAAAAACTGGTTGCCGCCGTTTATGCCGACAGGGTGGAAAAAACATTTTTAAAAAAATTCCCTGAGGTCGCAAAAAACTCCGGTGCGTGGGGCTGTTTGATTGACACGTTCGACAAAACAAAGGGGGGGCTTTTCTCACATTTAAACGAAGACGCTTTGAAGGGCTTTATTGAAGGTTGCCGCAAACACGGCTTGCAGAGTGCGCTTGCCGGTGGACTTGCGGTAAAAGATTTGCCGAGGCTTGCGGCGTTGGGGCCGGACATCGTCGGCTTTCGTTCCGCCGTCGCAAAAGGCGCGCGTGGCGAACCCGGCCTCGACCCCCAAAAACTTTCTAGATTGATGGAGAATGCTGATAAAGATTGTCATCCCCGCGTAGGCGGGGATCCATAACCATTAGAAGTTAGGCAAATAAAAATCGAAGTTATGAGAAATGCCGCGTCCCTTGAATTCATGGGGATTGTGGTAAAATCCAAAACATGGAAAAGATGTCCAAGGAAAAAGTATTGCAGATTGTTCGCGAGATGCACGCCGAACTTGACCGCATTTACGGCGAACGTTTAAAGGGCGTTTACCTTTATGGATCCTATGCGCGGGGTGAAGCGCGTGAGGACGGCGATACTGACGTTGCAGTCGTGTTGTCGGGGGATGTTGACAGTTGGTTAGAGCGGAAAAAAAATCAGCAGTTTTGTTTCTGATATTTGTCTGCGGGAAGATTGTCTCATTTTGACGATGTTCATGGCCGAAAGCGACTTTAAAGAACAACCCTTCACCTTGCATAGGAACATAGTCGCGGAGGGAATACCGGCTTGACGGACGAAACCCCGATTCCATCGAGCGATCGGACGAGTTTCTTAGGGACGCGAGAATTCTTTTGGACTCTGGGTCATATTCCAGTTGCATCAGCCGTTCTTATTATGCGGCGTTTCATGGCGCGAAGGCGGTGTTGTTCAGGCTTGGTCACGATAGAAAATCTCATCATGCCGTGTGGTCGGCCTTCGGAAAGCACGTTGCAAAGCCGGGATTGATGGACAAGGGATTTCATAGCGGAGGGCTGGACCTTTTTTTTGAGCCGCTTGGAAAGCGACTACCTGCCGCGTAAAAAAGACACGTTGGAGATGGCCCGGCAATCGCTTTCTTTCGCCACGGAATTTGTCGCCGCCTGCCGAAAGTTTTTTCCAAAACAGGCCATAAATTTTTTCAGTCAAGTTTTGAACAAATTCGCCGTTCATGCGAAATGAAAAAGTTATGGTAGGATTGATAAAAATTATGAAGGATTACGCTTCTGTAGTTTCTGCAGGGATTATTGCCATAGGATGGGTTGTCACTTGGTATCTGAATTTAGCACATCAGAGAGCGCTTAAACGATTTGAATATAGAATGAAAGCGTTA
>JACQEX010000104.1 GCA_016200345.1 Nitrospinota bacterium
AGTCAGAGCGTGCATCACCGCAGTAAATTGGTTGAGACTTTAAAATGTGAATCAGAGTGAGCGGTTTGAGACTGCACGATGGCTGACGAAGGCTACTTTGATGAAGGTTGCCGAAAAAAGCCCGCACCTACCAAAACAGCGGTATTTTTATCGGCCTTGTCAGGCCGATGTACAGGCTAAAGCCCGTACCTACCGCAGTAAACGACCATATGCTTACGCACTCCAAGTCAGAGCGTGCATTATTGCCACTAGAGGATGGTCGCCGAAAGTGCCTACCGTTGCTCTAACGGCGCGATTGTACTTTAATCTGCCTTTAAAATCAAACAAATATAGCGAACGCGCTGGGAAACGTGCTTGAATGACGAACGGCCTTTTAAACCGCCATCTGGAGGTCAAGACGGTCGTAGGACACCGTCGGCATTGATTCCCTTCTCCCCTTTCGGCTTCTTTTCATGTCGAGCAGGCCAAGTTCTTCAAGAATGGAAACGTCCTGCACTATGCTCTTCATGTCCCTGTTGGTGGTTCTGGAAAGTCCCTGCAGGCTTTTTGGCTTTTTCTTCCTTATGACGTGTAAAAGCTCAAGACGTTTGGTCGTCAATGCCCTTCTAAAGCCTTCTATGCTCTCGAAATAAAGACCCTTTTGCGAAACTACGCGGTCGCCGGCCTCAATAGCACCGGCCGTCTCGGCAAAGTCATCCAAAATAGATTTTAGGCTTTTAATACCTATCCTGACTCTTTTAACCTTCACGACAAATTATTCTCCTTTTTAAACCTGGTCATATCCCGATAAAAATCTTTCGCCAAGGTTGTTCGTTCATGCACGACGGCGACCATTTTGCCGCCTCGAAAAGGGATTTTACAGTTTCCTCCGGCAGAGGCGTGGGGTCGAAGGCCCTTGGCGACCACCTGTCCAAAAATAGGCGGTCAACTTGCGCTTCCGCCTTTCGTTTATTTTCCATGGTATTTTTTCCCTAATTTAAAGGAAATGGATGCCGGTTCAAGCCCGGCATGACAACACTAAACTCTTCGGCTATTTGGAGAGGACGAAGCCAAGCTCCTCCAGTATCACCGGCAGGGGCTGGCGGGTGTACGACCTTAAAAACCGGGCAATGTACAACTCGGAATGGCCGACAATTCCCTGTTTAACAAACCGCCTCGACCTCAAATTTTCGAAAAGATGCAAAAAGGCGTGCCTTAGCGCGCGCCCTTCCCTCTCAATTTTTTCGAGCAACGCCTTGGCGTACCCCTGGTTGATGTTTTGAAGCGCCTTGACGGAGGCGCACGCAAGCTTTACGTTCGGGCATCGCAGATATTTTTCCAAAACCAATATGGAATCCCTGTCCCCGATAAGACCAAGGCAGTAAATCATCTCCTCGGCGACGACCGTGTTGCTCTCCGCCAGCTCCTGCTTTAAAAGGGTTAGCGCCCCGGCGCCAAACTGGTACGTCAGCGCCCTTGCCGACTGCCTTTTTACGAAATCGTTGTCGGACTTGCAAAGCCTCAGCCTCAGCTCCTTGAAGGAAAGCTTTAGGATAAGCGGGTCGAGATTTGCAAACTCGTCGTGCCTCGCCGTTCTTCGGCGTTTCGGCCCCTCTTCTTTCGCGGTCTTGGTCGTTCCACGCTTGGCCGATGAAAAGGCGGTTTTAATGTTGCCGGCGAACACGCCGAAAAAAGTCCTGCGCGGTTTTATGGAAAAAGTTTTGTGGTGTTGCTGTAGGTACTTGTATGCAATCACGACGTCCTTGAATTTTTTCGGATCCCCGACCCCGCCGTTCGCGTCGGGATGGTACATGTGAACCGCCAGCCTATACGCCCTCTTAATGTCGCTTAAATCGGCGTCCTTGGAAACATTTAACAAACGATAATATTTTTCCATCGGTCTCCAGTCTAGCAAAAAAAACGCAAAAGTTGCCCGCTTTGTTGTTTAAACATAGCAAACAATTGGAGGTCGCATATGCGATATCCATGTGGTCATCCCATGCGCCACACGCCAAGCAACCGCCCAATACCCCTAAATTCCGCCTAATTTAATCAAATTAGGTGTTAATTGTCAACACTTATTCTTAATTATAATTGAAAAAAACGCCAATTGGAGCGACTAACCACGAAAAATATGTCATCCCTGCCCAACTCGGGCCGAAGGGACGAAAATACACGAAAGAGGGAGTTTTGTCCTGCTGAGGCATGGAATGCGTAAAACTCCCTAACCCTCCCCGCGCCAGCGGGCTAAATCTTCCTTCCTAAATTTCAGCTTATATTTCGTGCTTTTTCGTGTTTTTCGTGGTTCCCCCCCCCTTGGCGGACTTGGCGACTTGGCGGTTTTCTTATTATTTTCTTTTTTTCTTGGAGATGCGCATGATGACCTTGTTCAACTCCAACGCAACAGCCATCGGCCCCTCCTGCTCGAACCCTTCTATGCCTAGCCTTGTGCGAATCTCGCCGACCTTCACCCCGCTTTTGAACATGGCGGTAACGGTCTTTAGCGCAATGGCGTCGTGTCGTTTTCTTCTTTGCCACGCGCCGAATGGGTTCGCAAAATATGTGTGCACCAGCCCCTTCTCGTCGGTCGTCCCCTTGGCGAACCTCGCCCCGCGCCTGAACGTATCCATAGCGGTCCCAACGTCCTCAAAAAACTCCACGAGAGGCGACGCGACCTCAATCGGCTCGTAGTTGTTGGCGTAAAGAAAAATGTCCAGAGGGTATCCCGCCGATATCTCCTTGTATTGGGAGACCGGCACCACAAGCCGCGCGTTTTTTTTGTCCGGGTTTATAAAGATGCTTCTGTCCATCTCGTCGTACGCGTACCGCGGCGACAGGTCGTCCAGCCTTACGAACGCGCCTATTTCCGTGCCGTAGGCAACCACCCTCCCCTTTGCGTCCACCGCAAGCGACCCCATGTCGTCGAATATCACCTTCATCTCGCTAAAATGCTCCTCGGCTATGGAGCGCAGGGCCTCCAGTGTCTCGGATTTTCCTGCCCCGCTGTCCCCCATTATCGCCACGTTGGCCGAACCGCCGTTTTTCAGCTTTAGATGAACCATCGCCCCGTGGATTGGCAGGCGCCCCCTGTTGATCATCACCGCGTTGTGAAGGGTGAGAATCATCTTCTTGAAATAGCCGAAATAATCCGCCTCGTCGGAGTGTTTCACGAGTCCGACCATCACTCCAGATTTTTTGTCCTCGAAATATTCGGTCAACTCCGTCATCCCCGCCCCGGGAACGCCGAACAACACAACCGCGTCGGGCGTTTTTTTGTAGATGTCCCCGTAGTCGGCGATCTCGAACAGGTTGCAGAGGGAGAGCGCGAGAGATATGTAGTCGCGATGAAAGTAGACAAACACGGTAAGCTCCCCGGCCTTGACGGGAAAACAAAACCATTCCTCGTGGGCCACTTTAAAAACCCTCGGGTCGGCCTTCGAGATCTCCTTGAAAATTCCCTTTCGCGTGTTGGAGCGCGAATACAGGATAAGCGGCGGCTCCATCAACGCCAGCCGGACGAACGGAACCCCCTTGAAATCTGCCAGAAATGCGGGGCTGTTCCACTCTATATTCTCTATCGCCATCCCCATGTTGCTCCCGGCGGGAAGCTGGCGATATACGTTCGGCTCTATCCCAGCCAGGCTTTCGATCAAAATCCGGTTCGTTTCCATTACGAGGTCGCGCAGGTTCTCGCAGGCCCTCACAAAATGGGCGTGGTGCATCTCCGCGCGCCCTTTTCCCGATTTTTTGGGCATCTCCATGTATACAAAGCGCTCGAATCTTCGCCAGTAGTTGTACAAATCCCTTCCTAACGCGGCAATCCATTCCCTGCCGTCCGCGCCAAGAAGCACCGCGTGCTTGTCCTTTTTCCCAACCAATTCGTCGGCGGAGTACCCCACCAGGAGCAGGAACATGTTGACCAAAAAATCCGGCACGTCCTTGTCGGCGACCTTGGGGAGCTTTTCCCTAAGAAAAATATAGGTCGGTGTTTTTTTTCGCGAAATTTTGGCGTAAAACCGGGCTAGAACGTCCATAAAAAGGGCGCTTTTAAGGAGTTTTACCGGGGAACCGCAAAAAATTGCGGAATAGTCAATAATCACCTTGGAATCGTTTATAATCGAATATGGCATTTTTGACTGGACAGGGAAGTTTCTATGCATTATTTTTCTCCTTACCCGCTTTATTCATTGTCTTAGGATTGGCGGATTTTAACATTATTTTGGGATATAATTAAACATGATTAAAGGCCCGCTGAGAGAGTATCTAACTTTTGACGACGTTTTGCTCCTTCCGGGCAAGTCCGCCGTTTTGCCAAAAGACGTCTCCATCAAGAGCAGGCTTACGAAAACAATTCCGCTAAACTGCCCCCTGCTAAGCTCGCCGATGGACACGGTTACGGACTTCAGGCTTGCCATCGCGCTCGCGCAGGAGGGGGGCGTCGGCATCATCCATAAAAATTTCACCATCGAAAAACAGGCCGAGGAGGTCGAGAAGGTAAAGCGCTACAGCTCCGGCATGATAGCGGACCCGATAACCCTCTCCCCCAAGCAGTCCATCCGCGACGCGCTGGAGGTAAAAAAGAAATACAACATCTCCGGCATTCCAATCACGGAAAACGGAAAACTCGTGGGAATCGTGACGAACCGCGACCTCCGCTTTGAAAAGCGGATGAACGCCGCCATCGAGGAGGTAATGACCAAGGAAAACTTGGTGACCGTCCACGTCGGGGCGCCGTTGGAAAAGGCCAAGGATCTGCTCCACAAACACCGGATTGAAAAACTGCTGGTGGTGGACAAACACGGGGCCCTAAAGGGGCTTATCACCATCAAGGACATCGAAAAGAGCATTGATTTCCCGGATTCTTCCAAGGACTCGCTCGGCAGGCTCATCGTCGGGGCCGCCGTCGGCGTGGGAAAAGACCGCGACTGGCGGGCCGAGGCGCTAGTAAAGGCCGGCGTGGACGTTTTGGTGATAGACACCGCCCACGGGCATTCCGAGGGGGTTATGAAATCGGTGAAAATCCTAAGAAAGAAATATCCAAACCTACCGCTTATCGCCGGCAACGTGGCGACCGCCGAGGCGACGCGCGACCTTATCAAAGTCGGCGCGAGCGCGGTCAAGGTCGGCATCGGCCCCGGCAGTATCTGCACCACGCGGATTGTCTCCGGCGTCGGCGTTCCGCAGATATCAGCCGTGGCGGAGTGCGCCGAGGCCGCCGTTAAAAGCGGGACTTCGATAATCTCCGACGGAGGAATAAAATATTCCGGCGACATCGTAAAGGCCATCGCCGCCGGCGCGGACTGCGTCATGATAGGCGGCATCTTCGCCGGAACCGAGGAAAGCCCCGGCGAAAAAATTCTCTTCCAAGGAAGAAGCTTTAAGGAATATCGCGGCATGGGCTCCATCGGCGCCATGCAGGAAGGAAGCGCGGACAGATATTTTCAGGACGGGCAGTTTTCGGAGACAAAACTTGTGCCCGAGGGCGTCGAGGCGCGCGTCCCGTACAAAGGTTCCCTTTCGTTCATCGTCCACCAGCTTACCGGCGGACTGCGCTCCGGCATGGGATACTGCGGCGCGGCGACAATAAAAGAGTTGCAGAAAAAAGGGCGGTTCATCCGCATCAGCAACGCAGGGCTTAGGGAAAGCCACGTGCACGACGTGATAATAACCAAAGAAGCCCCAAACTACAGGGAAGACTAGTGGCCGACAACACGCCCGAGTCCGAAAAGATACTGGTTCTGGACTTTGGCTCGCAATACACACAGCTTATAACCCGCCGCGTGCGCGAGATGGGCGTTTACAGCGAGATTTTCCCCTGCACCATCGGGTTGGAAAAAATCAGGTCGTTCGGCGCCAGAGGGATTATCCTCTCCGGCTCCCCGTTTTCCGTGCATCAAAAAGGGGCTCCGGTTTTGCCCAAGGGCTTTTTCGAGCTTGGCCTACCCGTTTTGGGAATTTGCTACGGAATGCAGTTGATTACAAAATCCCTCGGCGGCACGGTGGCAAAATCCAAGGATAGGGAATACGGCGCCGCGCAACTTCAAATAACAAACAAGGCGGGCCTTTTCGAGGGCCTTGCGGACTCGGAAAACGTCTGGATGTCGCACGGCGACAGGATTGAAAAACTGCCCGACGGGTTCGAGACCGTCGCATCCACCGGCAACTCCCCCTTCGCCGCGATGCAAAACTCCGCAAAAAAAATCTACGCCATACAGTTCCACCCCGAGGTCGCCCACACCCCGAACGGGGCGAAGATTCTCGCAAATTTCGCTAAAAAAATCTGCGGCTGTTCCGGCGGGTGGACGATGAAATCGTTCCTTCAAACCGAGGTGGAAAGAATCCGTAAACAGGTCGGGAAAGACCGCGTGATACTCGGCCTTTCCGGGGGGGTGGACTCCACCGTCTGCGCCGCCATCGTCCACCAGGCGATAGGCGACCAGCTTACCTGCCTTTTGATTGACAACGGACTGCTCCGCAAAAACGAGGCGAGGCAGGTGATGGAAAACTTCAAGGAAAAGCTCCACATCAAGGTGCGGTGCAAGGACGCCTCCGCCGTTTTTCTAAAGGCACTGAAGGGGATAAAAGATCCGGAGAAAAAACGGAAGACCATCGGCAAAAAATTCATAGACGTGTTCCAGAGGGAGGCAAAAAAAATAGGCCGGGTAAAGTACTTGGCGCAGGGGACGCTCTACCCGGACGTCATAGAGTCGGTCTCCTTCAAAGGCCCGTCCGCCGTGATAAAAAGCCACCACAACGTGGGCGGCCTGCCGAAGAAAATGAAGCTCGGCCTCGTGGAGCCGCTAAGGGAGCTTTTTAAGGACGAGGTGCGCCAACTGGGGCTGGAGATGGGATTGGACGAGACGTTAATACACCGCCAGCCGTTCCCCGGCCCGGGGCTTGCCATACGGATAATCGGCGACGTTACCCCGGCGCGCCTGAACCTGCTGAGGGAGGCGGACGCAATCGTTACGGCGGAGATAAAATCGGCTGGACTTTACAGGGAGGTCTGGCAGAGCTTTGCGGTGCTACTCCCGGTTAAATCGGTCGGGGTCATGGGGGACGAGCGGACTTACGAGAACGCGGTGGCGGTTCGCGCCGTTACAAGCAGGGACGGAATGACGGCAGACTGGGCGCGGCTCCCGTATGACGTTTTGGGAAAAATTGCGAATAGGATAATTAATGCGGTGGCGGGAGTGAACAGAGTAGTCTATGATGTCTCGTCCAAGCCGCCCAGCACTATAGAGTGGGAATAAATTGTGATTTTTTATTGGAGGATTGAATGGTAAAAGCCGAATGGGGAACGAGATACATTTGCTTCAAATGTAGCGCGCGTTTTTACGACCTAAAGAAGCCGACGCCCTTGTGCCCCAAATGCGGGGCCGACCAGACCAAGGCCCCGGTCAAGTCCCACACCTCCGCGCCGCGACCGAGGACAAGATCGCTTGTGCCGGACGAGCTAGAGGCGGATGAAAGGGTGGTAGAAGGGGATTTGGGGGAACTCGGTGAAATCGGCCTCGACGAGATAGAGGTCGAAGAGGAAGAAGAGGAAACTTAAGAAACAGAATTCAGGAGCCAGAAGTAAGAATCCAGAATGGTGGAGGCGACACTCCTGTCGCCCTCCGTCCGCTCCCCGGTAGGCACGGCCTTTAGGCTGTGCTATTCAAACATGTTGCCGCTAATCGCGGCAAATTAGTACACCCTGAAGGGTGTACCTACCAAAAAAGGACGGAGGGGAAAAGCGGTCAGCGGCGGACGCAACGGGCGTAGTAAGTGTCGCCCTTCTTGTTGAGGTCGATGAGGCGGTGGTTAAAGGAGACGTTCCACGCGACGCTTGGATCAGTCGTGAAGGCATCGGAAGCCCAATAAAAACCATCTTTGCTCGGGAAAAATGCGCTCCTCACATCCTGTTTTGAACCGGCATTGTCCCATAATAATTTCAACTCGTCTTTGCTTGGCAGGTGCCATCCGGAACGTCCCCAGAGCGACAAGCTCCTGCAGAGCTCATGGCATCATTCCAATTCCGTTCTCCTCCGTCATCCTTCTGCCACACCAGGCCGCTCTTTTTGTCCAGTACTGTGCCGTCGCCATTGTCCTTGAAGGGTTCCTTGCATCCTCGGCCTTTTTATTAGCAACAGCCTTATCCGCCGCCTCCTTGTCGGAGACCGCCTTTTTAATCGCCTCTATCCTCCGGCGGGCCATCTGCACAAACACCCCCTTGGGATACGCCTGTAGATAGACTTCGATATCCTCCGGGTTCGTGCTCTCCTTCACGCTGTTCCAAACTGCAACCTCTTTGTTGGAAGAATCCCCTCCGGCTGTCTCCTTGGGCGGCAGGGGTGGAAGTTTCGTCGCCTGTTCCTTGGGTTTCTTCAATGTCGCCATTCGGCTCTTGGCCAGCTTGGCAAACGTCCCCTTGGGGTAATCGTCCAAATATGCCTGAAAGTCATCCGGGTTAGAGCTGTCCTTCACGCTGTCCCACACGTCGTGTTCCTTATTCGCCGAACTCACACCTTTTGCGGGTTGCTCCTTCTCGGCCGGGGTTTTAACCTCCGGCGCAGATACGGCCTCCGTCTTCTCACCCCCGGCGAGCGTTCGGAGTTTGTCCACAACCTGAACCTGCTTGCATTGGCTACAGCTTGACGTGGGCGACATCTCCACCACGTTGTCAACAATGTTCAGCACCTTTAGCGAAAGAAGATAGTCCCCCCTCTGTCTTCGTCACGCTCAACACCGCCACGTATTCCGCGTTAAAGTGGACGGCAATGGCCCCGTAACACTTGGTAAGGTCGCAGTTCTCCTTTTGGGACTCCTTCTCGGTAGCCTTTTTTAGAACCTCCTCCACCTTGCTACCGGCGATTACCTTGTACCGCGACTGTAGGGACTCGGTGATGGCGTCCTGATATGCGGAGGAAGCCTCCCTCGATTGCTCGCCGTGGAGGATTATCGGCAGAAGAACCACAGTCGGCTTTTCCACCGCCACTTTCTACTTGGGCTTTTGCGAGTGGGCGAAGGGAACGGCAACGGCGAAAAGAAACAAGAATGCGATTAGGACGGCGTTGAATCTCATCCGTTTGTCACCCGTAAAAGTCATTCATTCGCTCCCCCTAAAATATCCCCAATTTGGTAGGGGCGACAATCTTGTCGCCCTGTCGGCGGTATTTTTATCGGCCTTGACAGGCCGATGTACAGGCTAAAGCCCGTACCTACCAAAGCCCATGCCGTGCCTACCATTCCTCACCCGCGTCAGAAAATATTAAAAAACCAAACGGCAGTAAACGACCATATACTTCCGCCATCCAAGTCAGAGCGTGCATTATTGCCACTAG
>JACQEX010000006.1 GCA_016200345.1 Nitrospinota bacterium
CAACCGCGATAAAGACGTCTAAAAAAGGGGCTTGCGGGGTTGGAAGAAAAAGGGGCCGGGCGAAAACTACATTTCCACTCCGATTGCTCGTTTTTTGCAGGTTGCGAGCACATGCTTGCGCATTTTTGGGCCTCGCCCGATGTGCGACGGTCATATGAAATCAGTTTTAGCCACAGGGAAACCGCGGCCTATACGGACGGGCTTCGCAGGCGGGTCGGCAATGTTGATTTTCCAGTTTATCCGCTGGGAATTTTTGACCCGTCCCAGATTGTCGGCCTAATGCAAAAAATCCCCGGCGGTTTGGGCAAAATCCTCGGTTCGACGTTGGGAGCCGCGCTGGAAATTCCAATGTTTTTGCACGACCTTTTTGTGCTCACAAGGTTGTTCCGGCGAATAAGGCCGGACATTCTGCACATCAACAACGGTGGTTATCCGGGCGCGCTTTCGTGCAGTGTCGCCGCCATTGCCGGAAAAATCTGCGGGGTTAAAAACGTTCTTATGATGGTGAATAACTTTGCGATTCCGTACTCAAGCTGGCGGAGAAGGGCGGAATGGATTCTCGACAGGATTGTGATTCGTTGCGTCGACATGTTTGTCACCGGCTCCAAAGCGACGGGGGCGCGGCTGGTTGAGGTGTTAAGGCTTCCACCGGGAAAGGTCGTGTCGACGCCAAACGGCATAAATCCCCGCCCCGTTACGGAGACCAAGGCCCAAACGATGGCGCGGCTCGGGGTGAACGGATTTGGAGGGGTGGTTTTTGGCGTGGTGGCCCTTATGGAAACAAGGAAAGGGCACCATGTCCTGCTGGAGGCTCTTGCCAACATGGCGAAAAGCGACCAAGCGGTTTTGTCAAACGTGATTGTGTTGCTGGAGGGGGACGGCTCCCAGCGCGTTAAATTGGAGGAATTTGTTCGGAACAACAACCTTGGCGGGGTCGTTAGGTTTGTAGGCGTGGAAAAAAACGTGTCGGACTTTTTTCAGGTTCTTGACGTTCTTGTTCTTCCGTCCGTCAGCAACGAGGATTTCCCCAACGTGGTTTCCGAGGCGATGGCGTTTGGAAAGGCCGTGGTGGCCAGCAGGCTGGCCGGAACGCCGGAGCAGATTGTGGACGGAGTTACGGGGCTTTTGGTTACGCCCGGAGACGGTGTAGAATTGGCCCACGCGCTTGAAAAAATGGCGGCGGACGCAGAGTTTCGCGTTAAATGCGGCGTTGAGGGCCTTCGGCGTTTTCGGGACAATTTTACGTCCGAAAAAGGGGTCGAGGGTTATTTGAATATTTATAAAAAAATGACGGCGGAGGTAGCTTGAAGGTAGTTATTTTATGCGGCGGCCAGGGGACTCGAATTAGGGACGTGGCGGACAACATTCCAAAACCGATGATTCCAATCGGCCAATATCCGATTTTGTGGCACATCATGAAATACTATTCGGGCTTCGGCCACAAAAACTTCGTCTTGTGCCTTGGATACAAGGGGCAGGTGATAAAGGACTTCTTTCTAAACTACGAGGCCCACACAAAGGACTTCACCATCACCCTCGGCAAAAGGGAGGAGATTGAGTTTCATACGGCGCACAACGAGACCGACTGGCGCGTGACGCTGGCCGACACCGGCCTGAACGCGCTGACCGGCGCGCGCGTAAGGAGAATTCAAAAATACGTCGCCGGGGAGGAGTTCATGCTCACCTACGGGGACGGCGTGGGGGACATTGACATAGACAAGTTGCTCGCATTTCATCGCGGACACGGGAAGGCCCTGACGGTCACGGGCGTGCGCCCGCCCGGCAGGTTTGGAGAGCTAGTCCACAAGGGGGGGCGCGCCACGGAGTTTAACGAAAAGCCCCAGGCCGCCGGCGGATGCATATCGGGCGGATACTTTGTAGCATCGCCGAAAATTTTTGACTACCTTGACGACTCGGAAAATTTGGTGTTCGAGCAGGAGCCGATGCGAAAACTGGTCGCCGACGGCGAGCTGATGGTTTTCGAGCACAACGGCTTTTGGCAACCGATGGACACCAGCAGGGAGTACCAGCTTTTAAACTCGTTATATGAACAGAATAGGGCGCCATGGGTAAAAGCGTAAAT
The DNA here is from genome assembly GCA_016200345.1 of Nitrospinota bacterium. GTDB lineage: Bacteria > Nitrospinota_A > UBA7883 > JACRGQ01 > JACRGQ01 > JACQEX01. The sequence goes on from JACQEX010000006.1 coordinate 2,084, forward strand.
CCGGAATTTCTCTCCTTTTACTCCGGCAAAAAGGTGATGGTGACCGGCCACACCGGTTTTAAGGGTTCGTGGCTTGCGTTTCTTCTTAACGAAGTGGGCGCCAAGGTTCTTGGCTACGCGCTTCCGGCGGAAAAACCGACCAGCCATTTCGCGTCGTTGAAACTGGAAAAGGTTATTCAGCACGTGGAGGCGGACGTCCGGGACGAGGCGAGGCTCGCATCCGCAATGCGCGATTTTCAGCCAGAGTTTGTCTTCCATCTGGCCGCCCAGGCTTTGGTCAGGCCCGCATACGCGGAACCGAAGGAAACCTTCGAGACCAACGTGATGGGTTCGGTGAACCTGTTGGAGGCGGTGCGGAAATGCGAGTCGGTTCGTTCGCTGGTGTACATAACCTCGGACAAGTGCTATGAAAATCTGGAGTGGATTTGGGGCTACCGCGAAACCGACAGGCTGGGGGGCAACGACCCGTACAGCGCGTCCAAGGCGGCGGCGGAGATTATTTTTTCCTCCTACGCAAGGTCGTACTTTTCCTTTCGCCCGGAATTGGGAGCGGCCTCGACCCGCGCCGGAAACGTAATCGGCGGCGGCGACTGGGCGGTGGATAGAATTGTTCCGGACTGCATAAGGGCAATCTCAGCGGGCAAACCGGTGGTTTTGCGCCATCCAAACTCAACCAGGCCGTGGCAACACGTGCTGGAGCCGCTCGCGGGTTACCTCATGCTCGGCAAATATCTGCGGGAGGAGCCAAAGGTCTACTCCGGCGCGTGGAATTTCGGTCCCTCCTCCAACGAGGGGTGTTCGGTCAAGGAGGTCGCGGAAAAAATCGTCGGACGTTTTGGAAAAAACGGCATCGTGGTAGAGCCGGGCGACTCCAAGCAACACGAGGCGAACCTTCTGCAACTTAACTGCGACAAGGCGAATCTTATTCTTGGCTGGAGGCCGCGGTGGAGCTTGGGGCAAACGCTGGAGGCCACCGCGGACTGGTACAAGGCGGTCATGGACGGGGCGCAGGCGTCCGATGTCACCCGCAAACAATTGCGCGAATATTTTACGGAGTTAAAATGATTGACGGAGTCATAGTCACGCCATTGCGCCAATTTCTGGACGAACGCGGGAAGGTCATGCACATGATGAAGGAGGGCGACCCGGCCTTCAAACGGTTCGGCGAAATTTATTTTTCATGCATTTATCCGGGCGCCATAAAGGCGTGGCACTATCACAAGGAAATGACCCTCAACTACGCCGTGCCGCACGGCAACATTAAGTTCGTGCTATACGACGACCGCCCGGGCAGTCCCACCAAGGGGGAGGTTCAGGAAATCTTTATGGGGCCGGACAACTATTGCCTTGTGACCGTGCCGCCGAAAGTTTGGAACGGGTTCAAGGGGCTTGGCGAGTCGCCCGCCATCGTGGCGAATTGCGCCTCTATTCCGCACAATCCCGGGGAGATTGAGCGAAGGGACCCGTTTGACAAATCCATTCCATACAACTGGGAAATTAAGCATAGATGACGCTACCGCGCAAAATACTCATAACCGGGGGCGCCGGTTATTTGGGCGCGAGGGTTGCGCGGCAACTCTCATCCAGAAGTGATTTGGAAATTGTGCTAGGAAGCAGGACGGCCCAAGGGTCGCCGGCCTGGTTGCCGTCGGCCACGGTCGTAAAGGCGGACATCTCTTCCGATGAAAGTCTCTTCGAGGCGTGTCGCGGGGTGGATTCCATTCTTCATATGGCGGCGATGAACGACGCGGAATGCGCGCGCGACCCCGTAGGGGCGTTGGAATGCAACGGCGTAGGCTCGGTTCGCCTTTTGGAGGCGGCAAAAAAACAAAACGTGTCCCGGTTTATTTATCCCTCCACGGCGCACGTGTACGGGGTCCCATTGGAGGGCCGCGTGGAGGAGACCATGCTTTGCAGGCCGCGACATCCTTACGCCACAAGCCATAAAGCCGCCGAGGACGCGGTGTTGGCCGCGCACGACGACGTAAAAATAATCGGGCTTGTTCTTCGTTTGTCCAACGGGTTCGGCGCCCCGGCGCATAGGGACGTAAACTGCTGGGCACTGCTGGTGAACGACCTTTGCCGCCAGGCGGTGACCAAGCGTAG
>JACQEX010000007.1 GCA_016200345.1 Nitrospinota bacterium
ACCTCCTTGCTTTGATTGTTTCTTCTATAAAAACATTTTAGCAGGTGAGGTCATACTTAAATTTCAACTAACTTTAGGCCACTTTCCCCCTCTCTAATTGTTGCGTGCTTGGCGAGTTGTTTCGCATTTATGGAAAAGAAGTTCTCAAGATTCCTGAATGGCAATGAGGTTGTTATCACATCCGTCGTATTCATGACACACCCGACTCCCGGAACATCAAAACACCCTTTTCCTCTACATCGTCCTGGGGGGTGTTTTATCACACATGGAATGCATCGGGTTCCATTTCTTGTCTTCCGTATTTTTTATGGTTGAGCGTCAGTAGAGACGGGCGGCGTTTCCGCCAAGTATCAGCTTTTTTTCCTCGGCGGAGATTTTTAGGGAGTTCACAATCGCCTCCTGTTCCGCTTTTATGGCGGAGCGGTAGCCGGAGAGCGCGTTCATGACGGTGTCGGTTCCGAAAATAATGCGTTCGGCGGAATATATCTCGACGGCGCGTTTGAAAATCTCCTCCAGCGGGAGTCTTTCCGGGGTGTAGTCGCGCCAGTTGTTGGTGCCGGAGGTGTCGAGCGAAATATTTTTGTTGTGGAAAGCGAGCAGGCAGGCCTCCCTAAAAAATCCCGCCCCGAAATGCGCGATTATAAAATTCAGCTCCGGGAAAAGCCTAAGCGGGAGTTGAAGGTCAATCGGGTTCGCAAACCGGTAGTCCGAAAGCGGGGCCAGCGTGATTCCAAAATGAAACGTAATCGGTATGCCGAGCGAACGGGCCTCCTCGTAAAGGGGAAACATGGCCTTGTCGGCCGGGTTGAACATCTGTATGGGAGGGTAAAGCTTCAACCCCTTTAGCCCGAGCTCTTTGACCGCCTTCCGAAGGGCCTGCGGGGCTGATTTTGCCGTGGGATTGTTCAAAAACGCATACCCGATAAAGCGGTCGGGCGCGATTTTAACAAACTCGGCTATTTCGTCCAATCGTTCGGAGATTGGGAGGAACACGGCCTTGCTTATTCCGTTTTCGTCCATCGCCTTCAGCCACGCCTCGGCCCTGCTTTTTATCGTTCCGCCAAAGACCTCGTCCGGCGTTTTGCCGGCGAATCTTTTTAGAAAGTGGGAGGCGAGGGCGTCTGAAAATTCCGGGTAGAGGGCGTTCCCTCTTTCCCGCGCGTCGTTAATCATGCCGGCGGTGATAAGGTGAACGTGAGCGTCTATTATTTGATTCTCCACGACCCCATTATACGCCGATTCTTGGGTTGCCGAACGTGCCGCCGATCGGTAGGTAATACGCGCCGTCCGGCTTGCGGAATTTGCCGTACAGCACGTCGAGCATCGCCGCCGCCTTTTCCGCCGGCATTATGACAAGCGAGCCGCCGATGGGGGAGGCCGATGCGTCGGGCATCAGTTTGGACGTGAGCCTTAAATCCAATTTCCCCATGGTGGACTCGGCGGAGCATTCCTTGGTGGCCAAATTTCCGTCCTTAACCTCGGCCCGGCATTTGGCGGAGGTCGGGACGACGCCGGACAGCATGGTGGAGACCGAGGAGCCGGGCGATAATTTGATTTTATTTATATAGAACACGGCCTCTCCGCCAGGCCCGCCGCCTTTTAGCGGGGCGGACACGCCCGCCGTCGCGTCCAGTTCCGCCTCAATCGGGAACGCGGCGCCGTCCAACGCCAGCACCGCTTTGTTCACCTGAAACTTGCGCGATTCCAGCGAGACGAGAGCGCGGGCCGGGAACATCCCACGCGAGACCTCGACCGTGGTCCACCCGCCGTCTACGCGGACTGTGACCGCCACGGTCGCCCTTAGCATGAGAAGTCTCCAGTAGACGGGGCTTATTTCCACCGAGTCGGCCCTTATTTTTGTTCTTCCGTCCTTGTCGCCAAGGCTTACGTCGTTCATCGTGGCGGAAAACGGTAGGGAGAGCGACATGGATTTCATCGAGAGGACAAACCCGGTTTTTTCCCCGACTGCTCCGACGACGCTTTCCATAACCCATTCCTGGTCAATCCCGCGGACCACGAAGAGTAAGAGCGCGGCGAAAAAAAGGAGCCAGTACCCGACCGCGGGGAGTATTTTTTTTACCACGGCCCGTCCTATTTTGCCATTACGAACATTATTTCTGCGCTTACGTTGTTGCGGTTGTCGAACATGGTGGTTATCTTCGCCCGCGAGGCGGAGATCGTCGCGCCCGACTCGTAAACTCCGCGTAAAAAATCCACCAGCACGGGGTAGGGGAGGCCGGTGATGGTCACGGCGAGGGTCTCCTCCTTTTCCTTCGGGTTAAAGCCGGGGACCATTCTCTCTATATTTTTTTCCATGCTTAGGCCGCGCGATATTTTGCCAACCGTTTCTTGGATTGAAACGCCGGCCGTCTCGGCCCTCATGCTCGGCGGAAGCGCGGTCATCATCGCGATGTATTTGTTGGACAAATCGGTGATTTTTTGAAGGTCGGCCTTCGCCTCTTTTATTCTTCTGTTCTGTTCCTCGAACGAATCCATTATCGGCGTAATCACCATGCCAACCGCGAACCAAATTAGCAGGACGCCCGCCACGGCGAAAAGGATTTTGTTTCTTTTGTTGGTCGTTTGTAAAATCACAGCCCCATCCTCATCTTAAAGGAGATTTTTTTGTCCGCCACGGCGGTGCTTTCCACAACTTCGCAACTCTTAAACGGCGTGACTATGGAGTAAAGCTCCTTGAGGCGCGTTACGGACTCGAATTTGTCGGTCTTCCCCGCGATGGTTACGTTGTCCCTCTCGTAGGTAATTTCGCCCAACTCCACAGGAAGCCCCTCTGGCACGGTCTCCGAAAGGCGTTTTAACACCCACAGGAGATCCATCCTGCCCGCGCCGTCAAGTCCCGCGAGCCTTAGTTTTTTCTCGGTGGAGTCGATTTTTTGTTTGAGTTGGAAAGGGGGTTTGACCGCCTTTACGCCCGGCAGGGCCGTCTCGAACACCTTCACGGACTGTTGCCGCAGTTGGTCGTAGTAAACCTGTTTCGCGTGATGCCTGTAGCCTAGATATCCAAGGACGAGCAAGACGCAAATCCCGGCCCCGATTGCCGCCCGCCGCAGTGCGGACGGAACGCCGCCGCGCCCCTCCCTGTCAACCACGAAGGTGGGTTCGTCGGCCTTGGCGGCGGCCATGGCGGCCAGCCCCAGCGGAATCATCAGGTTTTCCGGCTTCCAATTTTCCCCGAACAACAGCCTCAGCTTTGCCAAAAATTCGGGGGACTGTTCGTGGCGAATTTTTGCAAGTTTGTAAAACCCGTCCCCGCCTATGAAAATATCGGACGGTTCCATCCCGACGGCGGCCTGGAACCGCGCCACTTCCGATCCGTCCGCGTTGGCGGAGTGAACGTCGCAAAAACCGTCTTTGTCTGCTAGGCAGAGCAATAGGTCGTCCCCCACGACCTCGCCGAGCAGGGTCGCGCCCAGTCCGTTGGATTCGGCGTTTTGCCGGGCCAGCCTTAGCAGGTGAACCAAGGCCGTCGCCTCCGGGGAAAGGCTCCGGGCCGTTATGCCGGCGGTTTTAAGTGCGTTTCTGTAGAACTGGACGCGCTCCTTGCGGATGGCGAATCCCAGCGTTTTCGTCTCTGTTTTTACGGAGGAGATTGTTATGTGGCAGGTCTCCATGTCGTTCGCGGAGTAGGGGAGGAACGTCTCCATCTCGAACGGCATGGCGGCGGTTATCGCCCCGTGTCCGCCGAAAGGAAACGAGACCGGTCTAACCGAGACGTCGGCCTGCGGAATCCCGACGGCCCATTCGACCTCCGGGCCGAATTTTTCACGGCATTCCCTTAACGCCGCCGCGAGCGTCTCGCCGTCGGCCCACGGCGAGGAGTAGAGGTCGGTTATCTGCCATTCCTTGCCGTCGTGGAGAACGCGGACGCCCCTAACGGCGTCGCGTGAGATGTGTAGTCCTGCCAATTCGATTGTCATCAGTTCACCTTAAAAAAAACCACGGTCGCGTCGGTGGTAGTCCTTGGGGAGAGCAACGCGGTCGCTTTGCGCGTAACCTCGTTGATTGTTACGCTGACGGAGACCGAGAACGAGTTGGTGTTAACGCCTATCATGTTGGAAATTTTCGGGAATATCGCGGCAAAACCGCTTACGGATTGGATTCCCTCTTTGGAGCCGAATGGGGTGTTGGTCCTGGTGGCGATAAGCGCGTCCGCCAATCCGTCGGTTAAATCGTCGGAGAGCGACATCAAGACCTCCTTGGGCGCCGTGTTTACGTTCACGTATCCCGAGGATTTTATGGATACGAAGTTTTTGATTTTTTCAAACACCTCCGGCGTAATTCCCTTTACGCGTTTTAGCTCCTCCAGAGAGTCGAGCTTTGCGTTTTTGCACTTATACGGGCGTGGGAGGGATGCGTAGTAGGGCGTTTTGGCCGGGCCGTCGTCGCTTGCGCTAATCCAATTCAGAACGTAGAGCGAGATGCTTTGGTCCAGCTGTAGGTTTCGGAGAAGGCGCGAGAACGCGTCCAACCATCTCTGGTCGGTGTATCCGCCGGCAGTAACCAGCCTGTTGAGATCCAATTTTGACGATTCGTCCGTTATGGTAAGAAACATATAGGTGTCGTCCACCGGCACGGGAAAGCCGGGCTGTGCCCAGGGTTCCTTAAGCGTGTCTACGAGCTGGTTGTTTTTCATGTCGTTTTTTAGGTCGTCCGCCACGATTTTTTTCGAGGCCTCCACCGCCGAGCGCAGGGCGTAGAGGGCCTTTGCGGAGTCCCTAAACCCGAAGGCGAAGCTTCGGTCAACCCATGCGCTGTAAAGAAACTCCGTCACTGTCACGGTCAAAATGACCACCACGAGCAGTGATATGAGAAGGGCGACGCCGTCCTGCCCGCGTAAACATCCAAGAGACGCATTATTTTTCCTCATATCATAATTTTGACAATCGTCGTGAAAAGGTATTTTCTGCTTCCGTCGAGAAGCGTAAGCTGGACGGAAATCACCGGTGGAAGCGCGGGGCCTGCCGTTGTGTCCCAACTGTTAATCCACTCTCCGCCGGAAAAATATTTTATAGAGAGGTCGTCAACCATGTCGGTTATCGCGTAGGCGACGCCCCCCTGTGTTACGGGCTTCTCCACAATGTCCGACTCCCTTCGCATCAAGACGTCCTTGCCCCCCTCAAGGGTAATGAAAAAGTATCCCACCTCCGCCTGGTCAAACGTCGGGCGTCCGGTGAAATAGGACTCGGTGAACGACGTGAAGTGAATCTCGTCGCGCGATTTGCCGTTGACGAGGGTGTGTTTGCCCACTAGGCCGCCGGATTTGCTGATGGGCAAAAGCGTCAGGCAGGTTAAATCGGTGGTTATTCTCTGGATGAAATATCTGCCGATGCGCTCCACCTCCATCTTGTGGGTCGCGTCCTTGCTGGCGGACACGCCGGAGGTAAGCACGGTGAAGATAAAGCTGAAGATTATTCCGACTATTAGCACGGCGATGAGTATCTCTATGAGCGTGAAGCCGGCGTTTCCAGTTCCGCCGGCGCGCGTGTTTTGTCCCTTCGCAAAAGATGCCCTTTGCGTCATGGCTTCACTATGTATCCTTGGACTGAAAAAGCGTTTTTTTGGTTGTGGTCCACGTTAATGGTGATTCGAAGTACGTTTGGCCACACGGTCTCCTCCACCACCCGTCGGTAGCGAAAGCCGGCGAATCTGTCGTCCGTCTGCCAGTCTCCGTTGCCCATTTCCGGGACGCCGGGGCTGGCGGTGGCGACGACCATTTTTTCGCTTCCGAGCATCACGGCGTCCGTCAGGACGTTGTTGTCGTGCGCCGAGGTTATGGCCCTGTTTAGCGCCCCGATTAGGACGACCATGGAAATTGAGATGACCGCGAGGCTTATGACGATTTCCAGCAGGGTGAAGCCGTTTTTGTTGCTCATGACAGTATGTCCGTCAAATCTAACTCCACTTCCCCCGATATTGTCCTTACGTTTCCCATAAGCGGTTCGACGACGAGGGAAAGCTTCCGCCCGGTGGAGTCCTCCAGCATTATCACTGCCTTTTCTGCGAAGCCGTCCGGCAGAAGGTGGAGGTACGCCGTCCCCCCGTTGAACCCGCCGCCGAACAGGGTGACGAATTTTTTAATTGCGATTCCGTCCCCGACGGTGCCGAAGGAGAAAAGCGGGAATTTGGTAGGCTCGAACTCCCCTTTTTTGTTCATTATGGCCGGGTAGTATTTTCCGCTGTTTAGGTCGAACACGAGCCGCACGACGAGGTGGTGCGCCGCGGCCTGCGAGTAAAGGTACGTTACGGTGTGAGCGATGTGCGTTGCGCTTCGGTTGATTTTTAGCTGGCCGACGTCCATGAATTTCGGGACGGTCAGCGCCGCGAAGAGGCTGATGATGAACACCACCACCACCACCTCAATGAGCGTGAAGCCGCGGTCGCCCGCCGCGCCCCGCGCTTTTGGCCCAATTTTTCTAAAAATCACCTTGGCGCCTATTACTCTATTGTCCAGCTCTCGACGTCGGCGTTTTTGCCCTCTCCGCCCGGAAGTCCGTCGGCCCCGTAGGAGATAAGGTCAAACTCGCCGTGTTCGCCCGGCGATAGATAAACATAATCGTGGTCCCACGGATCCTTGGGGGCCTTTTTAAGATACCCGCCTTCCTTCCAGTGCTTGGGTATCTCCCCCATCGTGGGAATTGTGGACAACGCCGCAAGGCCCTGCTCGGTGGATGGGTAATAACCGTTGTCAATTTTGTACAGGTTTAAGGCCGACTCCATCTCCTTGATTTGGATGACCGCCTTTGCGCGCCTGGCCTCCTCCGGTCTGCTCATAATTTTGGGAATGATGATTCCGGCGAGGAGCGAGAGAATCACGACGACCACCATTATCTCGATCAGCGTGAACCCCGCCGAGCCGACGCGCCGGGTCGCGCGCCGGGCCGAACCAAGGACATTTTCAACAATACTCGCGTTCATTTTAGTTCTCCTATCCAAGAAGTTGACTCATCTCGAAAATTGGCAACAAAATCGCTATCACGATGAACCCCACTATGAGGCCCAACGACACTATCAACGCAGGTTGCACCAGCGACATTAAGACCGAAATCCTGTTTTCCAACTCGGCCCCCTGGTCTCTCGCCACCTGCATCAGCAGTTTGGCGGACTGGCCGCTTTTTTCTCCCGCCGCGATCATCTGAATCGCAATCGGCGGGAAAAGGCCGGAGGCGTCCAGCGACGGGGCTATGGCCCCCCCTTCGCGGATGAGGAGCGCGGCCTTTTCGATGGCCGCGGAATAGAGCGTGTTGTGCGAGACGTCGCCGGAGAGCTTCAGCGTCCTTAGCAATGGCACGCCCGACTGCAAAAGAACCGCCGTGGTGTGGCTCCATCTGGCGAGGATGGCGGAGCGCAGAAGGGGCCCCACCAGCGGCAGTTTAAGGGAGACGACGTCGAACCGCTCCCTTCCCTCGGTGGTTTTTAAGTATTTCCCGCCCCCGATTATGGCGGCCAGAAGTAGAAAGCCGAGCAGAATGCCGTAATTGGCCAAAAGGTCGGTGACGAATATTAGAATCCGGGTTGAAAGCGGGAGTGCGTGGCCGGAGTCCTCGAAAATCACCACTATTTTGGGAACCACGTAGGCGAGAAGAAAGACGATGACCGCCACGCCGATAAAGGCCATTATAAACGGGTAAATCATCGCGCTTTTTATCGCGTTGTCCCTTTTTAGCGAGGTCTCCTTCAAGTCCGCGATTTGATTCAAGACCTCCGCTAGGTTTCCGCCGGTTTCCCCGGCGCGAACCATGGCGATTGTAAGGCCGTCGAAGTCGTCCGACGCCGCCACAAGCGCGTCGGCCAGCGTGTTTCCCTCGCGAACCTGGTTTTTGACGGTGGTGATGATTTTTTTGAAGTGGTCGGCCTCGCATTGGTTTTGTGCCGCCGTCAGCGCCTCCAGCAACGTTATGCCCGCCGCGAGAAGCGAGGATATCTGCCGGATGAAGGACGACATCTCCGCGGGGGAGACGTGCTTGACCAAAAACGGGAGGGAGTATTTGTCCTTTCCGGCGACCTTCTCCTCCGCCAGCGAGGTGACGTAGATGTTTTCGTTTCTTAGCCGGGACCTCGCCTCCCTTTGGCCCGTGGCGTCAATGGAGCCGGCGACTTGGTTTCCGCCGGCGTCCAGCCCGATGTATTCGTACAGCATCAGACCGCCTCTCCGCTGGTTTCGTCCGTAACGCGGAGCACCTCGTCGAGCGTGGTGAGGCCGAGCGCCACCTTTCTAAGCCCGTCGTGCCTAAGCGTGCTCATGCCGTCGGAAATCGCCTGTTGCAAAATCCTTTTAGAGTCCGCCCCCTTGACGAGCAGGGTTCTTGCCGCGTCCGTGACTTGCAGATATTCGTGGATTCCGCTTCTTCCCTTGTAACCGGAGTTCATGCACGCGGGACAGCCGACCGACTTGTAAATTTTGGGCGGAAGCTCGATTCGTTCGGCGTCGTGGCCGAGCCGTTCCAACTCGGCCGGGTTTACCTCGGTGAGTTTTTTGCACTCCGGGCAGAGGACCCTCACAAGCCTCTGCGCCAGAACGCCCACGAGCGACGACGCTATGAGGAACGGTTCTATGCCGATGTCCACGAGCCTCGTAAGGGCGCCAGCGCTGTCGTTGGTGTGCAAAGTCGAAAGAACCAAGTGGCCGGTAAGGGATGCCTGCACGGCTATCCGGGCAGTTTCCTGGTCCCTTATTTCGCCGATCATTATTATGTCCGGATCCTGGCGGAGAATGGAGCGAAGGCCGTCGGCGAACGTAAGGTTTATGGCGGCGTTCACCTGCATCTGTCCTATTCCGCGGATTTGGTACTCCACGGGATCCTCGACGGTTATCACGTTTTTTCGCTCGGTGTCCACCTGCGCCAGCGCGGCGTACAGCGTGGTCGTCTTTCCGCTTCCCGTCGGGCCGGTTACGAGCATTATCCCGCTGGGAAGCTCCACCACGCGCTTTATGCTTTTTAAAATTCCCGGTTCTATCCCCAATTGGTCCAGCACCAGCAGGCTTCTGCTCTTGTCCAAAAGGCGCATCACGATGCGCTCGCCGAACGTCGTCGGAATGGCGGAGACGCGGACGTCTATCTCGCGTCCGGCGGCCTTTATGGAAATTCTTCCGTCCTGCGGGAGCCGTTTTTCGGCGATGTCCATGCCGCCCATAATTTTTACGCGCGAGACAAGTTGCGGGTGGATTTTTTTCGGCGGCTTTAGGACGTTGTAAAGGATGCCGTCCACCCTCATGCGAACGGCTAGGGAGTCCGCAAAAACCTCCACGTGGATGTCGCTCGCCTTTTCCTTAATCGCCTGTTGCAAAAGCGAGTTTAGGAGGCGGACTATCGGGGCCTCCTCGTCCGTGTCCAGTATGTCGGTGGCCCCCTCCAGTTCGTTCGCAATCGACTGAAGGTTCCCGCCCTCCATGTTTCCGAGCATGTCGGTGGCGCTTCCGGCCACGGCCTCGTACGCCCGGTTTATGTATTCTGTTACGACGTCCGACTCGGCCACGACGAGGCGCACGGGCATGGCGAAGATTCCGCGAATATCCGCGACCGCATGGTGGTTTAGCGGTCGCGCGGTTATGGCGGTCAGCACGCCGTTTTCCACGCCGACGGGGGCTATCTCATTTTTCTTGGCGAAGGAAATTGGGAACTTGACGAACAGATCCGAGGATTCCGACACCGGGGGCGCGGATTCCACATATGTGAAATCCAGCCTCTTGCAAAGTTCGCGCATCGTCTCCATCGTAACTTCCTACTTTAGGCGCGGGTTGCCCGGCTCCGCGCCCGGATGGACGGTTATAACGTCCTCCCAGTCCCGGTTTGTGTCGCCAATTCCGTAGCCGGACATTCCCGGCTTCCTAGCCTTGCCGTGGCTAACCTCGTCAAGAATCTCCTGGTTTTTCTCGGATATGTCCTTCATCATGTCCGTCGTGCGGATTATGTGCGGGGTTAGGAATATGAGCAGGTTAGTTTTCTCCACCTGCGTGCCCTTGGTTTTAAAGAGCCACCCCAAAATCGGGATGTCTCCCAACAGGGGGACCTTGTTTTCAATCTCCACCAGCGAGTCCTGTATCAACCCGCCGATGGCGACGTTTTGCGAGTCCTTTACAATGGCCACGGTGTCCGTGGTTCTTTTGAAAGTTATTATGTCCTGCGCCTTCGCGATTTGGGTGGGGCTGACGCTGGAGGTCTCGGTGTAAATTTTGAGCCTCACGTAATTATTTTCGCTTATCTGCGGGGTTATCTTCAGCGTGGTTCCCACGTCCTGCCTTTGCACGTTTACGACCGGGAGTCCGCCGGTGGTCTGGGCGCTACTTTGCAGGAACGGCACGTTTTGGCCGACAAAAAGCTTGGCCTCCTCGTTGTCCGTCGTCAGTAGATTGGGGGTGGAGAGGACGTTTACGTTCGTGTCGGAGGCGAGCGCGGATACAAGCGCGCCGATGTTCGCGTAGGTGCTTCCGCCCACCGTTACGGTTCCGTCAACCGCGCCGACGACCAAGCCGGCGCCCGCCGATGCGGCCAGCGGGTTTGCGGACATGGCGGCTAGGTTGCCGTTCGAGAAACTTGTTCCGCCGATTATCTGCGGGTTGCCGGTCACGCCCGTGTTGAAATTTTGGGTTGACCGCCACTCCACGCCGAACTGGTTTTGTTTGGTCTGTCTAATCTCGAAGATGGCCGCCTCCACGAACACCTGCTTTCGTTGTATGTCCAGTTTTGCGAGCACCTTTTTTATGCCCACAAACTGCTCCTGCGAGGCGGTTATTATTAGCGAGTTGGTGGCCTTGTCCGCCGTGACGGTCGCGAGATCCTGCGGCACGCCGCCTGCGGGAGCGGCGCGTTTTTGCTCGGCTGTCAGGATGTTGTTAAGCACCTTCGTCAAATCCTCGGCGACCGCGTTGTTAAGATAAACGACGTGTATCTCCTGCCTGCCCGGGGGGGATTCCACGTCCAACTGCGAGACGATGAACCTGACCTTGTTGGTGAAGAGGTCGGTGCCCAAAACGATTATGGAGTTTAGGCGTTCGTCGGTTATTAGGGCGTTTGCGGCCTCGGAGGCGTTTAGGGGTTGTTTTTGAATCTCCTTGGCGAGCAGGGTGCCGACCTTGGAGGAGATGTCCTTTGCAGAGGCGTGTTTAACGGAAATTATCGTGATTCCCGTCTCCTTCCCCTCCACGTCGAGCTTGGAAATTATCGAGAAGAGGCGCTCCATGTTGGAGGTGAGCTCCACGATTATTATGGTGTTGGTTGGCGCGTATGCGGCGACGTAGCTGGTCGGCGAGATGAGCGGCCTTATGGCGTTCACCATGTTGTCCGCCGAAATGTACTTTAGGGGTATCAACTGCGTGACCATCTGGTCCCTGGTTTCCGCGGGGGGCGAGTTGTATTTTTCCATCGTGCCGCCCAGCAGTCGCGCGTCCGAAATGGGCACGACCTTTATCACCTTTCCGGATTGAACCGCCGAAAATCCGTGCACCGCAAGGATGGACTCAAAAACTTTGTAGGCCTCGTCCTTGGTCAACTTTTTGGGCGAAATTATGGTGACTTTTCCCGCCACCTTGTCCGTGATGATGAAGTTCTTGCCCGTGGATTCGGCCATAAACTTGATGAGAACCGGAAGATCCATCCCGGAGAAATTCATGGATATTGTCGCCTTGTCCTTTTCCCCTTTACCCGTCTTTGCCTCCTCCTCAATTTTGACTTCGCCGGAGTCCGTTGCATCGGGCGCGTCTTTGTCCTTTTTGACTTCCTTGGCCGGTTTCTTGGGATATTTTTTGGAGGCGACCTTCGGGTCCGCCGACGGTTTCTTTTCGACGGACTTTGCTTTTGCGGCGGAATCATCCGTCGTTTCCGCTTTTTCCGCTGAAGCGGAGTCGGCCTCCCCTTTGTCGTTCACGGTCACAGGCTTGGCGACGTCGCCGGTCGAAGGATTTTTTTCGTCGGCCCCGGCCTTTGGGGCGGAATTATTCGCACCTTCCGTTTTTTCCGGCTGGGAGGTGACGAGTCCGGCGTCGCTCTTGCCGTACACGGTCACGGGCGTGGCGTTGTCGGCCGTCTCTGGTTTGACGGGCAGTTTTATCGCGTCCAGTGTCTTCCCGGCCTTATTTGCCCCCTTGGTCTTCGCCGAGGGTGTTCCGTTATCGGCGGGGAACGAAGGGCGCGCCCCCGATAAAAGAAACATGACAGAAGCGACCAGGGCAATTTTTCTCATCATAATAATTTTTCCTCTTGTTATTGAACGTCCACCCGAAGTGTTTTGTTTTCCTTGTTCCGAACGATGTCGAGCGTAAAATGCGTGTCGTTTTTAAGCGCGTTAAACAGGTCAAGCCCGGACTCGACCGAGTTGAGGGGCTGTCCGTTCACGCGTTGAATCACGTCCAGATTTTGAAGCCCCGCCTTGTCATAGAGCGAGTCCTTGCTTATCTCGTACAGTTGGAAGCCGTTTATGGAGCCGTCCGGGGCCTTGTTTGGGAGGGCCCGCACCTGAGTCATCAACTCGCCGGCGTTGGCCTTTTGCGCGTCGAAGAAATTTTTTTCCATCGTCACGCGGCCCGGGGTCTGCGACACGCGGGACGAGCTTTGCCGGGTCCTTGTCCCGGGCGGGGACCCCGGCCCGTATTCCATCTCGAGGCTTTCAAGCTGTCCTTTGTTGTTTAGAATCACCTCGTAGCTTGAAACGGACACGATGGTCGCGCCCGCGACCAATTCGGAAGGTTTGTAAAGCCCCTGCTGTTTGTCGGCGTTTATTTCAATTATCGCAACGTTTCTGGATTTGATTTCGCCAAGAATCGTGCCAACAAGCTTTATCGGCAGGGAGCTTAGGATTATCTCGTCCGAGGCCGGTTTGTTCGTCAGGCTGGCGGGGCCGACGGGATTAAAGATGTTTTTTTTGGTGATTACCGAGTAGTCCACAAACTGCTGGCTGTTGGATGCCGTTTTGGACGCAGGAGGCGAGTATTTGGGAATCTTTACGGCGGAGCCGGATATGAATTGGTTCACCCATAGCGATACGGACCAGCCAAGGGCCGTGACTATCACGATGTTAAGGGCCAGTATGCCCTTTCCTTCCTTAAAGAACCGCAAAAATTTATACATCATTACAACTGTTTAGACGGACAAGGTTTTGGCAAAACGGCGGTTTGCGAGAAAAAATGACCGAGTGGGCGACGGAGGCCTTGCGGACAATGATTTTCAAAGTCCACCCTTGTACCATGTGAGGATTCGCCCCAGCCCGTCCTCAAGCCCGACTTTTGGGTCGTAACCCAATAATTCCCGGGCTTTTTTTATGTTCGGGCATCGTCTTTCCGGGTTGTCCACCAGATAGTCTTTCTCCCCGCTCTTTTGCGTCACGACGTCAACCTTTCGCAGGCCGAGCTGTTTTTCGGCGGTTAGGGCCACCAGTTCGGCGAAATTTTTTACGGAAATCTCCGGTGCCTCCGTGCCGATGTTGAATGCCTCGCCGTTTTGCTCTGACAGCAGTATCAGCAGGTAGCCGGTGATTGCGTCCGAGATGTAGCAAAAAGTCCGGGTGGGGGAGCCGTCGGAGAACATCACAATGTCCGTTCCCGAAAGGACGTTTCTGCAAAAATCCGGAATGACCCGCCCGTCGTTGATGTTCAGCCCCGGCCCGTAGTTGTTGAACGGGCGCGCAATTTTTACCGGCACGCCGCGCGACTGGAAGAAATTAACGCACAGGGTCTCTCCGTATCGTTTGGACTCGTCGTAGCAGGCCCTCGGGCCGGTGCAGGAGACGTGCCCCCTGTACGTCTCGGGGGTCGGGATGAACTCCGGGGCCGGGTCGCCGTATATCTCGCTGGTGGAGAAAAAGAGAAAGCTTTTTATCGGAGTCCCGGCGGAGGATTGGTCAACCGCGTGGTCAAGCAGGTTTCTTAGGCCGATGACGTTTGCGTCCATGGTCTCTATCGGATATTTTCGGTAATACATGGGCGAGGCTATGGAGGCCGCGTGGATTATGTAGTCAATTTTACCGGCTGATTTCGGGTCAAATTTTGTGACGTCGGCCTTGATCAACTCCACTTTTTTTTCGATTGCGAAGGTTTGCAACCACGCCGGGACGCCGCGTATGAAATTGTCCACGCAAACAACCCGGCATTTCTGTTGTATCCGTGAGTTGGCGTACAACAGAAAGTTGACGAGATAATATCCCAAAAAACCGCCCGCGCCTGTGATTAATATGGAGGAATTTGAGAAAAGCTCCGCCTTTTCGCCGAGATTTGAGTAAATTTCACCCATATCGGCCTGAACCACCTTAAGAGCCTGTTCTGCCATCGGGGCATTATACAACAACAATTAAGGGATTTGGGTGCAAATATACCCGCTTATTTTTTAACACTTGTAAAGTATTTCAATTGAAATATAAAAGGGGATGTCGTATACTTTTCTTCCAATAGACCATTTTTGGCATTAGGCGTTTAAAAGACAAAACATTGCTTGGGGGTTATTGATGAGAGGCGGAATGTTTGTGATTCTTTGTGCGGTCGCGGGCCTTGCGTCCTGCGGCCAGGGCGAGGCGTTGAGAAAGAAAGTCGAGACGGCGGAAAATCGGTCGGCCGCTATGGAATCGAAGATGGCCTCGTTGGAAAAACTTGTCGGCGCGATTAACGTGAAGGACGACTACGACCTTGCCGAGCGGTGCGGAAAGCAGGCCTCGTCTGCGTTCAAGAGTCTTTTCGGGGAGAAACAGGAGTCGGCGACTTTTACAAACCACTACAATAAAAAACTGAACAAATGTTTCGTGATGGTCGTGAACAAAATCACGGTCGGAAGGAAAACTAAAAAGGAGTTGTCCCGCGCCGTCTCAATTTTTGACATAAACGAGAACAAGGAGTACGGATATTATCTGAAGAACGCCAAGGACGAGGCGCCGAAGTGCAGTTTCCTAGAAAAACCCTGCGAGTCGGAAAAGGATTGGGACGCCCTGACCGCGCCGTTCATGGGCGAATAACCGACACAATCGTGACGTAAAATACGCGGCGTTCCTAATCGGCACGGGGGTCTGCCAGGCGAACTCCCCGCCGCGCAGACGCCTAATGGGTGTGAAAATGGAACCCCAGCATCTTTAGGACGTTTGGCAGTAAATACATCTCGCGCACGTCGTAGTTCATATTAAACTTCAGCCTTTGAAAGATGGACAACGGCGAATAAAACTTTTTTGTCGCGTCCGACACCGCCTTCTCCAACTCCTCCGGCTCGAAATGCTTGGGGCGAAAAACCACCTTGGACGTCCGATAATCGTCCCAGTTTTTGGAGATTATCCTTCCTTCCTTTTCCATGTCGTTATAAAGGGACGTTCCCGGAAAAGGGGCGAGGACGTTAAAAAGCGCCATCTCCATCTTGACGTCCCTGCAGAATTGTAGAGTTCTTTCAACGGTGGAGGGCCTGTCCTCGTCGAACCTTGGTTTTCCTGGAACTCTGGCTTCGGGGTTGATGCTTTCAAAACCAATCAGCAGTCCCGCGCAGTTGGCCTTTTTGAACCTTTCCAACACCCCCTCCCCCTTTAGCACGGCAAGCCTGGCTTGGGTAAGCCAGCGCGCCTTTCCCTTCGCCAGTTGGTCCAGTACCCGGTTGAAGTGGGCCTGGCTGGCGGAGGTGGCGCCGTAAAAATTGTCGTCCACGATAAATGCGTATTTGGTTGTTATGCCCCGAATCTCGCCAAGGACGCTCTCCGTGTTTCGTTGCAGGAAAAAGTTGCCGAAAATATTTTGCATGGAGCAGAAATTGCGGTTCAATTCGCATCCTCTCGAGGCCAGGATGGACGACGACCACCCGCTTTTTACCTGCGGCAGTTTGAAGTCCGGCGGCATTGTGGGAATTCCCCCGGAGGAATAATAGGGTTTTAAGACGCCTTTTCTTAGGTCGTCCACCACCTTATTACGTTGTTTTACGCGCAACGCGCGTTTATTCTCCGGGCAAATAAGCCGTCCGGCTCGACCATTCCTATGAATTTCGAAGCCCGATACGAAAAAATGCGCCCCTTTGTGTCAATAAAAATACTAAAAAAAATATAAAAATCAAGAAAAATAAGCGGCGGCTTTTTGATTCTCATGCCCCCGGGTGGCGGGGTGTTTTGTCCCGCCGAAAATGGACGCTCGGCCCCAAATAACACGCAAGGTAATGTCAATTATTTTGTGTCATTTTTGAAATTAGAAAAGGGGTGTTTGTTCCCTGCTTCTTGTTTTCATGCGTGAAGACGGCGAATAAAATCCTCTCGATGCTCGTTTTGTCGCTGAACACTCCCATCGGACGCGTCCTTCGCCTGACTTCCCTAAACCTCCTTTCTATGGCGTTGGTCGTGCGAGTCGCCTTTCTCCAATTCGGATCCTTGAACTTGAAGAACGTCAGAAGGTCGCCCAAGTCGGCCTTAAGACACTTGACGGCTGAAGGATAAACGGATTCCCATTTGTCCGCAAATTCACGCGCCGCGCTCCTGGCCTTCACTACGTCCTTCGCCCCGTAGATTTTGCGGAGGTCTTTTTTCACCGCCTCCGCGTCGTTCTTTCTAACTTTGTCTATGATGTTGCGCATCTTGTGCGCCCAGCAACGCTGGACGGGGATGTTCGGATGCACCGTCTCCAACGCCGCCAGACATCCCTTTCCGCCGTCAACGCATATCACCTCCACTCCGTCGCACGTAAGACCCCTGCGATACAGGTCGTTGAGAAATGTCTCCCATTGTTGCTGGCTCTCGCTCCCGCACAACCGGAAGTCTATGACCTCCTTGCTCTCGTCGTGGCGTATTCCCATGGCCACCAAAACTGGCTTCTTCTCCGCGCCAAGCCCCGTCTTGCGGGAAAGAACCACTCCGTCCAGCAAAATCGCCTTGTAGCGGTTCGTAAGCCGCCTTTTGTGGAACTGCTCCACGGCTAAATCTAGAGTTTTTGCAACTTTGCTCACGGTGGACGCGCTGATGCGCTCTCCAAGAATCCCCAAAAACGCCTCCCCGACCTTCCTGGTGGACAGTCCCAGCACGAAACAGCCCAAGATGAGGTGGTCTATGTCGGAAGTCCTGCGCTTGTAGGCATTTATAACGGACAACGCGCTGAACTTCCGGCAACGCGACACCTCCAACTCAATCGAACCCATCGCCGTCAGCAAATTGCGCGTGTAACTGCCGTTGCGACGGTCGGA
>JACQEX010000107.1 GCA_016200345.1 Nitrospinota bacterium
AACTTATTTGTTTGAATTGTTTAAGACTTTAAAAACAGTTACACATAATTAGGTTAAAATTAAGCGTAATTTAGTGGTTGGGGGCGTCAAATAAATGGACGAGAAAAAAGACGGTACGGCTGAGGTGGTAGAAAATCAGCCCGCCACGCATGAGGTCTCGGAAAACTCCGAAGAGACATCCCCCATAGCCGAAGTTTCAGCCGAACCAGCCGAAGAGACCTCTTCGTTCATGGACGCGGAACAAAATAGCGAGCCTGTCGAGGCAGTGGCAGAGGTCGAACCGGCGGAACAGGTTGAGAATATTTTGCCCTCTTCCGACGTTGTGGAGGAAAATTCCGAAGTTGTCGAGGTCGTCAATGCCGCTGAAGATGTCGAAACCGTCGTAGAGGCGGCGGTTCCCGGCGTACCGCCCAAAAAGGCCCCACTGCGGTTTTCCAGCATCATCGGCAACTCGCAAAAACTGCGCGAAATTTTCAACACCGTCTCCAAGCTGGCCGACACCGATTCCACCGTGCTGATACTCGGCGAGTCCGGCTCCGGCAAGGAGCTTTTCGCGCGCTCCATCCATTTCCACTATCCATTTCCACTCGCCGCGCAAGAATAAAAATTTCGTCACCGTAAACTGCGGGGCCATCCCGGAGGAGCTTTTGGAGAGCGAGCTGTTCGGCCACGAAAAAGGCTCCTTTACCGGCGCGATAAGAACCCGCATCGGCAAGTTCGAGATGGCCCACGAGGGGACGATATTCCTGGACGAAATAGGGGACATGAGCCCGACCCTTCAGGTCAAACTCTTGCGAATTTTGCAACAGCAGGAGTTCGAGCGCGTTGGCGGCAACCAGGTCATAAAGACGAACGTGCGGGTGCTGGCCGCCACCAACCAGAACCTCGAAAAGGCCATCAAAGAAAAAAAATTCCGCGAGGATTTGTACTACCGGCTGAACGTAATCCCGTTAAAACTGCCGCCGCTTAGGGAGCGCAAGGACGACGTTCCGGCGCTTATAGACGCCTTTATAAAGAAGTTCAACAGGACGAAAAACCGCACGGTGACGGGCGTGTCGCAATCCGCGCTGACCGCGCTGATGGAATACGACTGGCCCGGCAACGTCCGCGAGTTGGAAAATATTTGCGAGCGGCTCGTCGTCATAAAAGGCGAGGGGCGGTTGGAGCTTTCCGACCTGCCGCAACAGTTCCACGACAGTGAAACCTTGATTGAGGAATTGGAGTCCGACATGTTGTTGGTCGGAGCGCACGAGGAGGAGGAGCTAGGGCCTTCCGTCGCCCCGAAGGGACAGGTGACGGAGATTCCCGAGGGTGGCATAAACCTCAAGGAGGTCGTGGAGGAGTACGAGATGTCGCTTATTCTCCAGGCGTTGGAGAAGTGCGACTGGGTGAAAAACAAGGCCGCCACTCTGTTGGGGCTGAACCGCACCACGCTGGTCGAAAAACTCAAAAAGCGCGGCATCACGAGATAAAAGCAAAAACCCCCTTATCTGGCTCGACAACCAATATGGTGGTGTTTTGGAAAATTCCTTATAAAAAATTCTGTGTCTACCGAGAAAGCACCCTACAACTTTGAGACGACTTTGTTCCAATTTTCCTTGCTCCATAACAGATTGCCGGTGGAAAATAAGTAACCGCTGTCGTGCGAAAATTCGCCTATACCCTCAAAGGATGCCTTCCCGCCAATCCCTTCACGCTTTTTATTTCATCTAGGTCGCCGCCGGCAATGGGGCCGTTCCATCCTGTGATGGTGTAGTTTTTCCGTCCCTTCTTACCTGAATACGGCAAGGCTGAATATTTTGCGTCCTTGAGGGCAAAGCCACAAATGTACGCCGGCACCTCTTTAAACGAAGGGAGGCTGTCATAAAGCGTTTGAGATTCCCCTTTGCTTAAACTGCCGACCTCTTCCCCGACCTTTAAAACCTTGTCCTGAAAAACGCTAATCTCCTTGAAGAAGGCAAACAAATGGTCTCGTCCTATGCCAACTTTTATCAGGACATGAACGTCCGAATGGGCGAACTGGTCGCCGGGTATATCAAGCCATATTCCGTTCCATTTTGTGGTTTTTACGCTGACATTGATCTTAGGTTTTCGCGGTGTCTCGCCGGGCATGCTAACTTCGTGGATATCCATTGGCAAATAATCGGCCAAATTTCCCTTCTCGTGCCCCAAGCTGGATTTAATGTCCCAATGGGTGCGTAAGAATTTTAGGAATGCCATCTCTCCAAGATATCCTCTGGTCATATCGGCCCAAAGCTGGCCCATGTCCCGTTGTCTGCTAGAACCATAATCCGAAGCTGAAACGCCGGGCAGGATTCGTAGGGCATTAACGCACATCAGCGCGTATTCGTCCTTGGTCAAAGAAACTAGGTTGTTCACAAACCGTTTTTCAAACCAGTCGTCAAAGGTGTCGTCGCTGAATTCGCCGGATATTTTCGATTTCTCCTTTATGGTTTCAAATTCTGCGTCGGAGATAAGGTATTTGTCGAGAACTTCTTTAACATTTATACTCAAGGCTCCCTCATTCCGCCAAGCCGGCGAATAGGCTTTCTTGTCGTGCAAATATTGGTTCGACATGGGGATAGTCCGCCCCCGCAAGAGTCTTCAAGATTGAGGTGAAAATTATTTGCGCCATTTTGGGGCAAACAGCCATTCCGATTTGCCGCCTTACGCTTTCTTTCGTTCCTGAGAATTCAAAATCATCGGGGAAAGTTTGCAACCTGGCGCGTTCCCTGTTTGTCAAGGCTCGTGGTTCGCTCCAATGATAAACATGGGTTCCGCCTCCGCCACTACCAGTAATGGTGTAGGCGGGTTTATCGGGGTCTAGGCGTTTATATATCTGGCTCAATCGTGCGCCCTTCACGTTTAATTGCAGGTGTTTGGGTAAAGTGGCGTTCCAAGCATTTTGGCCCGGCTTGATAAGTTGGAGCCTTTTGATTACTGTCTCGGATTGGGTTGTTCGTTCCTGATTTGGGGCCGTCCGAGGAATTGGTGGATTCTCTATCGCTTGCCGTGCGCTGACCGGTTTATTCCGGGAGGCTGGTGCGGGTACTTTAAAACTTAACCCTAGCTCTTGGTCAATGCCGACAATTATAATTCGGTGCCTTGTCTGGGGAATTCCGTATTCCTCAAAGCGGTAAACGTGGGCGGTAATGTCGTACCCATTCCCCGCTGATTTAAGGTCGTCAAGGATGGTTTCAAATGCTTTACCCTCGTTGGAGCTAGATAACCCCCCTACGTTCTCCGCAAAAAACACCTTTGGCTTAAAATAATCGAGAACCTTTACGCCATAAGAATAAAGCGGCCCAAAATTGCCGTCAAAACCCTTCTTCTCCCCTACGATGCTAAAATCGTTGCAAGGGAATCCGAAAGCGAAAGCGTCAATCGGCGACAATTTTTTAATATTCAACTGGCGCACGTCTTCACAATACACGGTCGAGGGGGAGCCTTTGGCGATATTTTTTATAAATGTGTCGCAAGTGTCCCTGTCATTGTCATTTGCCCAAGCATGCTCAAAGGAATAATTTGTACCGCCGTGCTCAAAAGAAGATTTTAATGCCCCTAAAGCGATTCCGCCCGGCCCGCAGAACAACTCCCCCAGCTTGAAGGCAACCTTCCTATCCATTTCCGGCCTATTATATGGCAAATCTAAAAATATAAGAAGGTATCATTGCTGTCCGGTGAAAACAGGGCGGGCTGAACCGCACCACGCTGGTCGAAAAACTCAAAAAACGCGGCATAACGCGATAAGCAGAATCCAGAATTCAGAAGTAAGAATCCAGAATGGTGGAGACAACTCCTGACTCCCGTTAAATGTTGCTCTCCGCCTCCAAAACTTAGTATCATGCCTATGAAGGGCCTAGGATTTATTCGATGGAATTCATAAAGGGGCTTTAAAGAATGGATAAGACAGGCAAAGAACTAACTGTTCCCGCCATAACTCCGATCGAGCTTTTGCGTTTGGTAAAGGGGAGACTGCTTCCTGTTTTTGGAGCCAGGCTTAAAGGGGTGGTTCTGTACGGCTCGCGCGCGCGCGGGGACGCCAAGGAGGATAGCGATTACGACTTTCTTGTGTTGCTGGAAGGGCCTATAGACCTTGACGCCGACATTTCAATAATGGTCGAGGCCGTTTATGACCTGGTGTTGGAATTCTCAGTTCTTATTAGCACCCAGCCTGCGGATATAAACGATTTTGAAAGCGGGGCTGTGGGGCTTTATCGAAACGCCAAACGTGAGGGAATCTTTGCGTGAACGACGAGGCGAAAAGCCTTTGGAACCGGGCATTGGAAGACCTCGTTGTGGCCGAAGAAAATTTGGGCAACAATCATCCCAACGCCGCCGCCTCCCAAGCATATTACGCGGCGTTTAACGCGGTAAGCGCGTATTTTGCCCTTGACGGTAAATTTTTCGTCAGCCATACCGGGGTCGAACATGCGTTGCACAAAGACCTGATAAAAAACGGCATGATTGACAAGGAAATATGATTGTTCTTTACCAAGCTTCATGAAATACGTAAAACCGCCGATTACGGCGGTAAAATTCACGTTTCCCACGAGGCCGCAGGAAAGGCGATTGCCGCCCTCCGCCCCGAATTCCATTTCTGACGATTAAAAACGCGGAATAACCAGATAAACAGAATCCAAAAGTAAGAATCCAGAATGGTAGAGGCGACACTCCTGTCGCCACCAATCTTCCGGCGCCTATTCTCTCATCTAAAATTTACTGGTAAAAGGTAAAAATAATGCTCATTGTAAGGAAAATATTTTAAACGCTGATCAATTTTGGCGAATCGGCGGTTTTTTCCCCATCCGCGTTCTTCGCGGATAAGCGTAAGACCGTCGCATCTAAGAGTTGCCGGGGGGCGCCAAAACTTAGTATCATGCCCCTTATGAGAATAGGGATAGGTTTCGACGCGCACAGGTTCGTTGACGGCGACGGGGTCGTCATCGGCGGGATTAAAATCCCCTTCGACAAGGCGCTTTTGGGGCACAGCGACGCGGACGTTCTTCTTCACGCCATATCAGACGCAATCCTCGGCGCGCTCGCGCTCGGAGACATCGGCAAATATTTTCCCCCGTCCGACCCGCAGTTCAAGGGGATGCAATCAATCGTAATCTTAAAAAAAGCTGTAATGCTAATCGTCGGCAAGGGATACCTTGTGAACAACGTGGACTGCGTGATAATCGCCGAGGAGCCGAAGATAGCCCCCCACGCCGACGCAATGAGAAAGGTGATAGCCGAGGCCTGCGGCGTTCCAATCGGCGCCGTAAGCGTAAAGGCCACCACGACGGAGCTGATGGGCTTCACGGGCCGCAAAGAGGGGATTGCCGCGCAGGCCGTGGCGCTTCTCCGCCAGAACCCCGACCACCAAAGGGGCGCGGTTGACGAATAACGAAATAAGGGTTCGCTTCGCGCCGTCCCCCACCGGGCCGCTCCACGCCGGGAACATGAGGACGGCCGTCTTCAACTGGATTTTCGCAAAAAAAATGAACGGCAAGTTCGTCCTTCGCATAGAGGACACCGACGTGGAGCGAAGCGCCGACGAGCACACGCGGGAGATTATTGACTCGCTCCACTGGCTTGGAATCGGGTGGGAGGGGGAGCCGTATTACCAATCGAAACGAACCGCGATTTACGAGGAAAAAATAACCGATCTCCTGGCGAAAAATCTGGTCTATCCCTGCTTTTGCAACGACGAGCAGTTGGAGATGGACAGAAAAGCGGCGGAGAAAAAAGGTCGCCCCCCTGTTTACGTCGGGCGTTGCGCAAAAATTCCGCAGGACGAGGCGCAAAAACGCTCCGCCGTGGAGCCGCACTCGCTTAGGTTTCGCGTCCCCGCCGAGACGCTTTCCTATACGGACGCCATACGCGGCGAGGTGACGGTGAACACCGGGCTTATAGGGGATTTCATAGTCCGCCGTTCCAGCGGTGTGGTTACGTACAACATCGCGGCCTCGGTGGACGACGCCATGATGGGGATATCGCACGTGATAAGGGGGGAGGACCACATAAGCAACACCCCCAAGCAGATTTTGATGATGCGCGCCATGGGTTTTTCGGGCCATCCCATTTACGCGCACCTTCCGATTATCCTTGCGGAGGACGGCACAAAGCTTTCCAAAAGACACCGCAACTCCTCGTTCGGAGATTTGATTAGGGACGGCTATCTGCCGGAGGCGGTTTTTAATTTCCTCGCCCTGATGGGGTGGAGGGCGGAGGACAACGCCGAGGAGATGCAGGTCGAAAAAATCATCGCCGAATTTACGCTGGAGCGAGTCTCCCTTCGGGCCGCGCACTACGATTTGCAAAAATTGGACTGGCTGAACAAACACCACCTGTTACACGCGGACGCGGATAGGGTTTTGTCTGTCGGCAGGCCGTTTCTTAAAAAGATTGGTCCGGAGTTGGACGCGCTTCCACGCGAAAAACAGCTTTTGCTGGTCTCCGCCGAGAAGGAAAACATCTCGCGTCTGGACGAACTGGAGGCCGGGCTGGAGCCTTTCCTCCATTATTCGCTCGACGCCGAGGCGCGTTCCGCGATGGCCGAGCACCAGGCCGAGGCGGTGGGGCGGGCCTTGCTGTCGGCCTGCGAGATAGCCGATTATCAGTCGGCGATGGACGATGTCTCTTGCGCGGCGGGGGTCAAGGGGAAAAAGTTGTTCATGCCGGTTCGCGCCGCGCTGTTGGGGAGGCTGAAGGGGCCGGAGCTAAAAAAGATTTACGAGTTTTTGACGCCCGGCGAAAGAAAGTCCCGCGTCGGGACATTTTTAAAGCTCCTTGGAGAAAAATAAATGACAAATGCGGAGTCCGGCCTTTGCCGACCTCCTGGTAACGATAAGTCAAATTGAATGTTACTG
>JACQEX010000010.1 GCA_016200345.1 Nitrospinota bacterium
GCGCACCTGCACCCGCAGAAAACGCCCGCCTCGCCGCACTTTTTCTTGTCGTCGCACCTCATTTTTCCAAACATAAAAACTCCTTTAATAATTTTTTAAATCCGCCAGTTCTTTCCGCAATTCCGCGACGGCCCTGTGTTTCCTGGCAAGCAGTGTGCCCATCGGAAGCCCCCATTTCTTTGCAAGCTCGGCGAAGGTGTGACCGCCCAGTTCCGTCGCCTCCCACACCTCGCGCTGGTTTTTCTCGAGCCTTTCCAAGGCGGCGTCTATCCGTCTTTTAATCTCCGCCGACTCGAACGAGTATTGCATCGAGTAGCTTAGCGCGGGATGGTTTTTGTCAACCGCCTCTCCGTCGAGAGACACGCTCTTTTTCTTTTTCCGGAGATAATCAACCGCCTTGTTAAAAATCGCGCGGTATACATACGCGGTGAAATTTTCCACCTCCTCCACGAGGTCGGCTCGTTCCAGCAGGTCGGCCATCACGTCGCCGACCACGTCCTCCACCTCCGGCTCGGATAGGTTGTGAAACCTAGCCTTGGAGGAGCCGAGTATTCTTCGGTATTGATGTCGGTAAAACCCGTCGGAAACGGGCCCGGATTTCTTTTCATCCATGATGATGTTTACACTTCCTTGTCAACGCCATGTCCATTAGACGAAACAGGGTGGCAAATTATTGCACGGGCGACGAGCGCCGCCCGCGACCTTGTTATAGCTTACTTCGCTTTTAGGGAGACCTTCATCTCAATGCTAGAGTCGGGCATATCCCTTCGATCCCTTGGAACAGCCGCAATCTTGTCCGCGACTTCAATCCCCTCGACGACCTCGCCAAAGGCGGAATACTGGCCGTCCAAGGCGGTGGCGTCCGCCACGCAGATGAAAAATTGCGAGCCAGCGCTGTTCGGGTCGTTTGTTCTCGCCATCGAGACTATTCCGCGTTTGTGGGAGACGTCGTTAAACTCCGCGTTGACGGTCCAGCCCGGCCCGCCGCCGCCAACCCCGTTTCGGTTGCCAAATTTAGAGGTCGGGTCTCCCCCTTGAATCATGAACCCCGGTATCACGCGGTGAAACGTGGTGCCGTTATAAAAACCGGACCGCGCAAGTTTTTTGAAGTTCTCCACGTGGTTCGGCGCCTTGTTCGGGAAAAAGCGTATTGTCATGGTTCCCAAGGAGGTCTTAATCACGGCGACCTCCTCCTTGAGCGGGGTCGTAGCCGGCGAGGCGGCGGATTTTTTTTCCTCGGCGTGGGAGACGCCGGCGCTAACCGCGAAGACCAGGGCAAACATCAAAAGTTTCTTAAGTTTAATCATTTCGTTCCTCCAGAAGGTATTTTATTTTAATCGTGGATTATAACGTAAGGCCGTTGGTTTTATCAAAGTTTCATTCGACGGCGCACCCGGTAAAAATGCCCCCGGCGGCTTGCGCCGCCGGGGGTCTTTTGGGGTGGGGAGATAAGGTATGAGGAGTGCTACTCGCCGTTGTAGGCGACAAGCATTATTTCTTCAGTCGGCTCTCTTTCAACAACTTTGCTCTGTTCGGTCATGGCGTGGTTTATCGTGTCGTCCAAAAAGGACTCCACCCTTTCGTCATCCGGGCCGGCGGCCACCCGCGGATTGTCGCCGCCAACCGTCAGCATGGCCCCGATGGCAATCAACAGACACGCGGCAAGGGCAAACGACAGTCGGCGGAACAAAACCAGCGGCGCCTCTTTTCGCGGCTCGGCGGCCGATTTCGCCGCAAGCAGGATGCGAGAGAACTCACCCTCGCGCGGCCCCGGAGCCACCGGCCTGTTTCTTCGTAAAAAGTCGTTCACTTCCCTGTCGTCAAACTCTGGACTCATGCCAACACTCCGCTAAGGTTAAAAAATTTTAGTAACTCGCTCTTCGCGTAAAACAAACGCGATTTCACCGTTCCCTCGGGAAGCTCAAGCGCAGACGCCGCCTCCCTTAACGAGAGGCCCTCGAAAATGCAAAGCGTCACAACCGCGCGGTGTCCGGCGGAAAGCCGCTCCATCCCCTTCCGCACCAAATCCCTGTGGATTGCGTCCGCCTCCCCCTCGCCCGGCGCGGGAAGGTCATCCACAATCGTCTCCGTTCGTTTCAGCCGGTTTTTCCTGCAATGATCCAGCGCGGTGTTCGTGGCTATCCTATAAATCCATGTCTTAATCCCGGAGTCGTTTCTAAACCCGTCCAACCCCCTCCAGACCTTTATAAAGGTCTCCTGGACGAGGTCGTCCAAATCTCTCTCGCCGGTGATGTTGTAAACCACCCCGCGAACCATCGCCCCGTGGGCTTGGTAAACGGCGCGAAACCTCTCCTCGTCGGCCCCGTCCTTAAGGTTCAAGGTCATTTATCCCTTTTTTCCCCGCGACCGTCTTCCATGCGCCCCATCGGCCCGTGGTGCGGCATGACCATGTTCTTTCTCTGCTCGGGCGTAAGCAACGCGCGGATTCGCAACATGGAGTCGAACATGGCGTCCCCTATTGTTATGTGCAATACGGCCGCCTTCTTGCGTTGTTCGCGCAGTTGGTCGTCGGTCGCAACGCCCTGAAGCATCTCGCGCAATATTTTGTGCTCGGCGCGCATCTGCTCCATGCCCGCGTCCACCCTCTGTTTTTGCTCGACCCGAATCAGCTCTATCTTATTTTTCTGCTCTTCGGTGAGATTCATCCTCTTCATCCAATCACTGGCGGCCTTGCCGCAGGACGCGTCGCCGCCGCACCCCTTCTCGCACGACCCCTTGTCCATCGGGTCGGCTTGCGACGTCCCCGCGCCCGCCGGGAGTGCGAACAAAAAGGCCAGCATCGCGTATCGCACCAAGGCTTTGCTTTTCAACATTCTTGCGTTCTCCTTGTTATGTTCCATGTTATTACGAATTTAGACGGTCAGGCGCGGGAAAAAGTTCATCCGGCGTAAAGAAAAACCGACCGGCAATTCGCCCCCCCTCAACGCCCCCCTGCGAACCCACCCGCTTTGGGCGCTTAAGTTCTTAAGATATCGTCCGATAAGACAAATGGAATAGAGAGTGCTCTTAACGGAGTATGCGGTAAAACAATAGGAGGATGGATTGAAAATTTCAGGTTCGGCGCCAAAAATATCTTCCGGCGCAAGCGCAAAGAAGCCGGCTCCGAAGAGCGTGCCCAAGGCGCCGTCCGCCGGCTCTTTAGGCAAGACCGGTTCCAAGATAAACATCAAGGCCTAATAATCATCATCCAAGCGGAAACGCCTGGATAATGTGAGGCCGGAGCGTACGCCGAAATCAGGTTAAGGCGAGAGACCGCCCTGATTCCGGCGAATTCTGCGGCCACTCCTGCCCTGTCGTTGCACGGCCCCGGCTTTAAGCGAGCTTCGAGGTCTGCAACATCGCCTTTTGATAGGCGGTTATAACGTCCTTTCTCCTAAGCATCCCAACGACCTTGCGAGGGTTTCCGGCTTCGGTCACGGGAAGCTCCCCGAGGTCTTTTATCGCATATTTCCCCATCGCCTCGTTTAGGTCGTTCTCCGGAAAAAGCGTTATGACGTCGTGCGTCGCAAGGTCCTTGGCCACCACCACCTCGTGAAGCCCCTCGTCCAGCATGAACTCGCGGATGTCCTGCACCGAGATAATCCCTGTCATCATCCCATCCTCGTCCACGCACGGGAAGTAATAAGCCTTGGATTTTGTCACCTGCTCCACCATCTCCTTAAACCGCGTGTTCTCCGCAATCACCTCAAAATTCCTGCTCATGACCGACTCCACCTTTATGGACCCCATCACCGCCGATTCCCGCCCGTGCCAGATTGTTATCCCGAGCCGACGCAGTTTTTCGGTGTATATGGAGTTCGAATAAAACGCGGAATACGCCGCGATGGAGGAAATCACCGCGACCATGATGGGCAGAATAATGTGGTAGTTGTTGGTCAGCTCGAACGTCATAAGAATGTTGGTGAGCGGCATCTGCCCCACGACGGCCATCACCGCGCCCATCCCGACAAGCGAGTAGGAGCCGACCGAGCCCGTGTGCGCCGGGAAAAACTGGTTTAATCCGTACCCGAACGCGCCCCCAAGCATGCTTCCGATGAACAGCGCCGGGGCGTACATTCCGCCCGAGCCGCCGGAGCCGAGCGTTATCGAGGTCGTCAGTATTTTTACGAACACCAGCGTTATCGCCAGCCACCAAATCATGTGGCCGTTCAGCACCTTGTCCATGGACTCGTACCCGTTGCCGAGCGCGTCCGGGAAGATGATGAATACGAACCCGACGATTATTCCGCCGACCATCGGCCCCACGGCGGGATGCAGTTTTTTCTTTTGGAAATAATCGGACCAGTAAAAGTACGACTTGTAGAAAAGCGCCGCCACAAGCCCGCCCGCGACGCCCAGTAGAATAAAAAATAATATCTCCCAATCAGAAATGAGCGTGTAGACCGGCATGTGAAACGCGGGCGCGTCCCCCTCCAATTCCCGCACCGTGGCGGTGGCGATGACCGATGAAAAAATCAGCGGCGAAAACACCGCTATGTTGAAGTCGCCAAGCACGACCTCGATTGCAAAAATAATCCCGCCCAGCGGCGCGTTGAACGCCGCCGCCATCCCAGCCGCGCTACCGCAACCGAGCAGGAGCCTTCGCCGCTCATGCGAGGCCTTTATAATCGTCCCGACGAACGAACCAAGCGCGGAGCCGATGACGACCGCCGGCCTCTCGCGCCCCGCTGAGCCGCCGGAGCCGATGGTTATGGCCGACGCCAGGGGGCGAAACCATATCTCCCTCGCGGGGGCCTTCCCCTGATCCACGGCCGCCCATTTCATCGGCTCCGAAACCGAGCCGGAATTTTTATCGGGGTTCAGGTAATGGTTCATAAGCCCGACGGCGAGGCCGCCAAACCCCACGGAAAAGGGAATCCAAAGCAGGGCAAAAGACAGACCGGCGGATCTCTTCACGAGAAACTCCTCGTAAAAGAAGTGCCGAAACTCAACTATCATCCATTTGAAGACCACGACCCACACCCCGACCGCGTACCCGACCACGCAGGCGACGATTATCATAAAGATGTGTTCGCGCAACAGCAGGCGCTTTAAGTAATTCATGGCGCGCAAGGCGAGTTGAACGATTTTGTTGTTCATCAACTATTTTTTAATGTTGATGCGCTTTGCGTTCTGCCCCATTTTTGGCAAGTACCCCCTCATCGCGCCCGCGCCCTTCGAGAGGGTGGATATTTTTTTCGAGACGCCGGATTTCTCCCCCTCCATTATCTCGTAGGACTCCTCGTCAAGGTTTAGAATCTCCTCCACTTTGGATTGAAGCGAGACGAAACCGGGGTTTGGAGCGGAGCGGGTCTCAACGACGGCGGACTTCAACTTCGGGTCGAGCGCGGCTATTAATTCCAGGGCCTTCTGCCTCTTAAAAAATAGCTCCTTTATCGGCTCTCCGCGCTCCCCGGCCTTCAAACTCTTCAACAGCGCGCGCGAGTGCCCGAGAAGCTCGGACAGGTTTTTTTCCTGCTCGGAAATTAAGGAGTCAATTTTTTTTGCCATTCGCCAATTCTATCCCCGTTTGTAAAATGTTGAAAGCCGCTCACGCCAGTTTTAGCTCGTCGGACGAAAGGGGCCTTTCGGAAAACTTTGCAAGCTCGGCTATCTGCCGCGCCTCACGCGCACCGACGATGGCGCAGGTAACCGCCTTGTTCGCCAGCACCCAGTTTAGCGAAAACTCGGCAAGGCTTCTGCCCGTCCCGCCCACGGCGGTTTTGAGCGACTCCAGTTTTTCGTAGGCCTTCGCCAACTCCTCTTTTTTAAAAACACCCATGCCGGATTTGCCGCGCCAGTCCTCGAACTTATGCGCGCTCGTGTACTTCCCGGTCAGAAGGCCGGACGCAAGCGGGCTGTAGGCCGTCACCGCGATGTTGTTCTCAAGGCAGAACGGCAAAAGCTCCTTTTCCGCGTCCCTTTCCAGCAAATTATATTTGGGTTGCAGGGTGTCCACCCTCGCGACGCCGACGGCCTTTTTTAGCGTCGGCACGTCGAAGTTGCTTACGCCGATGGCGCGGATTTTCCCCTCGGCCTTAAGCTCCGCCAGGGTCTCAATCGCCTTCTCAATCGGGTCGTCCGGCGACGGGAAATGAATCTGGTAAAGGTCAATGTAGTCGAGGCCAAGGCGCCGAAGGCTGTCGGCGACCTCCTCCCTAATGGAATCCTGCTTGAGACTCCTATGGATTTTTTCCTGAGCGTCCCACAACAACCCGCACTTGGTGGCGATAAAAACTTTGTCGCGGTGTTTCTTAAGCGCCATGCCGATTAGCTCCTCGCTATGCCCGAGGCCGTAAACGGGCGCGGTGTCAAAGAAGTTTATTCCGCACTCCAACGCCGCCTCGATTGTTTTAATCGCCGTGTCGTCGTCGGTGCTTTTCCAAAACGGAGGCCCGCCAATCTGCCACGCCCCGAAGGCGAGGCGCGAGACGCTCATCCCCGCAAGATTTTTATAAATCAAAGGATTTTTTTGATGCCGATTAAGTTTAGGAACTCGTTCCTGGATCTGGGGTCGGACTTGAAGGCTCCCGTCATCGAGGAGGTCACGGCGTATACGTTTTCCTTCTGCACGCCCCTCATGCACATGCAAAGGTGACGCGCCTCCATGACGACGCCGACCCCCTTGGGATGAACGTGTTTGGAGATGATTTCCGCTATCTGCGTGGTGAGCCGCTCCTGCACCTGAAGCCGTCGCGAGAAGGACTCCACGATGCGCGGAACCTTCGAAAGGCCGATTATTTTTCCGTTCGGAATGTAGGCGACGTGGCACTTGCCGAAGAACGGGATTAGATGGTGCTCGCAAAGGCTGTAGAACTCTATGTCCTTCACCAAAACCATCTCGTCGTACGTCTCGTGAAAAAGCGCGCCGTGGATGAGCTTGTCCACGTCCACCGAATAGCCGGACGTGAGGAACTTGTAGGACTTTTCCACGCGCTCCGGCGTGTCCCTAAGCCCCTCCCTGTCGGGGTCTTCGCCAATCGCCTTTAGAATCGTCCTGACCGCGTTTTTCAAAAAAATTCCCCGCAGTCTTTTAGTTGTTGACGGCGGACTTGAAATATTTCCCGGCCTTGAACCGCACCACTTTCCTGGCGGTTATGCTTGCCTCTTTGCCGGTCTTCGGATTCCTGCCGATTCTCTCTTTTTTCTGCCTCACCTGAAAGGAGCCGAACCGCCTCAGTATCACGGTGTCCCCCTTGCCAAGCGTCTCCTTTACGAGGTTGATTATCGTCTCCACCGCGGTCTCGGACTCCGGCTTCTGCAGGCCGACCTGCTCGGATATTTTTGTGATGATGTCTATCTTTGTCACTTCCCCTCCTATAACACTATAAAAATTTTCTGGCCGTCTCCCGCGCCATCGCGTCGGCCTCCATTATCCCCTCAAGACCGCCAACTTTCAACGACACAATTTTATCCAGCGTTTTCCCGATTACGCGGGCTATGCCGACGTAGCCAAGCCCGCCCTCCAAGAACGCCTCCACCGCCACCTCGTTAGCCGCGTTGAGCCACGTCGGCGCAAGGCCGCCCGCCCTGCCAGCGTCGTACGCGAGTTGAAGGCACGGGAACCGCCGAAAATCCGGCTGAAAAAAATCCAGCCTTCCGACCTCGGAAAGAGAGAGGCTCGCCAGTTTCGCGGGCCACCTGTCGGGAAAAGAGAGCGCGTACGCGATTGGCGTCCTCATGTCCGGCAGTCCCAGCTGGGCCATGACGGACGAGTCCACGAACTCCACCATCGAGTGGACGATGCTCTGCGGATGAACAACGACCTCAATTTTTTCCATCGGCACGTCGAAGAGCCATCTGGCCTCTATCACCTCAAGCCCTTTGTTCATCATGGTGGAGGAGTCCACCGTGATTTTTTTACCCATCTTCCAGCGCGGATGCTTCAACGCCTGCGCGGGAGTGACGGATGCCAGTTGTTTTTTCGTCATCCCGAAAAACGGGCCGCCCGAAGAGGTGAGGATAAGTTTCCTAACGCGACCCGCCGGCTCTTTGTGAAGACACTGCCAAAGCGCGGAATGCTCGCTGTCAATCGGCGCGATGGTCGCCCCGTGTTTTTTTGCCGAGCGCATTATCAGGTCGCCCGCCATCACAAGCGGCTCCTTGTTGGCTATCGCCAGCCGCGTCCCCTTTTTCACCGCCGACAGCGCGGACGAAAGCCCCGCCGCCCCCACGATGGCGGAAACAACCACCTCCGAGTTCAATCGCTCCACCAACTCCGTCGGGCCGGCGTCGCCGACCAAAAGCTCCACCCCTTTCGGGGCCGTTTTTTTCAACTGCGACCACGCCGACTCGCTCGCCACCGAAACCATTTTCGGCTTGAACTCCGCGATTTGCGACTCCAACTCCCGCACGTTCGACCCGGCTGAGAGGGCCACGACGTCAAACATCTTCGGGTTCGAGCGGACGACGTCGAGGCAGTTTTTGCCGATGGAGCCGGTGGAGCCGAGAATGATAATCTTACGCCTCATGTCACCGCCCTTGTTCTCCGGTAGGTACGGGCTTCAGCCCGTACGCCCTAAAGGGTGTGCCCACCGGAATGACGAAATAAAAACTACTCACGCGAGGTACCCGGCGAAACCGAGGAACACATAAAACACCGGCGCCGTCATCATCAGCGCGTCCAGCCTGTCGAACAGCCCCCCGTGGCCGGGCAATATTTTGCCGGAGTCCTTCACGCCGAAAAATCTTTTTAGCATGGATTCCGCCAAGTCCCCCACCGGGCCGAGAAGTCCGCCGATAAGCGCGGCCCCCAAAACCATCGGAACAACCGCGTGGGGGAAGAAAAACTTCGCGAACAATCCGGCCAGCAACGCGGATGAAAACACCCCCGCTACCAATCCCTCCACGGTTTTGTTTGGGGATATCGCCGGGGCCAGCTTCGTTTTTCCAAAATTGCGCCCGCCGTAATACGCGCCGACGTCGGCCCCCCACGTGGCGCAACAGATCAGCAACAGCAGTCGCCCCCCCTCCGGTTGCGCGCGCAAAAGTACCGCGCCGGTAAAGGCGACGCCGACGTAAAAAATTCCAAAGAGCGTGTAGACAAGCGCGTTGACGCCGAGGTCCGACTCTGCGACGGCGGCGATTGTAAGGGCGACGACAATTAGCGACGCGACCATAAGGACGACCGACGACTGCGATAAAAACGCAAGCGGCAACACGCCTGCGGAAAACGCGCCTCGCCACTTAAAGACGGGGATTTGTTTGTTCCTCGCCATGTCGGCGAACTCCGCGAACACAATCGCGGCTAGCAGGGCCGAAAGAGCCGCGAAGGCGTTGGAAGTGCCGAACCAGATAAACAGCACGAACGCCGGGGCAATCACCGCCGCCGTCAAAACCCTCTTCATCTAACCGCCGTTAAGGAAAAGATGGTCTCACGCGAAGGCGCGAAGAACGCGAAAAAATACGGCCGTCGTCTTAGCGCCTTCGGCGAATTCGAATTTGTATTTACCGCGAAGCGGACAGAATTCTCCCCCGCATTTCTTCGCGCCTTCGCGCCTTCGCGTGAGCAACATTTTTTTTCGTGGCTCATTTTGTTCGCCCCGGCCCGCCGATTTCGCCGGAGGTCTGCTCCCCGGAAAGGCCGAACCTCCGCTCGCGTTTTTGGTAGTCCTTGATCGCCTCCAAAAAATTCATCCCGGTAAAATCAGGCCAGAGAACGTCGGTGAAATAAAACTCGGCGTATGCCGACTGCCAGAGAAGAAAGTTGCTTATGCGCTCCTCGCCGCTCGTCCGAATCAAAAGGTCCAGCTCCGGCAGTCCCGCCGTGTCTAGCCTTGCGTCCATAAGCCCCCCGGTTATCTCGTCCGGGCCGAGGCGTCCATTTTGAACGTCGCGCGCGATTGAGCGGACGGCGTCGATTATCTCGTTCCTTCCGCTGTAGCTGAGCGCGAGGGTCAGCACGGTGCCGGTGTTTTTTTTGGTGGACTCGCGGACCTCCTCGATGCACTCCACGGCGGACTTCGGAAGGTCGGCCACGCGCCCGATTGTGTTGAAGCGGATGTTGTTGTCAAGCATTTTCCTAAGTTCCTTCATCAGGTATTCCTTAAGGATGCCCATGAGCGCCTCCACCTCCGCGCTCGGCCTGTTCCAGTTTTCCGCGCTGAAGGAGTAGAGCGTGAGGGCCTTGATTTTTATCTCGGACGCGAGGGTTACGATTTTGTCCACCGTTTGGACTCCGG
This sequence comes from Nitrospinota bacterium, assembly GCA_016200345.1. Lineage (GTDB taxonomy): Bacteria > Nitrospinota_A > UBA7883 > JACRGQ01 > JACRGQ01 > JACQEX01. The sequence goes on from JACQEX010000010.1 coordinate 10,182, forward strand.
CGCGGTGCCCCATCACTCGGGGAAGAAATATTTTTTTCGCCCATCGTCCGTTGCCGTCCATTACGACGGCGACGTGGGCCGGGATTTTGGCGGGATCAATTTTGCGGAAAAATTCCGCCTCCGCGGGGGTCACTCCCTAGCCTTCCATTATCTCTTTTTCTTTATGGGCCACGATGGCGTCGACCTTGGCCGTGTATTCGTCGGTAAGTTTTTGTATGCGGGCCTCGGTTTTTTTCTCGTCGTCCTCGGAAATTTCCTTGTTCTTGAGGCTTTTCTTCACGCCGTCCATGCTTTCGCGCCGGACGTTTCTAAGGGCGACCTTGTTCTCCTCGCCGATTTTCCGCACCATCTTCACCATCTCTTTTCTGCGCTCCTCGGTGAGGGGCGGAAGGTTTAGGCGAATCACCTTGCCGTCGTTCTGCGGGGTGATGCCGAGGTCGGAGGCCTTTATCGCCTTCTCGATGGCCGGCATGGCCGATATGTCCCACGGCTGTATCACGATTGTGCGCGGCTCCGGCGTGGAGACGGTCGCCATCTGTTTTATCGGCGTCATCGTGCCGTAGTAGTCGGCGGTGATGGAGTCCAAAAGGCCCGCCGACGCCCGGCCCGTCCTGATGCCGCCCACCTCGCGTTGCAACAGCGCGATGGTCGTCTCCATTTTCTGTTTACATTCCTGCTCGATTTTGGCGGTCATCGCCTACCCTCCCCTGACAATGGTTCCAATGTGCTCTCCGGTAAGCACCCTTTTGATGTTTCCCTTCTCAAAAAGGTTGAAGACGATTATCGGCATTTTGTTGTCCATGCACAGGGATATCGCCGACGCGTCCATCACGCTTATGCCGTTTTTCAGCACGTCTAAAAAAGTCAGCTCCGTGTACTTCCTTGCGGACTTGTCCTTGAACGGGTCGGCGGTGTAGATGCCGTCCACCTTCGTGGCCTTTAAAATCACCTGCGCGCCGATTTCCATCGCCCTCAGCGACGCGGCGGTGTCGGTCGTGAAAAACGGATTGCCGGTTCCCCCGGCGAAAATGACGACGCGCCCCTTTTCGAGGTGGCGGATTGCGCGCCTTCTCACGAACGGCTCGGCCACCTGCGCGATGTTCATGGCGGTCAGCATCCTCGTGGCGACGCCCATCTTCTCAAGCTCGCTCTGGAGCGCCAGGCCGTTTATCACGGTGCCGAGCATCCCCATGTAGTCGGCGGTCACGCGGTCAACGCCGGCCTCCGCCGCCGCGGTGCCGCGCAGAATGTTGCCTCCGCCGATGGTGATGGCGACGTCCGCGCCCAACTCGCGCACCTCTTTTATCTCCGAGGCGATTTCGCGGATTGCCGCGTAGTCAAGCCCCTCCTTCTTCCCGCCGGACATGGATTCGCCGGTGAGCTTTAGGAGCACCCGCTTGAACTTAAGCTCCGCCATGCCCTCAGTTTCCGCCGAGCTGGTAGCGCGTGAACCTTCGTATGACTATGTTCTCGCCAAGCTCGCTTATCTTTGCCTTTATCAAATCCTCGATGGAGACGTCCGGATCCTTCACGAATTTCTGCTTCAGCAGGCACCTCTCCTCGTAGAACTTCGCCAGGCGCCCCTCGACGATTTTCGGTATCACCGCCTCCGGCTTGCCGGATTCCTTCGCCTGTTCGGCGAGTATCGCCTTTTCCTTTTCAAGCTCCGCGGACGGCACGTCCTCCGGCGACAAATAGCCGGGGTTCACCGCCGCGATGTGCATCGCCACGTCCTTCACGAGATTTTGGAAAAGCTCGTTGCGCGCCACGAAGTCGGTCTCGCAGTTGACCTCCATCAAAACGCCGATTTTTCCGCCGGAGTGGATGTACGACGAAACGCAACCCTCCGAGGCGTCGCGCCCAGCTTTTTTCGCGGCCTTCGAAAGCCCCTTCTTGCGAAGGTAGTCCATCGCCCCGTCCATGTCGCCGTTCGACTCGCGAAGGGCCTCTTTGCAATCCATTATTCCCGCGCCGGACCTGTCGCGCAGGTCCCTAACCATTTCTGCTGTTACGGCCATTGCTACTCCTCCGTCTCGTAAAGTTCCGCTAATTTTTCAACGCTCGGCTCCGGCGCCTCCACCGCCGCCACTGCGACCGGCGCGGCGGCCGCCGTCGCGGCGTCGGCCTTCTTCTGCGCCTGCTCGTTCTCCTTGTCCTTGCGCTTTGCGGCGTAGATGGACGCGCCTTCCATGACCGCGTCCGCGATCGTGGAGGTCACGAGCCTGATGGACCTAATAGCGTCGTCGTTGGCCGGGATTAAAAAGTCAATCCCGTCCGGGTCGCAGTTGGTGTCCACCATCGCAACGACCTTGATGCCGAGCTTTCTGCTTTCCTTAAGGGCTATCGCCTCTTTCTTCGGGTCTATTATGAACACGGTGCTCGGAAGCCTGTGCATGTTCTTAATTCCGCTCAGGTTTTTGGAGAGCTTTTTCATCTCGCGCTCCAGGTGTTGCACCTCTTTTTTCGGAAGCACCTCGAAGAGTCCGCCTTCCTTCATCCTCTCAAGCTCGTTGAGCCTGTCAACGCTCTTGCGGATGGTCTCGAAGTTGGTCAGCATTCCGCCGAGCCACCTGTTGGTGACGTAGAACATCCCGGCGCGGATAGCCTCCTCCTCGACGAAGGCCGCCGCCTGTTTCTTCGTGCCGATGAAAAGGACGCCCTTTCCCTCGGACGCGGTGGATACGACGTAGGCGATGGCCTTTCGGAACATGTCGAGCGACTTCTGAAGGTCTATGATGTAGATGCCGTTTCGCGCGCCGAATATGTACGGCTTCATTTTCGGGTTCCAACGCTTTGTCTGATGTCCGAAGTGGGAACCCGCCTCCAGCATTTGTTTCATGGTTACAGTGACGCCCATTAAAGAAACCTCCTATCAAGGGTTATACTTCCGTCCCGCGTCGGGGCAGGCGATTAATTCGCACCCTTCGGCCTCCGCGGTTGTTGCGGGACGTGCTATTTACGGGGACGCACAATTACGGCCCCGCCCGCCGCGCCAAAAAGACACGGCGATAAGCTGACTATAATACCAGCCAACACCCGCCTATTCAACCGAATTAAGAAAGAGCAAACACGGAGGCACAGAGGCACGGAGAGTGCGGGAAACGGGATTTGGCACCCCCGCCCTAGCCCTCCCCCGTCAAGGGGGAGGGAAAAAGAACCCATTCCCCGTATTCTCTGTGTCTTGTCATCCCTGAACCATCTTGGGTTCGAAGGGACCGTGTCTCTGTGTTTATCGTCTTTCCTATACCAGCGTTCTTCACGGTTTGGCGGTTAAAGTTTTTCGGCCTCTTCTTCGACCATTTCCATAAGTTCCGACAGCATATCTATTGAAAAATCAAACTTTATGCCAGCCGCTTCAAACAACCCCTTCGGCGAAAGCCTCCCCCCTATCTTCAGCGCCGAGATGTATCCGTCCACCGCCTCGCTCGGACTTTTGCGGAATTTCCTATAAAGCTGTAACGCCCCAAGCTGGGCTATGGCGTACTCGACGTAATAAAACGGAACCTCAAAAATGTGCAACTGCCGGTGCCAGGAGTATTTTCTGGCCGACGGGTCAATTCCGCTCCAATCCAATCCGGCGTCGAACCGCCTGTTTATCTCAAGCCATTTTTCGGCCCGTTCCTCGTTCGTGTGCTCCGGGTTGGTGTATATCCAATGTTGGAACGCGTCCACGGTCGCCACCCACGGGAAGATGTCCACCACCCGCTCCAACTGCTCGAACATGGCGCGTTTGGCCTGCTCCGGGTCGGGATAAAACACCCAGGCGTAAGGTTTCCCAAAAAGCTCCTGCGTCATGCTGGCCACCTCCGCGAACTCCATCGAGGAGTGGCGGTACCAAATCATCGGCAAATCGCGGGAAAGAATGGTGTGGAATGCGTGCCCCCCCTCGTGCAAGAGGGTTATAACGTCGTTTTGAACCCCCGCTGAATTGGTGAAAATAAACGGCGTCCGTCGCTCCTCGAAGGTCGTCTGGTATCCGCCCGGGGCCTTGCCGTCCCTGCTCTCCAAATCCATCATCTCCGAAATGGCGGAAAACATTTCGCCGAGCCTCGTATCTATTTTATTAAAAATCAGACCAACCCCGTCGCGGAGTTTCGAGACCTCCTTGAACGGCTCCAGCGGCTCCCTCCCGAGCGGGTCAACCGATGTGTCCCAAGGGCGAAGTTTTTCAAGCCCCATCTGCGAGCGTCGTTTCTCCATTATCTTTCGCAGAACCGGCACGACCGCCTTTTCGATGGAATCGTGGAACTCCAGGCACTCGTCCGGCGAGTAGTCCCTCATCTTCGCCTTGAACGAATAATCGCGGTAGTCCTTCAGCCCCAGGTTTTCGGCGTACTCGTGGCGGGTTTTTAGCATGTCGTTAAAAAGCCCCTCAAGCGCCGGCGCGTCCTCCAGCCTTCGTTTGGTGGTGGCGTTCCACGCCCGCTCCCGCTGTGCCCTGTCGGCGAGAAGAAGGTGGCGCGACATCTGCGGCATGGTCTGTTTTTTGCCGTCGAAATCCACCGTCCACGCGCCGGTGATTTTTTGGTATTCCTGCGACTGCTCCGCAAGCCGGACGTCGAGCGGAATATTTTTTTCGGTGAACAGCTCTATTCCGGTGGAAAAAATCCTGTCCAGCCTGTCGTACTGGAAAAAATCAAGGTTATTTTTGTGGGGGGAGTCGTAGTATTTCTTTTTTATGAGGTTGTCCCACTCGGAGAGCTTCGGGGCAAGCTCGCGCACGAAATAAAGGTACGCGTCGGTCTTGGCCTTGTCCTTTGTGTCGCAGGTCATGGCGACGTAGCGGACGTTCGAGTCCTCGCCGATTATTCCCTCAAGCTCCGAAACGTCCTCAAGCCATTTTTCAAGCTCGGCGGTGGAGGATATGGGCCGCCCCAAAAGGGAGTCCACCCACGGTTTAATCGAGTCGGCGTCGGTTATTACAAAGTTGGGGTCCACAAACTTACGGGGATAAGGCTTGAGCAATTCAGATTTTTCCACCGCGCCATTATAATCCACCCCATCCCCGGTAGGTACAGGTTTTAACCTGTACTCCCACCCCGTGTCCGACTTGTCCGACTTGTCCTCCTTCTCTTCCCTTTTTTCAACCATTTTCCCGGCCTCCCCCATGTCTATGCCCTCCCTTACAAGGGGGCGCAGACCCATCTCATCCTGATACCTCTCCAAATCCTCGCGCAGGACGCGGTGGTGCCCGCCCGGGCTTTTCGAGGCCTCCAACTCCCCCCTCGCAATGGCGCGCAGGACGGTCCTAGGCGACACCCCCAAAATTTCCGCCACCTCATAGGGGGCCAGCCAGTCCGGCGGCTCCTCGTCATTCCAGCTAAACACGTGTTTGACCTCCGGTTTGCCGCCGCCGTTCTTTTCCACCGCGTCCAGAAATTTTGCCCCGGCCTGTCCGCATCTTAGAATGGCGCCGACGGCGGACACGTCGCCGTTTTTGGCCTTTTCAAGCATTGCCGGAAGCATGGTTTGTATCATCGCCATCAGTTGCCTTTTAAACTCCGCCGAAGACGGCAGTTCCTGGGTCGTATTATTCGTCATATCTTTTGTCTCCTATATTCTGGATTCTGTTTTTATACTCATGATGATTTTATATACCGAATTGGGGCGGAGGGCTTTTGCGTTTTTGGCATTATTGACCTTTTTTGCGCTTTTTGCGCTTTTTGCGATTTTTGCGATTTTCACATTTTTTCGGTGGGGGCGATGTTGTCATCCCTGCCCATCTTGTGGGCCGAAGGGACAATCCTGTCGCCCTGCACCAAGTACACGCTAAAGCGTGTACCCACCGGAAAAAGCAATTTGGTAGGTGCGGGCTTTTTTTTCTCCCGGTAGGCACGGCCTTTAGGCTGTGCTACATTGCCGCTTTCGCGGCAACCTTTTTTCCCCCGGTAGGCACGGCCTTTAGGCTGTGCTACATTGCCGCTTTCGCGGCAACTTTTTTTCCCCCGGTAGGCACGGCCTTTAGGCTGTGCTACATTGCCGCTTTCGCGGCAAC
>JACQEX010000011.1 GCA_016200345.1 Nitrospinota bacterium
ACTCTAAACCCGTTCGTCCTGAAAAAAGAGATTGAGAAAAAGCTCAGGAGGTTCTTTAATGATCTAAGGTCACATGAGTCGTGAGGCTGTTGATTCAAAATCAATCCCTCCTTCGGTTACCTTTTCCCATGAGGCAACAGGCCGGTTTCGGTAGTGGGTCAGTTTGAATTGTGGATAAGTTTTATTCAGATATCTCTTTGAACCTAGATTCGATTCGTTTGCTCAACTTTTTAATTACAGAATCCACGACACTTTTCATATCGAATTCTTGGGCGACCTCTCCGGCGGCGACTATTAGAGATTTGTAAAAATTTGCATCGCCTGTTAGTGCGTGCCAAAATTCTTTGCCTACAAGAGTCTTCACATCATGGTCTTCAAGAGCTTTTGTAAATGCGTTCAACTCGTTCCGCTCACCATAGGTCAAGGCAAAAACCAAGTCGCCAAGTGCGATTGTTTTATTGTTTGTTTTTGCGAGGTTTTTTACTGCCTTAAAATGGTCAACTATGGTTTTTATATCGTCCTTATTCAGGGCATTCGGGCCGGATTTGAGTTGGCAATATTTTCTTCTCCCGTCAGTTTGGTCAATAAACTCGATATCTATGCCTTGAGTGGTCGAGCCGTAAGCTTTAAACCAGTCACTTGAAATGAAACTTTGAAGCCCAGTCCCAAAACTTGTCGTGATGGACGTGCCTAGCACCCTTGGATAAACCAAAACTTTAGCTAATGTTTCAGGATTGGAATTCCCCTCTAGATAATTTGCCAGATAATAGAGCAAAAATGGGTTGATTTGAAATTCCTCAGGGTCAACAAGTTTTTCAGTATTTCTTTTATGAGACTCAGAAAGGTTCGTGCGAAACCATTCCTTAAACTTACTCATTAATTCTATTTTCTCAGATTCTTTCAAGCTACACCCCATTCATGGCGACAACAACTATCTCGCCCAATGCCTGAACAACAGGAACTGAAACTGCATTGCCAAATTGTTTTTTTGCCGTGGCCTCTTTTTGATGCACCGCAAACCAATAAGGAAAACCCTGAAGTTTTCCAGCCTCTCTGCTGGTAATTGACCGAAACAAATCCTTCGAGAAAATTTCGTTCAAAAATATTTCTTTATATTTTTTGGGGTCGTTGCATTGGATGGCACCCAATGCAACCATATCTTTAGTCCCTGTGGCTGTGAGGGTAGAAAAAATATTTGAATGGGGCAAATAAATTCGATAAATTCCATTGATGCCGGCTGAATTTTTAGAATTAACGAAAGCGTATCCATTGCTGGATATGTGTCTTAGGATTCCTTTGTCAATTAACTTTTCAATTTCGCTTAACATCAAATCTGGTAACAGCTTTTTTAGGCTAGCAAAAGGAATTGGGTTCCCATCTTGAGTTCCAAAAATCTTTTTTCTTCTATTCCTTAGAATCGTCATGCAAATTGTTTTTTCACGTTTTGAGGTTTGCACGATATCCCAAGAATGAATGGTCGTATGTCCGTTTCTGGTATCGCAGAAAATAAAGAAATCATTAAGCTCATCTTCCTTTTGGAACCGGTTCCTGGATTTTGGAACCTTGTCGCCATGAAGGTCGGTCAGGTCAAATTTTTTCTTTTCTGTCTCGGTCGAGACGGGGAAAGTAACGTCTAAAATTTCTGCCAGCATTGATTTCTTCTTCATCGGTCTTGGGTAGGAGAATGATTTAGGGTTTATTCCTTCCCTAAAGCCTACGATAAAAACCCTGTCTCTGTTTTGAGGCAATCCGAAGTCGTAAGAGTTTAGAAGAGCGGGTTCGCCCACTTTATATCCAGCCCCGCGAAACGAACGAACGATTAAATTAAGATTCTCGCTGTTGCGAGGGTCAATAAGACCTTTTACATTTTCAAAAATAAAAGCCTTAGGCTGGTTTTGCTTTACTATCCGCAATGCATCACCCCAAAGTTTGCCTCTTGGGTCGTCGAATCCTCTCATCTTTCCGGCTACAGACCAAGACTGACAGGGAACCCCGCCAACTATTAAATCAATATTTTGGAAGGGAAGTTTGTTTAATTTTGTAATGTCGCCCAATTCTCGTTCCGGGTCAATATTATTATCAACAAAATTAAGCTTGTAATTTTCGGTTGCTTCATTGTCTATTTCCGAAAACCCAAGACACTTTCCGCCAAGGTTATCCAATGCCGCCCTGAATCCTCCTATTCCTGCAAATAAATCAACGAAAGTAAATCTACGATTTTTTTTTACAAGGAAATGTGCGTCTCTAATGGTGGCTTTGATTTTATTGACACACCCCACAATGTCGTTTTTAATCTCGTCATCATGGAAGTGCAATAGATTCCACTCATTATTGCCATTTGTTTTGGCGCCAACCGCGCCCGCATTGCAAAAAATTGCAATCCGGTATTTTGGAATTACAAAGTCGGGTTTTTCGCTAAAGTTGTAAAGAATAAAATCGGGTTTTGAATATTTAACGGCATTCTTAACCAATTCTAGCTCCAGAAGAAGTATCGGCATTGGGCTTTCGTATGGTGATAACTGCTTTTTTTCAGCATCTGGCTTTAGGTTTACGCCCCACGGGAAAATCTGCTGTTTGCATTGGCGGGTTCCGTAATATTTCTTTTTCTTTTTTATTGTCTTGGGCATTTGGTAACTTTATCTGCCATCGTTCCGGTTGTCAAACAAAGCTTTGAACTAGGAGGGGATTATCCCCTTTTATAAGCCCCTCTCGCTTTCGGCGCGTCCTCTGGAATCAAAGCCGCTATTTCTTCAATCGTCCAAACGTGGTCGGCTATTCCCGCTTCCATTGCGGGGGCAACTCTTAGGCTCTGGTGAATCCTAGCAGGGTGTTGAAAAATCCGGCTTGACTGGGAATTTTTCATTTTTTGTGGTTGAAAAGTTGAGAATGTCCGGATTTTTTTGTCCGGCCTTGGCGCCGAATCGCGTTGGCTCAGTCAGTTTCGTTAAATCTTCGTCCTAGTTTCCGGCGAAAGTTCCTTTGTCGCCGCGATAAGTTGCAGGCCGGACATTCCTGGCATTTCGATGTCGGTCAAGAGCACGTCCGGCTTCACCTTTCCAATCTGGTCGGCGGCCTTTGTGGAGTTGGCGTAGGAACCGACGACGGCTATGTTTGGCGCGTCGCGCAAATCGCGCCCCACTTTTTCCAAGTGGACCGGGTCGTCGTCAACAATCATCACGGAACAAGATTCAACCTTTTGCATCGGGGTATTTTACACCGACAGTTGGTTTTAATGACTAGCCAAAAACTAGCCGTATAAAAGGTTGAATCTTTCGCCTGCGGGGTCTATTTTAAAACCCGTGGGAACGACGAATAACCTGTTGGCAATTCAAAAAAAATACGAGGCTCCTTATATGACGCATAAAAACGAAACGATGAAAAACACTTTGCAACGCCGCACGGTGACTGGCGATACGGGAGGCGCGACGACTGCCGCCGCCCCGCGCACAAACGCCCCGCCCGAAAAGAGACCGCCCTTCGCCACCGCCCGTTTGTTCAAACACTCCCCCCGCCGATAACAGTCCTCTGTAGGGCGTTATCCACGTTCCGACGCTATTTTTTTGAGAAGGTATTCACAATGCCTTCAATCTCAGAAAGCTTTTTATCAACCACGTTCTTAAGTATTTCCAAGTTCAGTTTTTCGTAATCATGGCTCAGGACGTTGCGAAGTCCCGTGATTCTGTGTAATGCCTCCGATTCCTCCGCGGTGATTTCGCCGTGCGAAAGCAGGATGTCGGCGTTTTCTCCGTAACTTTCGGCATGTTCAAAACCTCGCGCCGCCACCAGCATTTCGGCAAGGGAAATGACGCTGTCGCATATAAGATATAAGAAACGCTCCATAGCGGCCATGGCGCGTTTGTCCGACGCAAGCTCAGAAACGGTGATGGCGCGAAAATATGAAAGCTCCGCGATGTAACCGCGAACCTTTTCAATTTTTAGAGAAATTTGTTCCGGTGGCGACATGGTGAAAATGTGTTATGAAGTCGGTGACCTCGTGTTGTTTTGCGACCGCGAAGGCGAAGCGCTCGTCCGGCGCGCAATTAAAAATGACCTTTCCTTTTCGGATTATTTCCGCGAGTAAAAAATTGTTTCGCACGTCGTTTAGAACAACCACGTCCACGTCCTTTTTAACGATCACTCCCAGTCGGCTTATCAACGACAGTTTTTTGTCGAACCTTCTCCCGGGTTCGGACTCGCCCAAATAAACGGCTAAATCTACGTCGCTCGACGGCGGTCTGTCGCCCTTGGCGCGGGAGCCGAACAGATAGGCGAACTTAACCCCGTATTCTTCAAATAACGAAATCACCTGTTGATTGGTCGCCAATCCTGCGGCGGTTAGGGAGTCTCCTGTTTTCATAACGCGATTCTAACCCATTAGATTGGGTGAAATCCATGTTATATAGTGGGGCGTCGGTTGCCGCGCGGCGCTTGAATCGCGGGATGGGAGACCACTCGGTTTCCGCCCCCTAAAAATAATTTGAAAAAAAAGTTTGACAAACACCCTCTGCATACATAGACTAGCGTTTTCCCCAAAACGGGAATGTAATTAACCGCGCCGTCGCAATCGGCGCAGAAGAAGGAAAAAAGGGCCTGATGGAAGCAACTGCAGTAGTTAGATTCGCGCGGATGTCGCCGCAAAAGGCGCGCCTCGTGGCTGATTTGATTCGCGGGAAAAAAGTCGCGGACGCGATAAACACCCTCAAGTTTTTGAACAAGGCCACCGCAAAAATCGTCCTCAAGGTCGTTGCCAGCGCAAAGGCAAACGCGGAAAACGCCAACGTCGGCGACTCCGACGCCATGACAATAGACAAAATATTCGTAGACCAGGGACCCGTGATGAAAAGGCGGCTTGCCAGGTCGCGCGGTCGAGTTGACATGATAAGGAAGCCTTTTTCACACGTCACGGTCGTGTTAAAGGAAGCCCCCAAGGCGGAAAAGAAAAAGGCCGTTCCCAAAAAAGCGGCGACAGACAAGGCCGAGCCGGCGGTGACCGCCGAGGCGGCCGAGCCGACCGAAAAGAAGGCAAAGGCCCCGGCAAAGGCGAAAGCCCCGGCGAAGGCCAAGGCAACTAAAAAAGAAAAGGGGAAATAGTTTGGGACAGAAGACGCATCCTACCGGATTTAGGCTCGGGATTTTCAAACCCTGGCTTTCCAATTGGTACGCCCAGAAGAATTACGCGGCCCAGCTTCACGAGGATTTGGGTCTGCGCAAGTATATAAAGAAGGCGCTCGCCCACGCCGGCATCGCCAAGATTGAGATTGAAAGGCGCACAAAGCAGATTCGCATAAACATCCACTCCGCCAGGCCGGGAATCATCATCGGCAAAAAAGGGGCGGAGGTGGACCAGTTGAAGGCGAGCCTCGCCAAGATGATCGGCGACAAGGACAAAATGGAGCTTTCCCTCAACATACTTGAGGTTCGCAGGCCGGAGTTGGACAGCCAGCTGGTCGCGGAGAACATCGCCCTTCAGTTGGAAAAGCGCATAGCGTTCCGCCGGGCGATGAAAAAGAGCGTCGTGACCGCGATGAGGTTCGGCGCGAAGGGAATAAGAATCAACTGCTCCGGCCGACTTGGCGGGGCCGAGATAGCCAGGATGGAGTGGTACCGCGAAGGTCGCGTTCCGCTTCACACGCTTAGGGCGGACATAGACTACGCGACGGCGGAGGCGCACACGACGTTCGGCCTCATCGGTGTAAAGGTGTGGCTGTTCCACGGCGAGGTTATAAAAGGAAGAAGGAATGTAGCCACCGAGGCCGAGGAGACAACCCCGGCGCGCGGCGAGAAAGAGACGCAGTCGAGGAAACGCGATGCTTAGTCCGGCGAAGGTTAAATACAGGAAGAAACAGAAGGGGCGCAACCGGGGCGTGGCCTACCGCGGCTCCGACATCAGCTTCGGGACGTACGCGCTTCAGGCGGTTGTTCCGGGCTGGATAACCGACAGGCAGATAGAGGCCGGCCGTATAGCGATATCCCGCCACGTGAAACGCGGCGGAAAAATTTGGATTAGGGTGTTCCCGGACAAACCGGTCACAAAAAAACCGGCCGAAGTCCGAATGGGTAAAGGAAAAGGCGGCGTCGAGGGATGGGTCGCCAGGGTAAAGCAGGGCCGCGTTTTGTTCGAGATGGACGGCGTGACCCCGGAGATAGCGCAGGAGGCCCTTAGGCTTGCGGCGAACAAACTGGGCATCAAGACCAGGTTTTTGGACAAGAACAAAAGGGTGGCGTTGGCATGAAGGCTGAAGAGATAAGGCAGATGACGAAGGACGAGCGAACCGCGAAGCTCGAGGACATTAAGAAGGAATACTTGAACCTGAGGTTCGGGAGGGCGACGCAACAACTGGAGAAGTCGTCCCAAATCCGGCAGGCAAGGCGGAACATCGCCAGAATCCACACAATTAACAACGAAAAGAAGAAGGCTTAGCATGTCCGCCCAAAAAACAAAAAGAAAAACCCGCGTAGGCGAAGTTGTCAGCAACAAGATGGACAAGACCGTCGTGGTGAAGATAGAGCGCAAGATGCTTCACCCGGTGTTTAAAAAATTCGTAAAGCGGACGAAGAAGTACGTGGCCCACGACCAGGACAACAAATGCTCGATAGGCGACCTGGTGCAGATAGAGGAGACGAGGCCCATGAGCAAAACAAAAAGGTGGAGGGTGCTCTCCATTGTAACCCCGGTTAGGAGCGAAAATGATACAGCTTCGGTCAATTCTTGAAGTAGCCGACAACTCGGGCGCAAAAGAGGTCCAGTGCATAATGGTGCTGGGTGGCTCCACGAGGCGCTACGCCTCCGTGGGCGACATAATAAAGGTCGCCGTGCGGTCGGCGGCGCCGAACTCCGCCATTAAAAAAGGCGAGGTTAAGAAGGCCGTGGTGGTAAGGACTAAAAAGGAGCTCGGACGCTCCAACGGCACCTACATAAAATTTGACAACAACGCGGCGGTCTTGATTGACGACGCCGGCGAGCCGGTCGGAACCCGAATCTTCGGCCCGGTGGCGCGCGAGCTTAGGAATAAAAAATTCATGAAGATTGTCTCCCTTGCGCCGGAGGTTCTGTGAACACGTTGAACGTAAAAAAAGACGATTTCGTGGAAGTTCAGGTCGGCCGCGACAAGGGCAAAAGGGGCAAGGTTCTCTCGGTTTTGCCGAAGGCCGCCTTTGTGATAATAGAAAAAGTGAACATGGTTAAGCGCCACACCCGCCCGACCCAAAAAATTAAGCAGGGCGGAATTGTGGAAAAAGAGGGCAAGGTAAGGGCGAACAACGTCATGGTTGTCTGCCCGAAGTGCGACAAGGCTGTCCGCTTGGGCGGAAAGCGGCTTGAAAGCGGCAAGAACGTCCGCACGTGCAAGAAGTGCGGCGAAGTGCTCGACATAGTCTCATAGTTGGCGGAAATAAAATGGCATCAAAGTTAAAGAATAAATACACGGCGGAGTTGATACCGGCCCTGCTGAAGGAGCTCGGCTTGAAAAACGTGTTTCAGGTTCCGAGGCTGGAAAAAATCGTCATAAACATGGGCCTTGGCGAGGCGACGACCGACCCAAAATTGATCGAGCAGGGGGTTTACACGGTCACCCGCATCTCCGGCCAAAAACCGGTGATACGGATAGCGCGCAAGGCGATATCGAACTTTAAGCTGAAGGAAAATTCGCCCGTCGGCGTGAGCGTTACGCTAAGGCGCGAAAAAATGTACGAGTTTTTAGAGAGGTTGATAACGGCGACCCTTCCGCGCGTGCGCGATTTCCGCGGGGTCTCCGGCAAGTCTTTCGACGGGCACGGCAACTACACGCTCGGGTTGAAGGAACAGCTTATATTCCCGGAGGTGGAGTACGAAAAAATCGGAAAGCCCAAGGGAATGAACATATGCATAGTCACGTCGGCCAAGACGGACGCCCACGCAAAGGCCTTGCTTGTGGCGCTTGGCATGCCAATTAAAAACTAAGAAGGAGCAAGATGGCCAGAAAAGCGATGGTAGTTAAGTCTAAAAGAAAGCCGAAGTTTTCGACGCGCACCCATTCGCGGTGCCTGTTGTGCGGCAGGTCTAGGGCTTATATTCGGAAGTTCAGCATGTGCAGGCTTTGTTTCCGCAAACTGGCTCACGAGGGGATGATTCCCGGCGTGACGAAATCAAGTTGGTAGGGCGGGGAAAATGGTAAACGATCCGATAGCAGACATGTTGACAAGGATACGAAACGCGACGCTGGCGGGGAAGTCGCACGCCAGCCTTCCGGCCTCGCGCACGAAGATTAAAATAGCCGAGATACTGACGAACAACGGCTACATCAACTCGTTCAAGGTCGCCAAAGACGGCGAGAAAAGCACGATAAAGATAACACTGAAATATGTGGGGCCGAAACAGGGCGCCATCGTTGGCATCCGAAGGGAAAGCACCCCCGGCAGGCGAGTTTACGTTGCGGCCGGCAAAATTCCGCGCATCCTTCGCGGAATGGGCATAAGCATAGTTTCGACCAACAAGGGGATATTAACCGACGCCGAGGCGCGCAAAGAAAAGTGCGGCGGCGAACTTTTATGCAGTGTTTGGTAGTATGTCGAGAATAGGAAAAAAACCGGTTGTGCTCCCGAAGGGAGTGGACGTTAAGTTGGACTCCAACAAGTTGGAGGTCAAAGGGCCGAAGGGGACGCTTAAAATCGTCGTCAAGGAGCCGATAACCGTCAAGAAGGAAGGCGACTCTTTGGTGGTCGTAAGGCCCGACGACGCGAGGGAGAACAGGGCACTGCACGGCCTTACCCGCGCGCTGATTTCGAACATGGTCGAGGGCGTCTCGAAGGGATTTGAGAAACGCCTTATAATAACGGGCGTCGGATACCGCGCCTCGATGGACGGCAAAAAGCTAAACCTGGCGCTCGGGTTTTCGCACCCGGTTAACATCGAGCCGAACGACGGAATCACGTTTGAGATAAGCAAGACGCAGACGGACGTGACGGTGAAGGGGATAGACAAGGCGCTTGTCGGGCAGGTGGCGGCAAACATTAGGAAGCTGAAGGAAAGTGAGCCTTACAAGGGCAAGGGAATACGCTATGAAGACGAAGTTATCAGGCGCAAGGCCGGTAAGTCCGTATCAGGCGGAAAATAGGAAACAGCTATGAACACCGTATTGAAAAAGGTCCTTCGGGCAAAAAGAAGATTCAGGATTAGGAAAAACCTCAGCGGCACCGCCGAGAGGCCGAGGCTCGCCGTTTTCAGGAGCAACAAACATTTCGGCCTCCAGGTCATTGACGACACAAAGGGAGTCACCATCGTCTCCGTGTTCACGCAGGAAAAGGAGCTTAAAGGCAAGTTCAAGGGGAACAACGTCGCCGCGGCGAAGGAGGCCGCCTCCATTCTGGCCAAGCGGGCAAAGGAAAAAGGCGTCACGAAAATGGTTTTCGACAGGAGCGGTTATGCCTATCACGGCAGGGTTAAACAAATTGCGGAGAGTTTGAGGGAAAATGGCGTTCAAATCTAATACGTCCTCGCCGAGGCACGAAGAAGCCGTGCAACCGGAATTAATCGAAAAAGTTATTTTTATAAACAGGGTGGCGAAGGTCGTCAAGGGCGGACGCAGGTTCAGCTTTAGCGCGCTCGTCGTCGTCGGCAACAAGTCCGGCACCATCGGCATCGGCTACGGCAAGGCCAAGGAAGTGCCGGAGGCGATTAAAAAGGCCGTCGCCGCCGCCAGAAAGCACACCCACAACATACTGATTATGGACGGCACCATTCCCCACGAGGTCACGGGTCATTCCGGAGCCGGGGTGGTGTTCATGAAGCCGGCCTCCAAGGGAACCGGCGTCATAGCGGGCGGGCCTGTAAGGGCCATAATGGAGTCCGCCGGAATACACAACATACTCACAAAATCGCTCGGTTCCAGCAACCCCTTCAACGTGGTTCACGCCACCGTCAGGGCGTTGCAGGCCCTTCGAAGCCCCGAGATGATAAGGAAAACACGAGAGATGAAGATGGAGGAACCGGCCGATGAGGTTGCATGATTTAGTTCCGGCCCCCGGATCCAACAAAAGGCGGAAAATCGTCGGCAGGGGCGTCGGCTCCGGCCATGGAAAAACCTCCACGAGGGGCCACAAGGGCCAGCGCGCGAGGTCCGGCGGTAAAAAGGGGTTGGGCCTTTTCGAGGGCGGACAACAGCCGATTTACCGAAGGCTTCCGAAACGCGGGTTCACGAACATCCACAAGGAGCGTTTCGCCCCCGTAAATATTGCAAAGATTGCCGGTTTTGCGGACGTGACCGAGTTTACCCATGAGGTGTTCGTCAAGCTCGGCCTCGCCGGGAAAAATGAAAAGATAAAAGTACTCGGCACCGGGGAGATATCCAGGGCCGTCAACGTAACCGCCCACACGTTTAGCGAGTCGGCGACGCGCAAAATCACTGCGGCGGGCGGCAAAGTTACCGCCACCGCCGTCGAACCCGGCAAATAGGGAACCGCCCATTGGCCAACGACGGCTTCGGCAACATATTCAAGCTTCCCGAACTTAGGAAGCGGATAATTTTCACCATCACCCTTCTGGCGGTCTACCGCATCGGCGCGCACATACCGGTGCCGGGAATAGACAGCTCGGCGCTGGCGGACTTCTTCTCCCAGATGAGGGGCTCGGTGCTTCAGTTCTTCGACATGTTTTCGGGCGGCGCGCTTAGAAGGCTGACGATTTTCGCGCTCGGAATCATGCCGTACATCAGCTCGTCCATAATAATTCAATTGCTCACCGTGGCCGTGCCGTTCCTCGAAAAACTCAAAAAAGAGGGGGAGTACGGACAGAAAAAAATAACGCAGTACACGCGCTACGGCGCGGTCGGCCTTGCGGCCGTCCAGGGGCTTGGGATAGCCATCGGCCTCGAGGCGATGCACTCGCCCAGCGGGGCGTTGATCGTGCCGGAGCCGGGCTGGGGCTTTAGGGTTCTAACCGTCATAACCCTCGCCGCCGGAACGTCGTTCATCATGTGGCTTGGCGAGCAGATAACGGAAAGGGGCGTGGGCAACGGCATATCGCTGATAATTTTCGCCGGCATCGTGGCCGAAATTCCCTCCGCGATAATAAACTCCATCCGCCTTTTGCAGACGGGCGAGCTTACGCCGATAGCGGGGCTTGCGACTATAGCTATAATGTTCGCCGTGGTCGGCGTGATAGTTTTCATGGAAAGCGGCCAGCGGAGAATTCCGATTCAGTACGCCAGGCGCATGGTCGGGCGCAAAATTTTCGCGGGGCAGACAAGCCACCTGCCGTTGAAGTTGAACACCTCCGGCGTCATACCGCCGATATTCGCCTCGGCGATAATAATGTTTCCCGCAACGATAGTCGGGTTCATACAAAACCCCGGGATGCAAAAACTCGCCGGCATGCTGGGACCCGGCACCGTACTGCACATAACGCTGTACGTCACGCTCATCTGTTTCTTTTGTTATTTTTACACCGCCGTGGTCTTCAACCCGGTGGACGTCGCCGAAAACATGAAAAAACACGGCGGATTCATACCCGGCATCAGGCCCGGCAAACCCACAAGCGACTACATAGACAGGGTTCTTTCCCGCATAACCCTCGGCGGCGCGATTTACCTCTCGATAGTCTGCGTTCTGCCGGACTTCATGATAAAGCTCTTTAAGGTGCCGTTTTATTTCGGCGGCACCGGACTGCTTATAGTCGTCGGCGTGGCGATGGACACGATGTCGCAGGTCGAGTCCCACCTCGTAATGAGGCAGTACGGCGGGTTCATCAAAGGCGGCCGCATGAGGGGCCGCTCGGGGTGAGGATTCTTTTGTGAACATGATTTTTCTCGGCCCTCCGGGCGCCGGCAAGGGAACCCAGGCCAGGATGGTCACCGAGAAATACGGTTTCCCCCAGATTTCAACGGGCGATATTTTGCGGGCCGCGGTTAAAAACGGCACCGAGTTCGGTCTTAAGGCGAAGGCGGCGATGGACGCCGGCAAGCTTGTTTCGGACGACATCGTGGTCGGGATAGTGGTCGAAAGGCTTGCCAATCCTGATTGCGGCAGGGGTTTTATTTTGGACGGGTTTCCGCGCACGGGCGGGCAGGCCGAGTCGCTCCGCCAGATATTGGAGCGGTTGAAAAAGAAGATTGACGTGGTCGTGGACTTTGCGGTCGGCGAGGACGAGCTGATAAAACGGCTTACCGGAAGAAGGACTTGCAAAAAATGTGGAATGACATATAATATCGCGTTTGCGCCACCTGCAAAGGAAGGAATCTGCGACAAATGCGGAGGAGAGCTTTTTCGGAGGGACGACGACTCGGAAGAGACCGTCAGGGCGAGGTTTAAGGTTTACAAGGATCAGTCCCAGGAGCTTGGCAAATATTACAGCGTCGCCGGCAGATACGTAAGGCTGGACGGCGTGGCAGGAGTTGACGAAATTTTTGGAAGGATTAAGGAGATTGTCGGTGAGGCATGATAATACTGAAATCACCGGACGAGATAGAGAAAATACGCGCCGCCAACCGGATTGTCGCATCGGCTTTGGCGTCGCTTAAAGAAATGGTTTGCGCGGGACTTACGACTGGAGAACTGGACAGGGTCGCGGAGGACTTGATAAGGTCCGCCGGGGCGCGCCCCTCTTTCAAGGGGTACCGGGGTTTTCCGGCGTCCCTGTGCGTGTCGCTTAACAACGAGGTCGTGCACGGAATACCGGGCAAACGAAAGCTCAAGGAAGGCGACATAGTGAGCCTGGATTTGGGCGCGGAGTTAAACGGATTTTACGGCGACGCGGCCATAACCGTCCCGGTTGGGAAGGTTACGGACGAGGCGACGAGGCTGATGACGGCCACGCGGGAGTCCCTGTACAAGGGGATTGAGCAGATGGTGGAGGGCAACCGCCTTTCGGACGTCTCCCACGCGGTGCAAAAGCACGCCGAGGCCGCCGGATTTTCGGTGGTCACGGATTTTGTCGGCCACGGGGTGGGCACAAGCCCGCACGAGGAGCCGCAGGTGCCGAACTACGGCCCGGCCGGAACCGGCCCTGTGTTGAAGCGGGGCATGGTGCTGGCTATAGAGCCGATGATAAACGCGGGAACGAGCGATGTCGAGGTTCTCGGCGACCGCTGGACCGTGGTGACGCGGGACGGGCGGCTGTCGGCCCACTTTGAGCACAGCATCGCGGTTACCGCGAACGGGCCGGACGTGCTTAGCGAGCCGGTCGGAAAATAGATGGCGAAGGAAAACGTAATAGAAATGGAAGGCTCCGTGGTGGAGGCCTTGCCTAACGCGATGTTTCGCGTTGAACTGGCAAATAAACACGTTGTTCTGGCGCACGTGTCGGGCAAGATGAGGATGCATTACATCCGAATCCTCGCCGGCGACAAGGTAAAGGTGGAGCTATCCCCCTACGACCTGACGCGCGGCAGGATAACGTACAGGTACAAATGATTTTTGAGGTGAAACTATCATGAAAGTGCGCGCGTCGGTAAAGCCGATATGCGAAAAATGCAAGGTGATACGCCGTGCCGGTGTGGTGCGGGTGATATGCGAGAACCCGAAACACAAACAACGCCAGGGATGACGGGGAGGTATAAGTGGCGCGTATAGCAGGAGTTGATATTCCCAGGGAAAAAAGGCTGGTGGTGGCCCTAACCTACATTTACGGAATCGGACACGCCACCGCCAGGAAAATTCTTCAGGAGGCGGGAATCGCGGACACGCTGAGGACGAAGGCCCTCAACGACGCGCAGATAAACGTCCTTCGCGGAATCATAGAGAAAAAGCTGACGGTCGAGGGAGACCTTAGGCGAAACGTCCAGATGGACATAAAACGCCTTATGGAAATTGGTTGCTACAGGGGCCAGCGCCATCGCAAGGGACTGCCGGCGCGCGGACAGCGCACGCGCACGAACTCGCGCACGCGCAAGGGGCCGCGCAGAACCGTCGCGGCGTCCAAAAAAGTCGCCAACGTAAAGTAATTGGAGTGTAAATGGCTGAAGACAAGAACAAAGAAACTGAAAAAGACGTAAAGAAGAAAAAAGACGCGAAGCCCGCGGCCAAAAAGAAGAACGTAAAGGTTCCGGTCAACGGCATCGCTCACGTTAGGGCCTCGTTCAACAACACCATCGTCTCGATAACCGACACGATGGGGAACGTGATTGCCTGGTCTTCGGCCGGACACGTCGGTTTTAAGGGAAGCAGAAAGAGCACGCCGTTCGCCGCGCAGGTAACCGCGGAAAACGTGGCTAAAAGAGCGCGCGACCTTGGCATGCAAAAGGTCGACGTCTCGGTCATGGGTCCGGGCGCGGGCCGCGAGGCCGCCATCCGAGCGCTTCAGGCAACCGGCCTGACGGTAGAGACCATAAGGGACGTCACACCTGTTCCGCACAACGGATGCAGGCCACCAAAACGAAGAAGAGTGTAGGAGGAGACCAACTTGGCAAGATATAGGGACGCCGTATGCAGGCTTTGCAGGCGCGAAATGACAAAACTGTTCCTTAAAGGGGATCGTTGCATAACCGCCAAATGCGCCATCGAAAGGCGCGCCTACGCCCCGGGCCAGCACGGCCAGAGGCGGACAAAGGTGACGGAATACGGAATCCAGCTTAGGGAAAAACAAAAAATGCGGAGGATTTACGGACTCCTCGAAAGGCAGTTCCGCAACACGTTCCGCGCCGCCGCGAAGGCCAAGGGCGTAACGGGCGACAACTTCATACAGTTGCTGGAGCGCAGGCTGGACAACGCGGTGTACCGCCTCGGGTTGGCCTCCAACAGGATACAAGGCAGGCAGATAGTCGGCCACAGGCACATAATGGTCAACGGAAAAATCGTCAACCTTCCCTCTTACGTCCTTAAAAAAGGGGACGTGGTGGAGGTTGCGCCAAAAAGCAAAGCCAACAAACACTTCGCCTCCATGCTGGAAAAGCGCGCATCCATCACGCCGCCGCATTGGCTTTCCATAACCGAGGGGGAGCTTAAGGGGCAGGTTATTGACGATCCGAAGCCGGAGGAGACAAGACTGCCGGTGAGGGAACAATTAATCGTCGAATTCTATTCGAAGTAAGGAGAAACGGATGAATGCTGTTTTAAGAGATTTTGTAAGGCCGAAAAAACTGGATTGCGTCGAGGTCAGCCTGGACAACAAATACGCCAAGTTCGTGGCGGAGCCGCTTGAGCGCGGTTTTGGCGTGACGCTGGGCAACACCCTGCGCCGCTATCTGCTGTCGTCCATCCCCGGCACCGCCGTGGTCGCGGTCAAGATAAACGGCATACACCACGAATTTTCCACGCTTCAAAACGTGTACGAGGACGTCTCGGACATCATCTTGAACATCAAGGAGGTCGTAATCGCCCAGGAAGACGGGGAGGAGGACGCCCTTGTTCTTACGATAGACGAAAAAGGCAAAAAAGAGATCATCGGCGCCGACATCAAGTGCCCGCCGGGGGTTAGAATCATCAACCCGGACGTGCACATCGCGAGCCTTATGGACAAAAGCGCCGAGTTCAAGGCGGAGTTGTTCACCCGCGTCGGGCGCGGCTACATCCCGTCCGAGGAGGTCAAGGTCAAGGACCAGGACATCTCCATAATCCCGGTTGACAGCAACTTCTCGCCGGTTCGCAAGGTGAACTTCGCCGTGGAAAAAACACGGGTCGGCGGTTCCGCCGATTTCGACAAGCTCGTTTTGGAAGTCTGGACAAACGGGACTATTGACCCGGTTGACGCGGTTTCGGACGTGGCAAAGATTCAAAGGGACCAGATGAACCTGTTCGTGAACGTCGGCGAGGAGCAAGAGGCCCCGAAGGCGGAGGCGAAGGCCGAGCACAAGAGGCCGATGGTGAACCTGAACCGGAGCGTCGAGGAGCTGGAGCTTTCCGTGCGCTCCTACAACTGCCTCCAAAAGGCGAACATCAAGACCATAAGGGAGCTCGTTACCAAGACGGACGGAGAGATGCTAAAGACAAGAAATTTCGGGCGGAAATCGCTCAATGAAATAAAGGCCATTCTTACCGACATGGGGTTGAGCCTAGGAATGTCCGACGATGAAATAAGGCAGATAGACGCCGAGCAATAACAGGCGGGTTTAGCCGCCGAACACGAAAAGGAGAATTGGCAATGCGCCATTTAAAGGACGGAAGAAGGTTTGACCGCACGACCGAGCACAGGGTCGCCATGTTTCGCAACATGGTTACTTCGCTGTTGCAACACGAGAAAATAACGACAACCCTCGCCAAGGCGAAAGAGCTTCGCAAATACGCGGAGCGCATGATAACCCTCGGCAAGCAGGGGGATATGCCGGCCCGCAAAAGGGCGCACTCCTATATCATGGACAAAACGGTCGTCCAGAAATTGTTCTCCACCCTTGCGACCCGCTACAAGGAGCGCAAAGGGGGCTACACCAGAATCTTCCGCGCCGGACTTAGGAACGGCGACACGGCCCAGATGGCCATAATCGAGATGGTGGAAA
>JACQEX010000106.1 GCA_016200345.1 Nitrospinota bacterium
GCTGTTTTTGGTGATCGAGACCGCCGATGCGCCGCTTCCGGTGGCGTTGTTGAAGGATTGCTTGCGGATGTCGTTGCCGATTTCAAACATATAGTATTTGTCCTCCCTCGGCGTAATTTTTAGGGAGAACACCGACCGGGCCGATTGTTGGTAATTCTGGTTGCTACCGACGTATTCGCCCCTGGCGCCGACGCCGATTTTTAGGGCGCCGGTCTGTTTGGTGAGGTTTTTTGCGCCGTCCAAAGTTTCGGTTACGCCGTTGTAAACCTCGTCGTCTTGTATCAGCTTGCCCAACGTCCCCTCGCCCTTCTCAAGTTTGGCGGTAATCTGTTTCACGTTTGCCATAATCTCCTCGAGTTTTTCGGAGCTTTTCTTCAGGTTTTCCATGGCTATTTTAAAATTTTCCCTGTTGTCGGTGAGCACTCCGTTAAAGTTGCCCGATGCCTCCTTTATGTTCGCCATGCTGTCTTTGAGGTTGGCCCTGTTTTCCGCCACCATTTCTTTTATGCCCGCCGCCGCCTTGTCGAGGTTGTCCATCAACTGCGGCGATTTATCGGCGAACGTCTTGGAGAAGGTGTTAAAGTTCCCGACAGTCCCCTTCAGGTTCTCCCTGTTTTCCGCGAGCATTTTTTGAAGCAGGTCGGACGCCCTGTCTATGTTGCTGATGATGGACGCCAGCTTTTCCTTGTTCTTGCTCATAACGTCGTTAAGGGAGCCGCTGAGCTCCGAGATGTTTTTGATGATGTTTTTCAGCCCCATCTTCCCCTCTTCGCTCGCAAAAACGTCCTGAAGCGACGCGGCCACCCCCTTGATGTTGTCCAGCCCGTCGGAGAGCTTGGCTATAATGTCGTCAAGGTTTGCGGGGGAGATGCTTTTGGAAAGCGAGCCGCCGTTCGGAATGAGTTTTTGCGAGGTGCCGGCCCTGATGTCCAAAAATTTTTCGCCGAGCATTCCCTTTCCCTGCACGGCGGCGATTGAATCCTCCGGGATTTTATAATCGTCAAACAGGTCTATGGTCACCTTGGCGCGGTAGTTTTCAAGCTCTATCTTTCGGACCTCGCCTATCTTGACGCCCGCCATGCGGACGTCGGATTTTTCGGAGACGCCGGTGATGGCGTTGAAATAAACCACCAAGGTTCTCTGCCCGCCGATTTTGAACATTTTTTTGCCGCCGATGGAGAACGTCAGATAGAACAACGTCACAAACGCCACGACCACAAACAGCCCCAGCTTTGTCTCAACGCTCAAATTCTTCAACTATCGCTTCTCCTATGACACGCGTCTTTGAACGGCCTCGGTCTGCCGGATTATCCGCCCAATTTCCACGAACTTCTTGACGTCCGGATCCGTCTGGTTGAACATTATCTCATCCGGGGTGCCAACCGCCACAATTTTTCCTTCGTGCAACATCGCTATCCTGTCCGCGATTCTGTTTGCGCTCACCATGTCGTGCGTAATCGTCACCGAGGTCACTTTAAGCGCCTTGGTGGTCTTTATTATAAGGTCGTTTATCACGTCGGACATAACCGGGTCCAGCCCCGTGGTCGGCTCGTCGAAAAGGATGATTTGCGGGTTCATCGCTATCGCGCGGGCAAGCCCCACCCTCTTCTTCATTCCGCCGGAAAGCTCCGAGGGCATAAGTGCGTCCACCCCCCCGTTTCCTAGGCCGACCATTTCGAGGCACTCCAGAATCCTTTCCTTTATCTGAGCGTCCGTCCGCGTCGTGTGCTCCTTAAGCGAGAACCCGACGTTTTCCCCCACGGTCAGCGAGTCAAAAAGCGCCGCGCCCTGGAAAAGCATCCCGAATTTTTTCCTCATCTCGTTCAATTCGTCCTCGTTGAGGTCGCCCACCACCTGTCCGTCCACGGTCACGCGCCCGGCGTCCGGCTTTAAAAGACCGATGATGTGTTTTATCAAAACGCTCTTTCCCGTGCCGGAGCCGCCGATGATGACCATGCTCTCGCCCCTTTTGATGTGGAGGTTGGCCCCCTGAAGGACTTTTTTGGCGCCGAAAGCCTTGTAAAGATCCTCGCAAAAAATCATGGCTTCAATAGTTCGGCGCGCCGCCGGAAAATAGGAGGGCGGTCAAAACGTAGTTGGCGAGAAATATTCCCATAAACCCCATGACGACCGATTTTGTTGTCGCGCTTCCCACGCCCTCGGCGCCCCCCTCGGTGTAAAACCCCTCGTAACAGCCGACTATGGAGATTATGAAGCCGAAGACCATGGACTTAAACAGGCCCGAGAAAACGTCGTTCAACTCCATAAACTCAAACGTCTTTTCCATATACACCACGGGGTTCGCCCCCAAAAGAATAACGCCGACGATGAAGCCGCCAAATATGCCGACCAAATCGCCAAGCGCCGTCAACAGCGGCATCATAATCGTCCCAGCTATCACGCGAGGCACCACAAGGTATTTGACGGGGTTTGCCGCAAGGGTATAAAGGGCGTCAATTTGCTCCGTCACGCGCATGGTGCCCAGCGAGGCGGTCATTGCCGAGCCGGCGCGACCGGTGACGACCAGCCCGGTAAGCACCGGCCCCAGTTCGCGCGTCATGGAAAGCGCCACGACGGTGCCGACCATGCTTTCCGCCCCGAATCGTTTAAACCCCGTGTAGCTTTGCAGGGCGAGAACCATCCCGGTGAACAGCGCGGTGAAAAACACCACCGGGAAGGAATTGACGCCGACCTCCACCATCTGCTCCGCCGCCGCATGAAGGCGATACGGCTTTCTAACCAGCCACTTCATGGTGTCCGAAATAAACATTGCCCTAAGGCCGATTTCTTTAACGAGGCCGAGCAACCACCCCCCGATTAAGGTGAACGGATTGGGGAACCCTTTTTTTAGCATTAGCTGAAATATAGCCTTTTAAACCTCTCCCCGCAAGTTACAGGGAGCCGCTGTTTCTAACGGCGAACTCCAAAAGGGCGTGGCTTCCGGTAAGCCCAAGTTTTTCGCATATGTTGGCGCGGTGGTTCTTGACGGTTTTTTCGGATATTTTTAAATGGGCCGCCACCCCTTTGTTGGTGCGTCTCTCCGCCAGGCTGGAAAGCACCGTCTTTTCTGCGGGGGATAAAAGGGCCAGTTTTTGGTCTATGGCGGCCTTGGAACTCTTTTTCCCCTTGGACAATCTTTTGTCCAACAAGGGACTTATGTAAATTTTATCGTCCATCGCAAGAAGAATAGCCTCTTGCACTTGGTCAAGAACGCTGTCTTTTAACAGGTATCCAGAAACCCCGAGGTCCAAGGCTTCATCAAGGTACTCTTCATCCAGCGTGGCTGTCAGCACCAAAACTTTTGTGCTGTTTTCTGTTTTGTGAAGCACCTTTATAACGTCAATGGCTCCCATGCCGGGCATGAAAAGATCCAGCAGGGCGACGTCCGGCTTATGCTCGACAATCGCCTTGAGGGCCTCCGCCCCGTCAGCGGCGGTGGCGACGACAATTACGTTGCCTTCGCGAAAAAACATCCGTAAACCTTCGATTATCACCGGATGGTCGTCGGCAATAACCGCCCGTATCAACCCTTTTTTATCGGCAGACTTGTCGTGATAATTTATTTTGCCCATTGTTCACCCTCGCGCGTCATTATTACACAAACCACCGAACGAAGCCGAAAAATATCACAATTCGGGTTAAGATTGTGTGATGAAAGTGGACACGTCTCACGTTCCGACATCCCCGGGCGTCTACCTAATGAGAGACTCCGGGGGAAAGGCGATTTACATAGGAAAGGCAAAAAACCTACGCAGTCGTGTCGGCTCCTATTTCCGCCCGTCCGCCGACCACGCCGACAGAATCGCGCTGATGGTAAAGCTCGCCAAAAAAGTGGACTTCATCGTCACGGCGAACGAGGTGGAGGCGCTTATCCTCGAAAACAACCTCATAAAAAAGGAGCAACCGCGCTTCAACGTGATGTTGCGCGACGACAAAACATACCCCTACCTAAAACTCACCACGGGCGAAAAATTCCCGCGCCTTCTAATCGTCCGCAAGGTGCTAAAGGACGGCGGCACCTATTTCGGCCCCTACATATCCGGCAAATCAGTGCGCGCCGTAAAAGCGTTAATCCATAAAATATTCCCGCTAAGACTCAGCAAAGACGAGTTGGACAACGCCCCTCCGAGAAGGCCGTGCCTCAACCACCAAATGAAAAGATGCCTCGCCCCCTGCGCCGGCAAGATAACACCGGAGGAATACGCGGAGATGGTGGAAAGAATCGCCAAATTCCTCAAAGGAAGGGACAACGAGGTGCTTGCCGAGCTACAGGGGAGGATGAAAACAGCCTCCGAAAACCAGCAGTTCGAGACCGCCGCCTGGTTGCGCGACCAGATTTTGGCGATAAAAAACACGCAGGAAAAACAAAATATGGACTCCGCCGGAATCACGGACGAGGACTACATTGCGGCGATATGCGCCGGCGGCGCGGGGGTCGTGCGCCTGTTGATGGTAAGGGGCGGGAAACTTCAGGGAGACCAAAACTTCACCTTCAAAAAAGCTGACGACCCGGCGGAGCTTGCCGGCGCGTTCATAGAGCAGTTTTACAACTCCGCCTTCTCGGTGCCGTCGGAAATATTGGTCAACGTACAGCCCGCGGACTCCGAGGTCATCGAGCGGTGGCTGGCCGACCTGAAGGGAAAAAAGGTTTCCGTTTCCGTGCCGGAACGCGGGAGAAAAATGCGCATATTGGAGATGGCGGTGGAGAACGCCAGGTATAATTTGGAGGGGTTCGCCCAAAAGGAGGAATCGCTCAAACAGGCGCTGGGAGAGGTCAAGGACGTGCTCGGAATGGTGAAATGGCCATCCGTTATGGAGGCGGTTGACGTGTCGAACATATCCGGCGTTTCGGCGGTCGGCTCGCTGGTGACATTTTTCAACGGCGCCCCCGACAAGAAAAATTACAAGCGGTTCAGCGTGTCGGTGACGGGGCCGGACGACTACGCGATGATTTCCGAGGTTGTGAGAAGACGGTTTAAACGGCTGAAGGACGAGGGAAAACCGTTTCCCGACGTTTTGCTGATAGACGGCGGCACGGGCCAGGTTTCCGCCGCAACGGGCGCCGCAAGCCCTTTTGCACCGGAGCAAATTATCATAGGAATAGCAAAGGGGGCCGATAGAAACAACCCGGAAACCGACCTAATTTTCAAGGCCGGAGACTCGACGCCGCTCCCCTTCCCCCCCGCGAGCGCGGGAAAGTTTTTACTGGAAAGATTGAGGGACGAAGCACACAGGTTCGCCATCCAGTACCACAGAAAAGTCCGTGAAAAAGCGGCCTTTCATCATCAGGTGGACAAGGTGTCCGGCGTAGGCCCGAAAAGGAAGAAACTGCTCATCCAAAATTTTGGGAGCCTAAAGGGGGCAAAGGACGCGGGGGTGGAGGAAATTAAAAAAGCTCTCTCCGTCGGCGAAAGTCTGGCGCTAAAAATCTTCGAAAAGCTGTAAAAAGCCAGATAGGAAAAATTTATTTTTTCTTTTTATTGACAGGCTTCTTTTTGGTGGCGACCTTTTTCTTTGCCGGTTTGCCCGCCCTTTTAGCGGGGGCTTTTTTCTTTACCGCCTTCTTGGGTTTGGCCGCTTTTTTGGGAGCCGATTTTTTGGCCTTCTTTTGCGGCGCCGGGGGGGTGGGCATTCCGCTTATGTCAATGACAGGCCCTATGGACTTAATCTTCCAGTTACCAAAAGAGGGATAAAGCTTTGTTAATTGGTTAATTATGCGGGCGTTGTCAAGCGTGGTCTCCAACTCCAGCCTAAAGCTTTCCATGAAATCGGACTTAACGGGAGTCAGTTTTGCCAACCGCAAATGCTCGTTGAAATCCTCGAGTGTGAAACCGGAATACCGCGAGTAAAGAACAAATTCCGAGGCGTGTTCCTTAAGCTCGGATTTTTGAAAACGCGTGTTTCTTAGCTCGAATCTGAAAAGCCTTTTTTTTCCCATATCTCTTCCCCAAAATGGATTAATGTATTGTATTGCGTGATGGTACCACACCGGCGACAGGGCGACAAATTATAATTATTGACTTAATACACCCGCTTTTTCCCCTAAAAACGGATTTACCTCGTCTTTCACAAGGTGTATCATGTGCGAAATGTTTCATTTGATGGTCAAAAAACTGCACCCTGACGCGCGTCTGCCGTCCGTGGCGCATCCCGGGGATCTGGCGTGCGACCTCTTCGCCTTGGAAGGCGCGGAGATACCGGCGGGCGGACAGTGCGCGGTTCGAACCGGGGTGGCCCTAAAATTCCCGGACGGCTGGGGCGGAATAATCAAGGACCGCTCCTCCATGGCGATTGCCAGAATCTACACCTCCGGCGGAGTCATAGACTCCGGGTACCGGGGCGAGGTGAAAATAATACTTCGAAACGACTCCGGCAAGGAATTCCGAATACAGGCCGGGGATAAAATTGCCCAGATGATGGCGCAAAAGGCGGAGGAATGGCTTGTCGAGGAGGCGGAAAGCCTCGACGAGACGTCCCGCGCCCAAGGGGGGTTTGGAAGCACAGGAAAAAAGTAATTGTTTTTTTCGTCAAACCCCACAATATTTCACAATATATTGCATTTATTATTTCAAATTCCTCTTGCACTAGTTTTGGTTATATAATATTCTTCGCATGGGTAAAGGCGTTCTAAACACAAACAACTTAATGAGGAAACAATGGCGCAAACGTTCAAAGACAGGCTAACGATACTGATGAAGGGAAACCGGCCCTACTCTTGGTCCAAGAAAGTCGGCATAGAGAAGGGGCTCTTTCAATATTACTGGCAGAAAGGGAAAATACCCACATACGAAAATTTGCTCAAAATTCAAAGATATTCCGGTTGCTCGCTGGACTGGCTGCTGACCGGCAGGATGGTCGCCTTCGACAAGATCGAGGAGCTTCCCATGGTCACGGAAAAAAATCCCGGCTACGGGAAACGCAATCTACGTCTTGCGGACGCGATGGAAAAGCTTAGGAACGTTTATTCCAAAAAGACGGACAAGGACATCGAGGTCGTGGAGTATTTACTGGACGCGATTCTCGCAAAAAAGGGCTAAGATCGGCCACCTAAACCACGAAATTCACAAAAGGGACGAAAGGAATTAATTTCCTTTTCGTGTTTTTTGTGTGTTTCGTGGTTTCTCTTTTTTACCCGCTTCTATAAGAGCGAAAGCTTAAAGACAAGGACGGCGAACATCCCCCCGGCCGTCGCCACCAGCCATTTGTCGTCGCGGGCAGGGTTTTCCAATATTGTTCCGGCAAACGGGGCCGCAAGCGCGGTTAAGCCGCCCGAAATGGCGAACGGAACGCCCGAATAGGGAAGAAACGAGGAAACCCACGCGGACAGGGCCGCAAGGCCGGCGCCGACAAGGCCGTAAAAAATTCCCCTAAAGCCCTTTATATCCCCGGTCGTCATGCCGCTCCACGCATAAAACACGCAGGCGGACAAAACACCCGAAATCGCAACGAGGGACGGAAAGGCGTTCTCCCTGCCGAGCGAATAAATCGAGAGCGCGGCGAAAAGAAAAGTGGAAAAATCAAACAGGGAATCCACCGACTCCCCGGGCCATATTCGTTCCGAGGCCTTTATTATTATCGTGAACAGCACGAAATAAACGAACCCGTCCTGCCCTGTGCACGCGAAAATAAGCGAGCCGCCGAAAAAAAACATCCAAGACGCCCACTTGCCAAGAACCCCGGCCCCGTAAAGAACGTAGCCCATTATCGCGGCAATAGCCATGCTGTTTACCGGGCTTTTTAAAAACACAAAATTTACGGCGTCCATCCCGGCCAAGGCAGACGCGACGCCGGCTGAAACGGCCTCGCCGACAAACGCGGAGGCTCCCCGTTTTATTCGCGCCGAGAACCCCCTTGCCAGCAAAAGCATTCCCAACACCGCCGGAACGGCATGGCCTAGGTTCAACCTTCGTCCGGCTTCCGAGGCCAGCAGAAATCCGACAAGACCCGCGAAAAATTCCAGCGCGAAAAGACGTATAGGCGCCTCGCTTAAAAATCCAATCCGATTCGCCAAGCATCTTGCCAGGAAAAAGAGGATTGCCGCCGTCGCCCCCGCCGGAAAAATCCCCCAAATCACCACCGTCGCGAACAACGAGGCAAAAAAGACGAATTGCTTAAAAATGAAATCCGACGGGGTGCGGCTGAGAATTATTAAAAGGCCAAACGAGATTCCAAGCGCCGAGCTTGCGTAAAACACCCATTGGTACGGGGCGAGATTAAGCGCGACAACCGTTAAAACAGCGGCAAAAAGTGAAAGGGGCGAACCGGCTCCGTCTTGGCAGTCGCTATTTATTGGTAGCATCAGTTTTCAATGTTCAACACAAGGCCGTCGTACGCCAGGGAGATTCCTTCGGGGAGTGTCGGCTCTATTTCGGAGCGCATTAAGTCGTGGTTCATGTGGGTAATATACCCTTTTTGCGCCCCTATTTTTTTAATAACGTCAATCGCCTCGTAAAGGCCAAGGTGGGTGGAGTGCGGCTTTCGCTGGACCGCCCCCAAAACGACGGTTTTAACCCCCATGATTTTCTCCATGGTCGAGTCGGGGATTGTCTTGACGTCGGTGACGTATGCGAACGACCCGATTCTAAAACCGAACACCTCCGCCGAGCCGTGTTTTACGGGAAGGCACGTTACGGTGGCGCCAAATAATTCGAAATTTCCCTCCACGGCGTTAAGCGAAATCATAGGCAAACCGCCCCCCTCGTTTGGATATTTGGGGTTGAAAATATAATCGAACCTCGTCCTGATTGTCGCCATTGTCTCGTCGGAGCCGTAACACGGGATGGAGGCTTTCTGATCAACACGGACGACCTTGTTCGCTTGTCCCTCTCGTCGGTGGAGTTGCAGGTGGCGCAATCGCAACCCACGGTGGGAACGCCGGTGGACGTGCCGGTGCCAAGAAACAAAACGCGGATTTTTGGTGGAGTCGCCAAGCCGCTACTCTCCCCCTTTGTATCTCGGCGCAACGTCGTTCGGAATTTTTAGGATGTCCAGCACCCTTCCGGCGATGAAAGCCGCCATCTCCTGCGGCGTCTGCGGCCTGTGCGTAAAGGCCGGCATTGCGGGAAGGATAACCGCCCCCGCGCGGGAAAGCCTCAGCATGTTTTCCAGATGGATGTCCGAAAGCGGCGTTTCGCGCGGGACAAGCACAAGCGGTCGGCGCTCCTTAAGATGCACGTCCGCCGCCCTTTCCAGCAGGTCGCCGGATATCCCGGCTGATATTCTCGCCAGGCACCCCATGCTACAAGGGGCGACAACCATGCCGGACGTGAGAAATGAGCCGCTTGCGATTGGATAGTCGTACCTTGCGTTGTCGCACACCATCACGCCGGTTTTTTTAAAATATCCCTCGTCCAAATCCAGTTCGTCGCCGAGTATCTTGTTGGCGGTTGCAGTTACGACAACATGAAGCGGAACACCTGCTTTGTGCAGGCGGTCAAATATCTCTTTTCCGTAAATGGCGCCGGACGCCCCGGAGATGGTCAAAACCAACGGCGCGGCCTTGGAATTCATTTGGGCGCGTCCTCGTCTTTAAGCCCCTCGAGGCACGACAAAATGACGGACGCCTTCGAGACGTTTCCAAGGTTTTTATGCGTTTCGGCAAGCTCCGCGAGCAGACCCGCCGAATAGCCCTCCGATTTTGAGCGCAGATAAAGGCCGTAAAGTCGTCCGCCGGAATCGTCGGGCACGTTTGCCGAATGTTTTTTTACGCCGGCTCCGAACAAAAAATTTGCCAACAGGCCCAGACCCATGGCGATGTTCGTCGGCCCGTCGTTAAGGAAATATCTAAACTGGTGGAGCAGGACTACGAAAACAATCGTCGCCGCCAAGGTAATCGTCTCAAGGCGCGGGAACCGCGCGGAATCAGGCGAAAAAAAAACCTTTTCCTTGAAAGCCCGCGCGGCATCCAGCATCAGCCATCCGAAAAGCGCGCCGGCGCCGCAAAGAAGGCCGTATTCGCGCGGACTGTTCAAAAAGCTCGAGAGGGTAAACCCAAGCTTGTTAATGTGGGCGAAGCCTAGGATGAGGAGCGTCACCGACGTTAAAATGGTCAGCAGACATCCGCTTTCCCTTTCAAAGATCGAGGCAAAAAAAGGCTCCACGCTACTGTCTTATGCGTTGGGTTGTGCGAATGGCCGTTCCGGCGGCGTCGAGCATGGAAGAGGTGACGTCGAACGGCATCTTTGCCATTCCGGTGACGTATATGCCGTCCTTTTGCACCTCCGGGTTTAAAAATCCGTTCTTGTCCAAAACCATCACGTCCTTCAAGACGTTAGAGAGAATGGAGGGGACGACGCCGGTCGCTAAAACCACCATGTCCGCGTCCAAATTTAGAATTTCGCCGGAATGTTCCTTTATCGTCAGATTCGCCCCGCAGGAACCCTCAAGGCAGGAAATCAGATCCACACTCCCCTTTATGTATTTTATTCCGCCGTCGTCAATCACTTTTGCCAAAAATTTGTCGTATCTACCGGGGCATGGATTCGTCAACTCGGTGTAGATGATGGATATTTTGGAGTTCGGATGCGCGTCGCGTATGTACATCGCCTGTTTGAGTGACACCATGCAACAAATAGCCGAACAGTAAGGGAGGTGCTCCTCGTCACGCGAGCCGGCGCATTGGACAAACGCTATGTGTTTCGGCTCGCTGGAATCAGACGGGCGCAGGATTTTTCCGCCGGTCGGGCCGTCCGGGGCCACCAGCCTCTCCATCATTACGTTGCTTATCACGTCCGGCACCCTGCCAAAACCAAGGTTTTTTATCAACGTCGCGTCGTAAGGCTCCCATCCGGTCGCAACCACCACGCTCTCGGCTTTGACGCTTATCGTGGTGGCCTGTTGTTGAAGGTCAATCGCCTTTACGTGGCAAACCTCCGCGCATTTTCCGCATTTCGCCCCGTCGCACATGCCTACGTCAATGACGTATTGTTTGCTCTCGCTTGGAAGCGCGAAAATGGCCTTGGTTTTTTGCATGGAATAGTTGAATTTATCCTCCACCTCCACCGGGCAGACTTCCGCGCATTTGTTACACCCGTCGCAATTCTGGTTTACAAAATTGGGCCTTACCTGAATCTCGACGGTAAAATGTCCCTTCGAACCGGATACGGAAACAGCCTCGGAGTTGGTAAGCTCGGTGATTTTTGGGTTGTTTTTTATTCTGCGAAGGTGCACCCCAAGGCCGATGGTCGGGCTGTCCAGCTTTGGAAAATATTTGTGCATCATAAGCAGGCGGCCGCCGAGTAGGTGGCCGGACTCAACCAGCAAGACCTCGGCGCCGGATTGTGCGGCCTCAACGGCCGTGGTGATGCCGCTTACCCCGCCGCCAATGACGACAACGTTGCGCGGTTTGCTATAGGCTTCCAAATTCAAGTCTCTCATGCGTTGTTGCTCTTCCGATAGGGGGAAACGCCGAATGGCCAGCCTGCGTACTAATCTTCACATTTGACCCATACACGGGGCAAATTATATAACGTTTACGGGGCTTTTTCAAATTCAATTGGCTTTGCGCAATCTTTTCAAAGTGATGGACGCTAGAAAGAAAAGTATGTTAAGAAGAACAATGGCCGCCCCGCTCGGCAGGTTAAACGCGAACGAGACAGACAGTCCAAATATTATGGAAACGGCCGAAACGACGCAGGCGGTTGCAATCACATTCCCAAAGCCCCTGCCAATTTGTATCGCGGTCACTGCTGGAATAATGACGAGCGCGGACGTAAGCATGGCCCCCGATATCTTTATAGCCAAAACCACGGCCGCCGAGACGGCCATAACCATCGCCACGCTAAGTCTTGCCGTGTCCACGCCGCTTGTTTTTGCAAAATCCTCGTCAAAAGTGACGGACGTCAGCTCCCTATGTTTCAGACCTATAAACCCAAGC